>JAKACM010000183.1 GCA_021821465.1 Bacillota bacterium
CATGGCTCGAAAATTTGTGCCGATGAACAGATGCGGTAATTATGTAACGGGATTGATCACCACAAGTTCCGTACAACTTGAGGCTGAGCCCGGGCTTCGCATAACAGAACCAAACCCATAATGGCGCAGGTCATGCAACGTGGTGGTTTGCGGCAGTCCGGCGGCACGGAGAATGCGCTTAAATCGTTTGGAAATCCCATCGGGATAAAATGGCGAACCATCTTCTTGGCAAAACACCAGATTATGGTTTTGCCACAGATCCGCGGCTTGACGCTGTTGTTTCTCTTGAGCCGTCTGATGGTCTTTCAAGATGGCCAACAATCCGGGCGACACGGCTACGGCCCGTTGACTCCGCTTGGTTTTAGGTTTGCTGGTGGTGGGCCCCTGGGAGCCCTTTGATCCAGGTTTGTTGAATGCGGATGACCGCCGCAGTCCAGTCAATATCTTTCCAGCGCAAGCCTAAGGCTTCCCCCCGGCGCACACCGGTGAGAAGAAGAAACAGCCATAAGGCTTTCAGGGGATGCTGGTCAATGGCCTGTCTAAACCGGCCCAGATCAGACCCCTGCAAAGGTTGCCGTTCTTTTTGGATTAACCGGGGCGGGTGTCACGCGCTCGGCAACATTGGTGGCCAGAAAGCCCCAAGCGACGGCTTGGGCCAACGCCTCATGGAGAACGGTGTGCAGATAGCGTACCGTCCGGGTGCTTTTGGTTTGGCCGAGCTGGCGATAGAGTTGCGACAAGTCCAGGGCGGTTAAGGCCACTAACGGTTTGTTGCCGTAAACACGTATCACATGTTGTGCGGCCGTTCGGGCTCCGCCGAAGGTGTTGGGAGCCACATGCGTTTTTTTGTCGTCTAACCATTGCGCCAAGTAGTCTGCCACGGAAAGTTTGGTCAGATCGACGGACAAGCCGGATTCCAGCCGCGTCAGTTGCTCGCGCAGCCATTTTTGGGCCTTCCCTTTTTCAGGGTGCTATGGGTTTTGCGCTTGCGGTGACCGCTTTGGGGATCGGGATAATAGGCAATCGCGATCCAGTGTCCGTTGCGTTTGTCTTTGACCACCGTGCCCCCGGGTTTGTACTGATAGGTCAAATTGCTAAAGCCTCCTTTCGCTAACTATTGTGCCAACCCCTACCAGGTCGGCTAAGATGATATGGTATCATAGGCTGTCCGGAGAAGACTCCCGGGACATCTCGCGCTGCATCCATTGCAGCAATTGCGGTTTGGAAAAACGCAGGACGCGGCCGACACGCAAACAAGGAATCTTGGCCTGGGCCGCCAGGTCATAAAGATGGTCCGTGGACACTCGGAGCATGCAGGCCACTTCTGGCACCGTCATGACATCGGGCATCTCCTCCCAGCACAGTTTGGATGGGGTCGCCAAGCAAACACCTCCTCCCCGGAAAAATCATGGTTGTTCCAACAACATCCTTATTTACAACGCCGTATGATGAGAAGGGAGTCGGAGTCTTGGGTTTTAGTTATCGCCAATTTTCACTATTTCTCGTTCACCCAAGGTGATGAACCGTGAATCGCTGTCGTTGGGTGTAAATGAATCCAAAATTTTGACGCCCGTTTGCGTCCGCAATGCGTGCCAATCGAAACATTCCCGGTAGCCGGCTGAAACCGCAAGACCACAAACTCCGGCCAAGACTGTTCGACAGTGGCGCGCTGGCAACTCCATTGCTCTTCATCATTACAACGGGACACCATCAGGGATTGTCCCGGACAAATCACATCATCCGCGTGCGGAGCAGAAGAAGACGAATCAGACATACACCGTGAAACCTCTTTTGATGTCACTCGGACCACACCAAAAGGCCCCTGGGTCACTTCACCCAGGGGCTCTAGACAGAACGGATTGTTGTGCGAATCCTTATTGTCGATCCATCCCACCATAAGATCGGGCTCGGGTAATCCGATCCGCTTGGCGGCGGGACGACCTTGCGGCCCGTGGGGACCCATCGGGCAATCCCTGACACGGGCCCAAATAGCTTCCCGTGCGCAAGACCCACCCGGTATCCAAGAGCGCCAGTCCGGTGCGTTTGGTGGCTTGAAAGGGTTCTGGAGGCGGAGAATCGTCATCACCCGCGAGTTCTCCGGATCCGTAATCGCCCGCGACCCAGGAACAGCCATGAGGGCGAGAGACGCCCCCTCCCAACCCGCATCGTCATGAGATTTGCCGAAAATAAACCGCTAAACCCCCTGCGCGTACGCGCGGGGGTGTGGTATGATAATGCCTAATTATTTCCATGAAAGAGGGATGCCCGATGGATCATGAAGACAAGACGGCTCGCATATCCGTCTATGTCACCCCCACCTGCCGCCGCCAACTGGACCACTTGTGGCGCACCACCGGTCGGCAAAAAAGTGAGATTATTGCCGAGGCCTTGGCTCAATACTATGCCCAAAACCAGGGTGAGGTCTCCCGTCATCCGTGATACAATACAGATATTCCACCATCATTCCCGGGGTCAAACGGGCCGGGGCCCGCCATGCACCCCTCTTCTCGCCGGGTGTTTGGCATGTTTGTGGTCTACTGCTCAGTGGTATTGTGGGCTGGGTGGTCTGGGAAGCTCCGGTCTATCACGTGCCCTTGCTTGCCCATTGGCTGGCCCGTGGTCGGGTTCTTACTCCTCTATGACGACCTGTTAGCCAGTTTGTGATGGAAGACGGATTTTGCGGGATGGGGTGGGATCCTGTTCACACCATCGTCGTACCGAATCGGGGCTGGCTCCCAGTAAGCGTGCAGCGTCTGTGGGTGTGAGAATGGCAGGAGACGCTAAAGTTTTCCGACCGACAGAGGGACGCCTAATCACGCGCTGAAGCACTTTACGTGTGGTCGCACGAACCTCAAGGTCCGGCAGCTGTGTTAATGGTTGCATCAATTTCTTCAAAGTGCTCACGGACAATGGTGAGAGCTTTAGACATGTCATGCTGATCCATATCCATCACCTCCCAGACGGTATATCAAAAAACCGCAAATGTCGCAAACGATGTCAGTCGGCGATAAGACAGAATTCTCGACGAGGCGGTCTCAAAAGGTTCTTGTGCTAAAGATTTCTCCCACCTGAGCCTAAAATTTGGGTGGAAAGCGAATGATTACCTCAGATTATGTTCTGCTGCTTGATCAAGGTTTTAAAGGTTCCCAACGTGACATCGCTGGTTAATGTGTCTAACCGCCCGCAATAACCTCAGAGGCGGCTTCGCCCCGGAGGCCGTTCAGTTTTCCGGAGGCTGGGTGGCACGTACGCTGATTATCCGTTCGATAGCCTCTTTAAGCGGTGGTAAATTTTTTCTGGCTGCGCTTCCTACTGCTTCCAGGTCGATATCCAGGTATTGATGTGCAATGATATCGCGTAATCCGGCAATACCTTGCCACGGGATGCCAGGCTCCGTCACAAGCAGTTCTTGGGGTAGCTTGACCATTTCCCCAATATTTTCTCACGCCTTCCTGACGGCCCATTGAATGAGTGATGATTCCCAAAATGTTTCCAGGCCAGACTGCGTAAATTGTTCGATAGGCCGAATATTGAGCAGAACGTGATGAAGATAGACCTCCGGCATTTTTGTCATAAACTCACCGGCTCGGTTAAGATATGATCGCGCAGTACGCCGACCAGACTCTTTTCGGACACAATATCCACAGCTCGTTGTAGCAACTCTTCGAGATCCCATTTTAGCCCGGCCATATCCACTAGGCTCCGGCCGCCGGGCTCCATTTGAACTAAAAAGTCGACATCCCTATCCGGCCCCGCGTCGCCTCGGGCCATGGATCCGAATAATGCGATGCGCACTGTGCCGTGTTTCGCAGCGATGTCTCGTATGGTGTTTCGGACCGCTATCAATTCTGCAGGAACGGCTTTTGATTTCATCGATTTCTCCTCTATACCATCCGGGCCGAGAGAAATGCTACGCCAGCAGGCGAGCTTATTCCCCGTGTGATGGATTAAAGTATGCGGGGGGAGAGGTGCGTTGTCAAATTAGCATAGCCCCCACCACATTCTCGGGTTCTCAAAGCAGACAGCGTTGGGAGCCTTTCGTGACGTGGCGGCATCTGGGGTAATTATTCCGGTTTGGGGGGTGATAGGGCTGGGAACCTCAATTCTTGACGGCCCCTCATCCACCAAAAAATCCCCAGTGGGGGCGAATGCTTAGGTGGTGATGAACTCTTTCCCACCTAAATCCCGTAGAAGGGGGCACCGGGAGAGTTTATACGTTTCTTGAATAATCGTCTGGTGGGCCATATAATGAGCGGAGAAGGAGGGAATGGTCATGCCGAATTATCGGGATCGGGTCGTGATTGATCCGGCTATTCGAAGTGGAAAGCCCGTAATCCGTGGTACACGCATCACGGTCTCAGATATTTTAGATTACCTTGCTGGCGGCATGTCTATGATAGACATCGTGACAGACTTCCCTGATTTGTGCGAAGACGATATTCGAGCAGCGCTCGCTTTTGCGGCGGAACGCGAACGGCGACTATTTTCGTACTCATGATGTTGCTCTTTGACGAAAATCTGTCTTATCGCCTGGTGGTAGCGCTATCGGACATTTATCCCCATAGCGTTCATGTACGCGACGTAGGCTTAATGGGCGTTACCGATGAGGCGGTTTGGGATTACGCCGTTCGGCATCACCTGGTTATTACTTCCAAAGACATCGACTTCTATCAACGTAGTATTCTGCGAGGAGCGCCACCAAAAATTATTTGGTTACAGATCGGGAATGCCTCTACGACTCAGGTTATAATTGTTTTACGGCGAGAATTTTCCCACATACAACGATTTTTGAAAGATGCCGAGGCGGCGTTTTTGCGATTGGGTCTGGATTCTGATGCGTAAGTCCATCATCGCGCCGAATTTCCGAACAATGGAACCACACCATTCGACCTCATATCAATTCCCAAACGGCCATGCTCGTAGGTTAATATTTTATGGCTTCTAAGGTCTCCAAACAGCCAGAGCCAGGGCGGCATGACTCCAATGCGGTGATCATGGCTCACTACAAAAAGCCTCGGCTTCAAGCTAGGGCTAATCGTTAGCATCTCATATAATGAAAAGGGGTTTGGCCAAACTGAAGCGATTCGCGCCTATCGTGCTGGGGCAATCTCTGAGCATCTCCCTGGGTTCATCCGAAAGCCCCCTGGTAAATGGGTACATCGGGCAAACGGTCCTTGCTGGCGACATACTTCAGGGAAATGTGGTTTGACGGACGATACACTTCTGGACATCCGCTTGGGGAAAGACGGTCGCGATCGCCCCACTAAATCTCTAAACTGGACAGTCCCACCGCCTCTAAGATCTACCAGAGCACACGATTGCCGTCCCTCCTATGAGTGGTTCGCCGGAAGGAAGATCGATCGTTGTTTTGTGCCATTTTTGGCACG
>JAKACM010000074.1 GCA_021821465.1 Bacillota bacterium
TGCGCCCCTAATGTCTTCGCAAACCCGCGGAGAATATTAATATCATACCCCGTCCACTGATGCGTGGACGGACTCTGAAAGTCTTCCGGGGCAAAAGCCGACACCGCCAGCACCAACTGATGACTCGTCTTCACTTGACCCAACAAGGTCGACTGACTGGCTGAAGCCGTTCCGCACCCGGCAGCCAACAGGCTGAGTGTCACTCCCCCTGCCGTCATGCCAATCCACGTCTTTACTCGCATTTTGTACCTCCTTCGGCTGTATTCAGCCGGTATTCGCGCACAAATCTATTCGTAAAGGGGATCTGGCTAAAAAGTGACAACACTCCAACGTGCATTAGCTATCCAGCGAGACGGCTAACGAATAGCCATGCGCTTGCCTTGCATATTTTTGTAAACCCGCATATGTAACACTACACAAAAACTATGAACTAATCGAGGCACTCCTTGAAAGACATGCCCGATAATTCTCGTGACCACATTTCAGGTGAAAAGGGGAATATACGAAAAGTGGAAGCCACCTATACATCCCAGCAATTCTCAACAAAATCAGAAAAATTCCTTGAACCGATTGGGATTACTCATCCAAATGTAATCCTCGGTTCGTTGAACCTGGTTTTCTAAAATCGCGGATTTAAACGTACTTTTAAACTCTAAGCCTAATGGAATCAGCTTAAGTTACGCGTCTCTTTGATACAAAACCAATCCATGATCATGCATCAAATCCCCTCGACTCATTCTAACGTCCTAACGCCAACCCTGCAACCTTCATCCCGAAACCCAGGTTTCCGAGTAGAAATCTCTAGATATTCCTCAAAAATTGGAGACCTTAAGGATCGCACATGTATAAATTGCTAATACATTGGAGGACATGCATACGCATCGGAGGAACAAAAAATGTGGATTTTCATCATACTGAGAAGTCGATCGACACTGCCATTTCCTATTCTCAGGGTGCCAACCGGATGCCGAAAAATATTCTTGGAGTTCGCTCTCAGACAGATAACGTCCCAGGACATAATATAAAAACCTAGGAACATTCATTTCACGCACGTACTGTATAAATCTTTCGAATGAATAATGCTCCGAGTAGTCAATTGCCAATTCAGCAAACTGAGCCCCGTAATCAAAATTTCCGTAAAAAAAACCCAGGTCAGCGGAATTAATGCGATCGCTTCTTTGCTTTGAAATATGTAATGAACGCAAGCTGACCATCGCTTCATAAACAATTGACGTTTCGAACTCTAACTTCCGGTTGATATGATGTCGATGTGATTACTGCCATAATTTACTCCTTGATGCGAAACAAAAGTGCCTTGGCTACCTGTTGTGATCTTTCAATAGCTTCACTTGCCGTTATGCCCCCCACAAATCACATAGCCTTGCCTAGAAAAGGAGTCCTTTCTGTTTCTCGATTTTGTCGCCTATTTGAACATCAAGCTGAAATGTCAGTGAAAAATTTACCTTTCAGAATTGTTTGAATGTATTCTATACTAAAAGCAAAAAAGGCGGAAATTATCATGCCCAATCCTCTGATTCACCGGCAAAATTTGTTCGATCTGGTTCATCTGGCGACTGCCCGCAATCCTTCCAAACTTGCTATTGTGTCCTCGGACACCCGTTGGACTTATCGCGAGTGGGAACAACAGATTCGCTATATGGCACAATATTTAAATCAACAAGGATTTCAGCCTGGCGATAAAATTGCTGTTTATGCACGAAATTCCGCACAATATGCCACTCTCATATTCGCAGCAGCATTTTTAGCTGCAGTTGTGGTTCCCGTGAATTTCATGCTCTCCCCGCAGGAAGTGGCATTTATTCTTCAGCACTCCCAAGCCCAGGGTGTTTTGGCCGATTCCACTCTGTGTTCCCCTATTGACGAGGCAGTGAACCTTCTGGATCCAGAAAACACCGTACTCACCCACAAAATTGTTCTTGGGCCCGAGCCAGGAAAAATCCTCCCCTCTGGCTGGACATCTATTCCTTCCTTTTCCACCCAAACATCCGATTCCGATCTTGACCTCATGGGCCCCCAAGGTTCCGATTTGGCTCAAATTCTCTACACTTCGGGGACCGAATCTCGACCTAAAGGCGTAATGCTCACGCATGATAACTTAATCCACGAATATGTCAGTGTTATTGCCGGTGGCGGATTCTCATCGGAGGACGTGGTGCTGCACGCCCTGCCCTTTTATCATAGTGCACAACAACATGTATTCTTGGGACCGTATACATATCTGGGGGCAACCCACGTTATCATTCCGGCACCGGATCCTCAAAGTGTCTTGTCGATGATTCATCAAGAACATGTCAGTGAATTTTTTGCTCCTCCCACCGTATGGATTAGTTTGCTGCGTTTTCCGAATTTCGATGAATACGATTTATCCACTCTGGTCAAAGGGCACTACGGAGCTGCGATCATGCCACGGGAAATTCTGCAAGAACTCAAACGCCGACTGCCGCATACCGATTTTTGGAATTTCTACGGTCAAACCGAGATGGCACCATTAGCCACCGTTTTAGGACCGGAGGACCAACTAACGAAGCTAGGATCTTGCGGCAAAGCCGCACTCAATGTCGAAACCGTTTTGCTCGATGAAGAGAATCGTCCCGTGTCAGTTGGCCAGATTGGAGAAATCTGTCATCGCAGTTCTCATATCATGCAAGGCTATTACCGCGACGAAGAAAAAACTCAACAGGCATTCCAAGGCGGATGGTTTCACAGCGGAGATTTAGGTGTCATGGACGAAGAAGGGTATCTCACAGTCGTGGACAGAAAAAAGGATATGATAAAAACCGGCGGAGAAAATGTCGCCAGTCGCGAAGTCGAAGAAATCATTTACCAAATCCCTGAAGTGTCCGAGGTCGCGGTAATCGGGATGCAAGATCCCTATTGGATGGAGAAGGTGGTGGCAGTGGTTGTACTCAAAAATCCGGAAACTTTGACGTCCGCCGATGTCATAGCGTTTTGCCGCAAGCATTTGGCATCTTACAAAATTCCAAAAGAGGTCAGGTTTGCCTCATCCTTGCCCAAAAATCCTACCGGCAAAATCTTAAAACGCGATCTCAGAATTTCTCTCATCGATCCCGCGCAGCCGACTTAAGCTCTTTGGGTTGCCGATAGGAAAGAGGGGTTCTTCCAAGAGCCCTAATAAAAAAAACAAAAGGGCCGAAAGAGAGTGTCTTCATTGTATAAACTATCTGTTATGATCTTCCATTACGCCCAATTCGAAAACAATAACTTCAACATAGAGAAGTTTAGCCGAATCGGGTTTTATATGAAAAGCTCGAACTCACCATAACAAACCAAAGGGAACGGAATAAAAATATCACTTGCCAAAAACCGTGACCGCCGGCATGACGTTGACAGCCCCCTCATCAACCGACTCGGATAGGTTCGGTTGATGAAGTCCTTTTTGATGTCAGCTCAATGAATTCTGCCAAGGCCCCCTCGATATCCGAGCCTTGGCAGCCGATTCCTTGTTTACGACGTCTACGGTGTCGAATCATTTCTTGATGATGTCTTAAATCGCTGAGGAGAAAATGCTTCCGGCGGCAAGGTTCCGTTTTGGGCCCAATCCACGACCAGATCTGCTGTAACCGCCGACAACAGGATGCCGTTGCGGAAGTGCCCTCCGGCAACAAACAGTCCGTCCCATTGTGGCCAGACTCCCAGTACCGGCAACCCGTCCGGTGCCATGGGCCTTAGACCGGCCCATGCCGTGTCCCACTGCATGTGTCTAATCCGAGGTCCAAAGTCATCTAAAGCGCCTGTTAAAGCCGCCACGCCACCGACCTTCACCCGGTCATCAAATCCCGTATCGTCCTCTGTGGCTCCCACTATGAAACGGCCGTCCGGTTTCGGTACGACATAGCGATGGCGCGCAAACACAATGTGGTGCATGGGCATGATATCGGCCGTCAAGGACAACACCTGCCCTTTTATGGGCTTTATGGGAATTTCGAACCGATCTCCCAAATCGGCCAAAAGAAAGGGGTTCCACGCTCCGGCGGCCAGAACCACAGCCTTCTCGGCAAAATATTGGCCTTCGCTGGTTTTTACACCCCACACACGCCGATCTTCCACGATTAGATGTTGAACCGAAATTCCAAAACGGCTCGTTAACCTTTCCTCGTGCCCTGCCCGGATTACAGCTTGAACTAACTTGGGAGCATGGACCTGCATTTCCTCGGGGGCATAAATGGCTGCTCGAGCATGCTTCATATCCGGTTCCAAATCGGCAATTTCGGCCGGAGTCAGCCATTTGAGATTAATGCGCTCTTTTTGCCACCGGTAAAGGGATTCGAGACGCGCCTCCTCTTTTTCGTCCAAAGCCGCCTGGATAACACCCGACTGATTGAGATCAACCGACATGTGACTGCGCTCTTCAATTTTTTGTATGAGTGCGGGATATAACAGGAAACTTCGTTGCAATAGTTCAAAAAAAGGTTGTGACGGTCCTGATTCAGCTGATGGCGAAAGAATCCCCGCGGCAGCGCGTGACGCTTGTCCGCCGGGAGGACCTTTGTCCACCAACAATACAGAATACCCTTCAGAAACCAGACGGTACGCCGTCATGGCACCCACAATACCGGCGCCGACGACGATAAAATCCTGGGATTGTGAAATGTTACCTGCCATATTCAAGCTCCTTGTCTCGGCACACTGGACACTGGGACCGAGATGCAAACGGGACAACGCGTGAGAGGTTTCGAAACGCGTCATACGTCCATATCCGTCCTCGCAGAACATCTCCGGTGTTCAATAAAATTTTCAACACTTCCTGAGCCTGAACTGTTCCTGCCATTCCGACTACGGGGCCTAATACTCCTTGCACCGCACAGTCTTGTTCTTCATACGGATCATCCCCGAACAAGCACTGCATGCAGGGATTTCCCCCGTCAACAACATACACTTGTGCCTCGTAGCCGATTGCTCCGCCAAACACCACCGGAATACGGTGACGCACACTGAAATGATTGAGAAGAACTCGAGCTTTCCAGTTATCCAGACCGTCTACAATCACATCATAGCCCGTAAGAAGCGTTTGTTCGTTTTCGCACGTGAGAGCCACTTTCTTTGCTTCTAAGAAGGCATCCGGAGCAATAGAACCTAAGGCTTGACGAGCTGCTTCGACTTTCGATCTGCCCACATCCGCCGGACCAAACAGAATTTGCCGACCAAGATTATGGGATTCCACTTTGTCGGGATCAATCAAAGCCAAATGCCCCACTCCTTGAGCCGCTAGATACAAACCGGAGGTGTTTCCCAGTCCCCCCATCCCTACAATCGCCACCTTGCTGGCCCGCAATCGCCGTGTCCAATGAGGTTTGGCGTCAGGCAAAGAAACAAGCCTTCGCACCCGATCTTTGTCTGTTATGAGCATAGATCTAACGACCTGTTGCCATCATGCCTGAACTCGGAGAGGAAGGCACAGCCTGCCCTCGTTTTGGCATGCGTCCGGCCTCAAACCCCAGACGTCCCGATTCCACGGCCAGTTTCATCGCACGGGCCATCAATCCCGGATTCTTCGCTTGGGCAATAGCCGTATTGATCAATACGCCATCGGCACCGCTTTCCATGGCCAGACAGGCGTCTTCGGGGCTGCCGATACCGGCATCAACAATAACAGGAACCGATACTCTCCGCTTGAAACGCGCAATAGCCTCAACATCAAGCACTCCCTGCCCCGAACCAATCGGAGATCCCAAGGGCATGATGGCATGCGCACCGGCTTCATCAAGATATTTGGCTAACACCGGATCCCCGGTTGTATAAACCATGACCGTGAAACCTTCTTGCACCAGAATTTTCGTGGCCTCCAGAGTCGCCAACGGATCAGGCCACAGCAAATCCCGGTCTCCGATTATCTCAAGTTTTACCAGTGTGCCAATTCCTGCCGCCTTGGCTAGGCGAGCAACATTCAGTGCCTCCTGGGTCGTATAACACCCGGCGGTATTAGGCAGAATGCGAACATTGGCTGGAATAAAGTCAAGCAGGGAACGCTCTCCAGGATTATCCAAATTCACCCGGCGAAGTGCCACCGTCACCAATTCCGTTCCGGATTCACTAATGGCATCTCGCATCATTTCATTGGTTTCATATTTCCCCGTTCCAACGATTAAACGTGAATGAAAAGTATAGCTGCCTACCTGCAAGGTACCCGACATGATTTATCCCCCTCCGACAAACCGGACAATTTCTACCGCATCGCTCTGCTCCACCAGACGCGTTGTAAAATCTGTCCGTCCGATAATTTCACCGTTCACCATTACCGCAACCGTCTGATGATCAACACCCAGATTATCCAGAATGTCTTTAACACTTTTTATCTCTTGCAAGTCACGATCTTCGCCATTGATTACCAGTCGCATTACACGCCCCCGATCCTTTCCAATGCGATGACTGCATACACTCCCGAATCTGCCGACAAGCTTGGATCGGATCGGTTTCCAACCACAATCCGTCCGCCAAACAAACGCCTGCAATCCCTGTTTTTGCCAGTTGTTCAATGTTATGTGCTGTAATACCTCCTATTGCCAATACCGGGACATTGGCTGATCGGACAATATTTTCCAATTCGGACCAAGGGCGAGGCATACAACCTGGTTTGGATCTTGAGGGAAAAGCATGCCCCCAAAGATAATAATCTGCCCCCCGGTGGTATTGGAGATCCTGGATATGATGCACTGAGCTCATAATAGGTTTGGTCCACAAGGAGCGGAGAAAGGATGTCCGCATAAAATTGGTCGGCACAGCCAGCCCTTCAGCTGATAGCCCGACCGCCACGGACACATAGGAATTAATCCACAAAGGCAGTGTGGGAGCTTGCTCCCGTATTTGTTTAGCCACAGTCTTTACTGATGAAGCCCCGTTCGTTTTGTCACGAACGATGAGCCCGTCTAAAAGACCCTCCAAACCTCCAAGCCATGCCCACGCCCTCTCGGGAAAGCGTGGGATATCCACTAATCCCATAATCATGCCAAACCGCTCCCAAAAAAAAATCCGCAAGCGAGCGGATAACTCCCTCGCTTCCCTACGATGGTGCTAACCATTTCAGGTTCGAAGGGTACGGTTTACACCGTTCTCAGTCCGAATTGTGGACACCCCTAGCGATCATAATCACATATTTTCGCTAGTTGCTCCTTCATAAGCAACATAGCTTAAATTCATCATTGCCAGATTTGCAAGCTTATGTCAAGTCCTTATGATAATCAATATTGTCTTCGATGCGACTACCTGCCTTCGTCGCAGACGATCAATTTGACATCCTTACAGATATTTTCGGAACAAGACCGCTCCTCTTTTCGCCACTACTCGCGCATATCGTGATACAACCCCTGCATAACCAAGTCTAAACGAGGTTCTTCCATATGAATGTCAATGACATCGCCCCATTGCCGAAGACGGTCGATTACTGTCAACGGACTTTCGCAGGCTCGATTGAACGAGACGGTAATTTGGTTCCCCAGAACTTGGCCATTACAAGGAAGGGCTGTTAAATGCTCGACAGAGTGTTTAAAAGTTATTACAAGCGTGGAGGGCACACCCACCCTTTGGTGCAACTCTTCCATCCTGCCATCGAATACCGAGCGTCCATGATTAATTACCACGATGCGCTGGCACAATTCCTCTACATCACTCATGTCATGCGTGGTCAATACAATAGTCGTCCGCTTTTCTTGATTCAGAATCCTAAGAAATTGACGCACTGCCGCTTTTGCTTTCACATCAAGCCCAATGGTCGGTTCATCCAAAAACAATAACCGCGGAGCGTGCAGCAAAGCCCCTGCCAATTCACCACGCATCCTTTGTCCCAAGGATAGCTGCCGCACAGGTGTCTTCCAAAATTCACGCAAACCCAACAATGCCTCCAATTCGGCCAAACGTAGACGATATTCAGCGTAGTTGATTCGGTACATGTGTTGTAATATGGCAAATGACTCATAGAGTGGGAGATCCCACCATAATTGGGTGCGTTGTCCGAACACAATGCCTAAGTCCAAGGCCAATCGCGACCGCTGCCTTTCGGGAGACCAACCGGCCACTTGAATGTCGCCAGAAGTCGGGTGCAAAATGCCGGTCAGCATCTTAATTGTAGTCGATTTGCCGGCTCCATTAGGACCAAGAAGTCCCACAAATTCCCCTGCGTCAATGTGAAACGTTAAACGATCGATAGCAGTTACGGTACTCCCTTGTCCACGCTTAAAAAATCCTGTACGCCGGGTAAAGGTCTTTGTTACTTGATGGGTTGAAATTATACTCATTGACTCCTCCTGATTCATCGGACGATTAACTACCCGTACTGGTGTATCGTCTCACGCCTATTTGCCAAAATAGGATAGCAAATGCCAAGGTGAGAATGCTCACGCCAAGAGATATCACTAGCCAGACGGAGCCGAGATCTTTATGCAATATTACCCGTGCTGGTATGTACCCTCCAAACGCTACCGGCAATATCCCGTAGAAAATGGCCTGAATGGCCCGCGGATAAATAGACAAGGGATAATTTGCCGCGGTTTCCGGCCCGTATAACACTACCGGAGCCAAGTCGTCAATGCGGGTGGTCCAAAAACCCAAGGTGGCAAAGATAATAACAATCCCCACCCAAATTGCCCCTCCGCTAATCCAGGCGATTGCCGTTTGCCATAAGAGACTGAAGCCGTCCAATTGCCACAGATGCAATTCTTGGCTAGCGTAACCGACAATGGCCAGACCTTGGATTATCATTCCCGCTTGCGCAAAATCGATCGACCGTGCACTGAGCACCACTAATGAGGGAGCAGGTCGGGTCAACACCGCATCGAACTCCCCGTTAACCAGATACTTGTCAAAACTATGGAACTCGGAGGCAAATACCCGGTATAGGCCGGAAGATAGTGAGCTCAGTCCAAACAAAAATACGATTTGATACACGGACCAGCCCCCTAGACCATGCACCGTGGTGACAATCAGTACCACGACCAGTAATTCGGCAAGCAACATGACGATTTGTAAGAAGAGGTCCAGCATAAAGTTCCACCGATATGTCAAACGAGCTCTCAAAATGGCAGCGGCAACTGCCCGGTAGACTACTATCCAGTTGCCTATCGCCTTCATCCCCCTTGAATTTCAACGCGCCGTCGTGCACCCTGAGTTAAGGCCACCGCGAGAAGGGTTAATATCAAGGCCCAAAGCATGGACGAAATCCACGACGACCAATATGTCTCGTGTAGAAGGATCGATACCGGAAAGGCTACCAGACTTTGGAAGGGTAACCATGTCAGTATCGCGCGCATCGCTGGAGGCATCAGTTGTATGGGCAGAAGCTGCCCCCCGGCGAACATGGTCAGGGTGAAATACAAACGACGGGCCCATCTGGTGTCAAATGTCCAAAATGCGGACATACCAATCAGGTATTGAATCAAAATTCCGGTGATAGCGCCCAGAACAAGAGCTGCAGCAAACGCTCCGTCTGTAGCAGCCGACAAAAAGTCGCGCCAGGGATAAACGCCCATCACGAGAAAACTCAGAGCTAACGGGACACTGCGAAACAGAATATTGTAAGCCACGTCACCCAACGCACTGGCCACAACTCGCGGCAAATATCTTCCCGGCCGACTGAAGTCAATGGCAATTTGCCCCGTCTGCACTGCTGTAGAAATTCCTAAATCCCGTGGCAAGAATGTCGTAACCCATAGCACACTTTGAGTCACCGCAATATAGTTAACCAGTTGGTGAGGGCTGAACGTGCCGACTGCGCGGCCATGGCTTGCGGCATGCCACAGCGCAATATAGATAAACCCAAATAGTGCACTGCCGACATTATTAGCCATGTGTGCCCAAAGATACATCAGATTTTTACGAAACGAGGCTCTACCCAGAACATAATACGTGTCCACGGAATTCTCCCAAATAGAGAACAGAGATAAAAGAGATACCACCGTAAGAAGCCTATGGAATTGCCGTAACTAACTGCATTAAAATCAAAAACTCTGCTAACGCGAAGACTCCAACATTGAGATGAGGTGTATGAATTTGTTGAAGGCCGACCTGCCAACATTAGACCTCTTGGGAACTTATCAGTAAATTTTCACCAAGCCTTGAAGCGCGTGAGAGTCAAAATCTTGCCTGCTTACGTTGTTCAGGACAGCCCCATAAAAATAGTCGGCATTGGCGACCTATCGTGTTACTTTAACGCAATTCGATTCAATTGATCCGTATGGAATAATATGGGTATATCCGTCACGCGTCTCAATGGAGAAGCACTGAGTTTGCGGCCGCTAGCTCGGGCGCCTTTCGATTAACGGCCATATTGATTCAATTCTCGCGTGGGAAATCCACATTTCTATGGGCGGAATCCCTAAAACCGCGTCGAGTAATTGCACTACAGAATAAAACTCGTCCCTTTACGGATGAGGCCATTAATTATATCAGATCGCAACCCCAATTGATTTACTTGTTTCCCATGAGACTATTAAGGATACGATAATGATTGCATGGACGACAAATAAATATATAATGATATGGTCCAGGTGAGTGATCATGATACAGCAATAGCTGGAAAAAAGTCCGACGGGACGTTTTCCGCGTACGCCGCAGTTCGCAAAAGGACGCCCTTGCCGTTCTGTAGTTTCCTCTTGTGCATTGCACCCGACGGATGAAGTGACGGCACTCACACAATTAAAGAACTGTAGTGATAACGATAACGAATATCATTCGTCGATCGCAGGTAGGTGCCGAGAATTAGGAAGGATGTGACTAGATGGCGACCTTCGCATCAAAAATGAGAGGGGCCGCACCCAAAGGCCATTATAAGTGGATTGCGCTCTCCAATACCACGCTGGGCATGTTGATGGCCGCGATCAACCAGACGATCCTGATTATTTCCCTGCCGGCGGTTTTTCGGGGCATTCATGTGAATCCCTTGCATAGTGGTCAAACGAGCTTATTGTTGTGGGTCTTGATGGGGTTTAATGTAGCCACGACGATTTTCTTAGTTTCGTTTGGCAGAATTTCCGACACCTTTGGACGGGTGCGGCTTTACAATTTGGGATTTTTGATTTTTACCTTGGGCTCAGTTTTGCTCTTTCTCACCCCGGGGAAAGGCACCACCGGGGAATGGGAACTCATCATTTTTCGATTCGTACAAGGGCTGGGGGGCGCTTTTCTGTTTGCCAACAGTGCCGCCATTTTGACCGACGCTTTTCCTGTCAATGAGCGCGGGTTAGCCTTAGGGTTGAATCAAATGGCCGGGATTGGCGGAGGTGTTCTCGGCTTAGTCTTGGGTGGACTGCTCTCGGCCATTGACTGGCGTGCGATCTTTCTTGTCAACGTGCCTATCGGGTTATTCGGAACGGTGTGGGCCTATATTGTGTTGCGCGAACTGGCAACGACTCACGATGCCGGGCGGATCGACTGGTGGGGCAATATCACTTTCGCTTTAGGGTTGTTGGGCATCATGGTCGGACTGACCTACAGTATTAGTCCCTATGGTCATCACGCCATGGGTTGGCACAGCCCTCTGGTGATTACCAGCCTGATCGCCGGAATCCTGTTCTTGATTGCGTTTTTGATTATTGAAAATCTCGTTGAGAATCCCATGTTTCATCTCGCGCTCTTCCGCACCCGAGCCTTTTCCATCGGAAATTTCACCAGTTTGATGGGATCAATGGCGCGGGGTGGCCTGTCCTTTATGCTCATCATTTGGCTGCAAGGGATCTGGTTGCCATTGCATGGCGTGTCCTTTGCCCACACGCCTTTGCAGGCGGGTATAGATACCATTCCTCAAATGGTCGGATTCCTCGTTTTCGGTCCCATTACCGGACGACTCTCCGATCACTATGGACCCCGGTGGTTTGCCACCCTCGGAATGTTGGTCAGCGCCATCGGGTTTATGCTCTTGAATACATTGCCCGCAGACTTTCATTATTGGACATTCGCGTTTTACATTTTTGTCGTGGGTGCAGGCATGGGGCTTTTTGCTTCACCGAATACCTCTGCCATTATGAGCGCCGTGCCTGCCCGGTTTCGGGGATCGGCGTCCGGTATGCGGTCAACCTTCATGAATGCGGGGATAACACTGAGTATGGGGATTTTCTTTAGTATGGTGATTAGCTCTCTGTCTACCGGGTTGCCTTTAGCGGTAACCAAAGGGCTCAGCCGCTTTGCCATTCCCCACGCGCTGGTGACTCAAATAGCTCATCTTCCTCCCTTGGATGTGCTGTTTGCGGCGTTATTGGGATACAATCCGCTGAAAATAATGCTGGGCGGGACGGCTGCCGGTCGAAGTGTCGTGGCCCATCTCCCAGGTTCTCAGGCCGCGGTACTGATGGGATCGCGATTTTTTCCCCAACTAATCGCTCACCCGTTCATAGATGCATTGCGAATGGTCTTTATCTTTTCCGCCTCCATGACTTTCCTATCGGCCATTTTGTCGGCGTTCCGAGGGGGGCGCTATATTTATGACGACAGCGTTTCAGAACACAAAACGCCCGTTACCAGCCAATCTTACCGGTCAGTGAACCACACCTTACTTTTAGCCCTCATTGGAGTTTGGTTGGTCAGAGATGGGGCCAACAGGAATGCACCGACAGAGCGCCGCAGTCAATTGCGCCACGCTTTAACCATTCTCTCTCAGGCTTTGGAATATCATCCGGACCAAGGTATAGACTGGTTTCCCGATGAAGATGATGAAGATGATGCATACGACGATCAAGGTGCCTATTAAAGAATTGAGAAAGTTCGTCTTCGAATAATTCTAGGCGCTATCCGAGAAAGGCACGTTGTGCACTTGCATGGGCCGATAAGAAAAATACGTGAAGACGCCCAACACAACAGTTGTCTATATTGGTGCACGATTTTAGGCAAATGTTGACACCACGATAATGAGCACTGAGCCAAATAGTTCCCATGGACCTTCAGCAGGAAATATCGGAATAAGTCAAATCCTCATTCAGGGGGCGATGAGCTGTTAGCGCCCCCTGCCTTATGTGAGTGTCTCGGAGGGGATTTCTTGCGGAAGCAGGTTCAATTGGTGTCCCATGATCTCGACGGTTTCTCGAGCTTGTTTCACCCGATCGGGCAGTCCCACGCCGCCATCAAACGCGCCCGCCACAAATAAATGGGGAAAGTTTGCAAATTCCCGCTGCAGAAGAGCCATCCGGTCCATGTGACCCACAAGATATTGCGGCATGCCCTGGGGTATGCGGAACACACGCAAATACCGGGGATCGGCTTGAATGTGCATGCTTTGTTCCAACTCTCGTCGAAATAAATGGATTAACTGATCGTCGTCATATTTCAAAATATTTTCACCAAAACGTCCGTAAAACGCTCGCAGCACAAATAGAGGGTCGGCATGCGGATAATGCCACTTTGAGGACACCCATGTAACAGCGGTCATGGCAAGCCCTGAACCTCTGGGTACTAAAAATCCGGTTTTATCCGTCTTAATCGGAACCACAGAAGGATCATAGGCTGCTCCAATCACCGCTAAATCCGCATAGGGGACTCTCTCCAGAATATTTTGCGCTGGGGCAGACAAAAAGCGCAAAAGCCGTGCCGTCACATAAGCAGGGGTTGTGACAAGAACGGCATCATAGAGCTGAGAACCGGAAGAAGTCTTCACCGTCCACTGCCCGCTAGGCTGGGGTGCAATATATTCTACCGAATGAGAAAGAGCAATGTGAGTCTGACGTAGATTGCGGGCAACTTGCAATACAATTTCTTGCAGACCGCGATCCACCGTTAGAAAAACACTGTGATAACGTTTCACGAAAGGGCTGGCAGGCGGTGGCTTCCGCCGTTTGGATCCGATATACACGGAGCGTGCCTCTTCTTCAGCCGTTAAAAGATGAGGAAATGTCGCCTTTAGGCTCATTTGGTCAATATCGCCCGCAAAAATACCCGACAACATCGGAGCCGCCAACCGCTCAACAAGCTGATTGCCAAAGTGGCGACGCAAAAAATGTCCGAGGGACTGATCTTCGTCTGAGGGTTTTTTAACCCGGACCACGAAATCTTTTAACAGAGCCAATTTCCCCGGCACCGATAACAAGGGGCTGATGAGAACCGCTTTAGCGTTCGTGGGCACACCCGTTTGAATGCCTTCCGGAATGGGGAAAAATCTATTTTTCCAAAAAATATATGCCCCCCGCGCCCGAGGATTGGTACCAATCAAGTGCGGGCCTAAACCGACTTCCTCACACAATTTAACCAGATCCGGTTTGGCGGCAAGAAAGGAATCGGGCCCTCCTTCGATAACCACATTGTGGCTCATGTCAGTGCGAATGCGTCCACCCAGTTCGTCATCCGCCTCAAACAGATCGATTGTTACCTCCGGATAATCACGCTCCAAATAATAAGCGGCGGAAAGGCCGGTGATCCCGCCCCCAATGACCGCAACATGTGTCATCCTTTCATCACCTCATTACCCTGTTCTACGGCGTTCAGCACAATTTCCGCGAGCACCCGAGTAAATCGGGGATCGTCATTAAATGACGCCATTCGTTCCATATGAATCCCCATTGCCTTGGCAAGCGTCTGGCCTTCAATGTCCAAATCATACAAGATCTCCAAGTGATCCGAAACAAACCCCACCGGACACACGACGACGTGCTTATAGCCTTCAACACCCAAAGCCCTCAGTGTTTCGAGAATATCCGGGCGCATCCAAGGTTCTGAAGTTCTCCCCGCACTTTGCCAAGAAAATCTATACCGGTTAAGACCAAGCGATTGGGCTACCAATTCCCCTGTTTGCCGTAACTGCTGAGGGTAGGGATCCCCCATGCGGTAGATCCTTTGGGGCAAGCTATGCGCTGTAAACACCGTAACCAAATCTTTTCGTTCCGCCGCATCAAAAAGTTTCTGAGTCTTTCTTAGCCCTTCCGCAACCAACGCAATAAAAGAGGGAACGTCAAACCATGAACGAATGCCCTGCCAGTTTAGAGCGCGATCCCCGGCATTTAACGCGGCAGTAACCTCACCAAAATATTCCCCCACGCTCATTGAAGAGTAATGCGGCGCCATGACAAAAGCAATAAACCGGTCCACCCTGTCTTGGACCATCTGTTCAACGGCATCGGCAATGAATGGAGGTGAGTGTTTAAGACCCAGATACACACGAAATCTTCCGGCGTCTTGGGAATCCAGCACCTGTTGCAATCCTTTGGCCTGTCCTTGAGTAATGGCCGTTAAGGGCGAAAACCCTCCTATAGCTTCATAGCGCCTGCGCAAATTGTCCAATTGCTGAACACCGGGACTCCTTCCGTGGCGGATATGTGTATAATAGCGAACCAAATCATCCGGATCCCGAGCTGAGCCATAAGCCATGAGCAATACCCCGATCATGGGTCATCCTCCTGCTGCATTCAAATTTCCATTCCCGATCCGGTGGCAGGTGCATAATCATGAACCAGATCCACTAACCGTTTGAGAAGTTCCGGATTCGTGCCGGGCGGCACTCCATGGCCCAAGTTGAACACATATGCCGGATCCCCGGCCATATCCTCTAAAACTCGCCTGGCTTTTCGCGCCAAGACCTCCCAAGACGACAACAACACTACAGGATCTAAGTTTCCTTGCAAAGCCACCTGGCTCCCCAGTTCCTTTCTCACCTCAGCCAAAGAAACTCGCCAATCCAGACTGAGAACACGGGCACCACTCTGTTTGATCAAAGGCAGTAGGGCTAGATTGTCAGTCCCAAAATAAATGGTGGGGACCTGCAAGGCATTGAGTTCGGAAAAAATCTCCTGCATTGTCGGCAGAACCGCGTATTCGAAGTCTTCAACCCCAAGGGTCCCAATCCAACTGTCAAAAATCTGCACGGCCTGAACACCGTGCCGAATTTGCGCGCTGAGGTGGCTGATCACCCCATCCGCTAAGCGCTTCATGAGCTCTTTCCACAAATCGGGTTGTTCCCACATCATCTTTTTAGTTTCGGTGTAAGTCTTGGATGGCCCTCCCTCAATGAGATAACTGGCGAGAGTAAATGGCGCTCCTGCAAAACCAATAAGGGGGACGGGATCAATCCGTCGGCAAATTTGCTCGATGCTGCGAAATATTTCCGGTAAAGATTTTTCGGGACGCAGAGGCTTTATGTGCTTTACATCTTGACCACTACGAATTGGATGAGCTATCACGGGCCCGTAATGTTCCTGAATATCGAAGTCGACACCCATAGGGCCCATAGGTATCATAATGTCAGAAAACAAAATGGCTGCATCCACTCCCAGTTCCTCGACGGGACGACAGGTTACATCGGTGATCACGGTGTCTGAATGAGCCATTTGGAGAAAAGAATGGTGTTCACGCAGTTGGCGGTAGGTTGGCTGATAACGGCCTGCCTGACGCATAAACCAAACGGGAACGGCATTATGCGGTTTTCCCCAGCAGGCATTGATAAATCGGCTTGAATCCTTCACCATGCTGCCTCCTTACACCTGCCAAATCGAAGTTATTATAGCACACTGAGACTTCTCCCCCCGAAACCCCTAACAAACGGATCTTAACAGGAATCCACCGCTCTCCCCCAATCCGAATGATTAAAAGGTTTGAGTGTCTGGAATAGATAGCGTGACAGAAAAGAGAATACAAGGCTTTCCCCAAATCCTTATTTCGTTACCCCAGTGGATCCCAAACAGAAAATGCTGCCGAACTTGGCAACCCATCAAAAAAGCACCGGATCCCAAATACAGCATTTCGTTACATTCTTCCGATGAGAGTCAAGCACTATTGCCTTCGATGGGTCGTAGCATAGGACCAATACCATGACGGAGGTGTAAAGATGCCTATCACCTTGGCTGAGCTATTTGCCGGAATTGATTGCCATGGGTTGGAAACCGAACATCAAGCTATCGTTATTCGGTCTATTGTCACCGATTCGCGTCAAGCAAACCCCGGATCATTGTTTGTGGCCCTGGGCGGTCAGAATACGCACGGAATTCTTTTTACGGCCGATGCCCTAGCCAGAGGCGCTGTCGCAATCCTGGCATCAGAGGCTCCCTTGAATTCATTAGGCACCCGCTTAAATCACATGGCATGGATTACGACAAGCCATCCCCGCACCATTCTTTCCGAATTGGCTCAGCGTCTTTATGGTTTCCCGGCGAAACGCCTGCGTCTTCACGGGGTAACCGGAACAAACGGCAAAACCACCACGGTATATATGCTAAACCATATTCTGAAGTCGGTAGACTCATCTACAGCCATTTGGAGTACAAACAGCGTCGAAGGAATTCCGGATCCTTTTCGTCCCCATATGACCACACCGGATGCTCCCGAACTGCACCGTTTTCTCAAAGATGCTATAGATCATGGCGCCAGAGATGTGATTATGGAAGTCTCGTCGCATGCACTCGCCATCGGACGTATCGACGGTTTGCGATTCGAAACCGGAGCCATTACCAATATTACTCCCGATCATCTGGATTTCCACGGGTCATATGCCAATTATCGCGAAGCCAAGGCTTCCTTCATGCGCTACATTTCGCCCACAGGGTTTACAGCGTTAAATGCCGATGATGGCGAAGTGGTCAAATTGGCTAAAAACGCGCCCGTTTCCGTAACCCTTTTTGGCTTCGCCGAAAATGCCGATGTCAGAGCGCAAATACTGGAACTGGGAATAGGATTCAGCAGATGGGAGTGGTGGCGTAACGGTCAATACCAGGCGGAAGTCCGCTTGCCGATTCCCGGACAACATAATATTGCCAATGCCTTGGCAGCATTGAGTATGGCCACGCATCTGGGCATCGACCCAGAACAGGCTTCGCGTTCATTGCAGGCTTTCGTTCCCGCCCCCCGTCGACTCGAGACCATGCAAATTGGCGATGTCACCATTATTTCTGATGTGGCTATGAATCGTGCGAGCTATGACGCTGTAATGCAATCCGTGGAGTTGATGGGGCGCCCCTTCGTGGTCGTCAATGCCATCCGGGGTAATCGGGGCGTTAGAATCAATGAAGACATCGCCAATATCCTCGCCGACTGGAATGATCGTCTCGGATTCGCTCCGGTTGTCCTCACCTTAAGCCAAAGCATTCTTTCCCGACTCACCATCGATTACCGAGTGCGCTCGGAAGAGGTTGAGGCCTTTCTCGTAGCAGCCGACAAGCGTAAGATGGCACTCACACTCTATGACGAATTGCCTGATGCCATTGCGAAAGCTTCCGCTCGTCTTGCTCCCGGTCATATCCTGTTACTTTTGGGAACATTTGGAATGGATGACGGCTTAGATCTGGTGAAATCCCAGATTCTTCGCCTTCGTTGATGATTACTGAAAGACTTTCATGACAATATGAGCCCCCTCGCCGTTACCGAAAAATGGGTTGATAACCCCTACTTTGGTCCATCCTATCGTCTTTAACACCTCAAGCTGAGGATGGTTCGAAAGTCGGACCTCGCCAATAAAGGCTTTGGCCCCCATTTTTGCGGCAGACGGTTCGGCGTGAGTCAAGACGAATTGAGCGAGCCCTTGCCGTCTATAAGAGGGATGGGTGACATTGGCCAAAACATGCGCATAAGCTCCCAATACCTCGTAACCAAAATAGGCAATAACCAAAGGCCCGTCCTTCACCACGAGAAAGCGTGTTCTGGGAGACAAATATTTCCGGACGACTGGAGCCAGCAACATAGGTTCCAAAAATACCTTGCGCTCCAGACGAACAATTTGTCTAATGTCCCATGGATACAAAAATTGGACTGAATAGCGGGGATAATGGCGCAGCACATTTTTCATCGAATTTGGTCCCTCCGACCACCATACGCACAGTTCATGCCAAATGTGATCCCTTTTTTCACGCCATTGCCTACGGATGCGAGTCACATCCGGCACTACCGGAGAATAGGATGCTGACAACTCTTGTTATAACCTTAATTGTAGGGAAGTGATTTCACTTGGAATGCGTCATCAGCCGCTTTCTCACATATTGGGCGCGTTGTCATCCCGAGGTTTCCGCCATAGTGGACGGCATTACGGGACAAACTCTTACATACCGGGAACTGGATCAGATAACCGATACTATGGCCTGGCAATTAAGTGACTTAGGTGTTCGCCCCGGGGATGTTGTTGCCTATCTGTCTCAAAACCGTATCGGCATTGTGAGTCTTATTTTTGCTTTGGGTAAATTGGGAGCGGCATGGACTCCTCTAAATCCCCAGGCCCAGCTTCGGGAGTGGGTGCGCCAATTAGAGCACTCTCAAGCCCTTTTTGTGATTTCCGACATGGCCCATGTCGAAGAATCGGTGAAGGAGGAGCAAGTGGCCGCCGGCTCGAAGTCGTTAACGTGGGTCAACCTTAACGAATTATCCCTCTCTTCTCCTTACCGCCCGCCTTTTCCAATAAGGTCGAAAAGCGGAGACAAGGCCGCATTAATATATACATCCGGGACTACCGATTCTCCCAAGGGGGTTTGGCATACCCATCAAACCCTGTGGGAGTGGAATTTCACTCTCTTAGTCTCACTTGGCATAGACCAAGATGATTGCCTGATAAATCCTTATCCCCTCTTCCACATGGGAGGCGTAGGCTTCTCCTTGGCGACAATTCAAGCCGGAGCCACATTATTATTGGAAACCCCCTTTGAGGCCGAGCATTTTGTCGACAGTGTCAAGCGTTACGGTGCCACCATAACCCTTATGGTGCCGACCATGGTGCAAAGCTTGCTTGACCTCAATGCCGTTAAACCCGTGGAACTGCAAAACTCATCGCTTCGGGAGTTAATCACCACCAGCGCTCCCTTGATGACTTCAACGCGACACGAAATGGAAAAAACCTGGCCAAATCTCTCCCTCTCGGTGCTATACTCTGCTACCGAAGCCATTTTTTCCTTGCTGCGCCGGGAAAAACCCAAGGCTGGGCTCTGTGTAGGGCGCCCTGTATGGGGTACCGAGATCACAATTCTGGACCAGAACAAGAAAGCTGTACCTCCCGGACAAGCCGGAACCATTTACGTGCAGGGTTATGGGGTATTCCCGGGATACCATCTTTCTCCCGATCAATTCGGATCTTGGCATCAGAACTGGTTTACCTGTCATGACATCGGTTATCAAGACAACGAAGGCTATCTCTACTTGGTTGATCGCGAGAAAGATCTCATCAATTCCGGCGGAGAAAAGATTTCTTCACTCGAAATTGAAAATGTTCTGCGTTCTCATCCGGATATCCGCGAAGCTGCAGTTATCGGTGTTCCCGACCGTTATTGGGGGGAAAGTATTCATGCATTGGTCGTGAGAATCAATCGTTCTCTCAGTGCCGAGGAAGTCAGGCAATTTGCCCGAAACTTGCTTCCTCCCTTTAAGGTTCCGAAATCGATCACCTTTATCCAAGAACTCCCCAAAACCGGTACCGGAAAGTTAAAAAAATCCGCACTGCGGCAATTTTTACGACAAGATGTCATTTGGAACGTCTCAAAAATCCCCACAACCTCCGAATCCGACCCTTTCTCCCCTTGAATTGCCGGGTAGATCTGATCACCTTCTCTTAGTCGCGCATCCCAAAGATCGGCCGTTTTTTTCCGATCTGATCACCTTCTCTTAGTCGCGCATCCCAAAGATCGGCCGTTTTTTTCCGAAGCGTAAGAACTTCAAGATACGTCGTCAAAAACCAATTTGAAACCGCATTCCGAGGAATTTGGGCGTTACAATAGGAAGGGGCCAATCCTTAGCGCGAGAAAAAAAGGCTTTTCATGGCGATTTTAAGGAAGAGGGGAAGACGTGAAAGAAAAGAAAATCACCGGTTTTGAAAGTATTTCGCTCCAAAGCATTGGTGAGTTAAGTCTCAGCCGGGGTGAACCTTCCTGGCTCACGGAATATCGTCTGGAAGCCCTGCAGTTATTGGATGGCGGCCGATTCTCACCTTATTGGCCTTCCGGCCAAAATCAAGGCTTTACGATCCCACCGGGGGAAGCTTGGGTCACGGAATACTATCATCATCCCGATGAGGCCGATCTCGTCTACCGTCAACTGACCGAGTCATTGGCGATTGATGGTATTGTCTATGGAGACTTCTTTGATGTGCTGCGCACTCATGGTGATCTGATTAAAGAATACCTAGGCACTGTCATCCCCTATTTCGAAAGCACATTGTCAGCCATGAACATGGCGCTGTTTACCGGAGGCATGGTGGTTTACATTCCTCCGCGGGTAAAATGTCAAGTGCCGCTCAGCTATTATCGCACCGTCTCCAATCCCGGCCAAATCGAACGGCAACTTATCATCATTGGGGACGGCGCCTCTGCCGACTTTGTCGAAGGGCGGCCCTCTTTGAACTACGCCCCCAGTCATTTGGTGCAAACGGAAATCGTGGTAGGCCATGATGCCACTTTCAGCTATACGGCGGTGAAAAACTGGGACAGGCATATCAATACCTGGGTGCAAAAACGAGCACGCTGCGAGGATAATGGACAAATGAGCTGGGTCGAAGGCCACTTTGGCGGACACAACACCCATGAATGGACCGACACCTTGTTACAAGGTGAAAATTCTCACGCCAACATCGTGGCCTACGCCTTCAGTTCCGCATCACAAGCCCTATCCTATTTCCCGCGAATCGTTCATGAGGGCCGAAGAAGTACGTCGCATCTCATTGTCCACGCAGCTTGCCAAGGCGAACTAACCGTTGATGGCGGCCAGTATGTCTTGTCCGATGCTCATCACTGCGACCTGACGCGAGACGTCTTGGTCATTGAATCGCGGCCAGGCTCTGCGGTTATCCGCAACCAAAGTTTAGTATCACAAAAAGATGCCGTGATCACCGGTAGTGAGTTCTCAGTTAAGCCATGGCAGAGGGATCTTGACGCGAAGGATTCGAACAAAGCTCTGGAAATTTCCCAGACATTTTTAAGTCATTTACCTATGGAATTCTCTATTGAGGCTCACCGCTTAATCAGCCAAAAGTCACAGAATTGGTAGATCCATTAGTCGAGCATAGACCCCGGCGGCAACTGGACGCGGTCTAAGAGGGCGCCCAATTGATTCCCATCCCATAATTCCACATCGCCGCCCTGGCCGAAAGCGTCAAGCACTTCCGACCCAAAGGATCCGACCGTGACAAAAATGGCGTGAAGATTGTTATTTGTTTTTTTGCGAGACTGAATCCGATAAAGATCCTTGAGATGGATAATACGGTTTTCAACTTCCGTATAAATTAATAATCGCCTTGTTGACTGCGTATGCAAAAGTTCCAACCAATGATCCTCACGACAAAGGCCGTCATAACCAAAACGGGAAAAAAGTTTTCGGACCACACGGCAAAATTGCGTGGACGTCATGCTTTCACAATCCGCAATGGTAATATAACGAAAAGAATCGGAGTATGTCCGAGAGTGAAATCCCAACACTTGATTTTCCAGCCGTTTGATAAGCATTTCCAGATAAGCCCCATCCACTTTTCCCAAGTGGTAGCGTTCGCTAATGAGGGCGCCGACGGCTTGGATCTGAACTTGGGTTAATGGCGTTCTTTGCTTGTTCAACAACCGCGCGACGGCAGGCTCAACAAAAGGCCAGTATTGGTCCAAAAGTTGGCGGCGCAGACGCTGCATTTCATCAAAATAACCCAAGTCTATCACCTGCATTTAGTCTACGATTGACACTCCCAATGCCTAAAGGCAGGGGATTCTTGCGAGGAACTCCAAGAGCTTTACTCGCAAAGGGTGAGCCAAACGCCCCCTATCCGGTCGCCCGAAGGTCTCCGGTTACTGAGAATGATCGTTCGCCGAATCCTATTAACGTCTGGTCTTGACGACGCGATACGTTTTACGTCTTCCACGATTGCAGGAGACAACCGCCAACGTACCCAATTTTCGAAGGGCGAACACATGGTTAGTCTATCACAAAACGATCCGGGTATAGCATTACAGGGGAAAACTTTCGCCTGACGACGAGCGCCTTATATCCCCATAGCTAAAGCAAGGGGTTTTACGGTGCATTTGATAATTTTAAGCTAGGACAAGGTTTTGGATGGAGAATAATCTGATCCCACGATAATTTTAAAGTCCCAGGGGGTGGTGTGATAGGCCGTAAATTCCTGTTGATTCAACCCTACCATGTTCGCGATCTGATTTCCCAGATAATGATCACCCGTGCTATTAATGATCACGGAACGACGGTGGGTGTGATGATTCGCCCAAAGCACGGGCAATACCTTATATCCTTCACGAGACAGAGCCGACGCCAGTTTTTGAGCGGGAGCCAAGCTCGCCGTGCCACTCTCAACCTGAAAAGTCACTTGGTGACGCTGTGGCGCAGTCAAAGGCTTTCCCAACAACACATTTTGAATCAGAATGGGAGTTAATGTCCGACTCCAGTGCCAGTAACTCAGTTTCATGTGCATATAAGGATCCATATGGGTGGTCGCGTACCCCGGAATCGTGGCAAAACGGACCGAAGACAAGGGAATGCCTTTGGCAAAAATCCCTAAGGACAGCAACTGGCCCACAGACAAATTGGTGGCACTGAGAGATCCCAGCAAATCATGAGCCAAAGCCGGCCAATGCAAAATCTCCTGCGGTTTCAGCAATTGATGAACCATGTCCCGCAAAATTTGCTGTTGTTGCTGGATGCGGCCTATGTCGCCCTGAGGAGTATTACGAAAACGCACAAACTCCAGAGCCTGCTGACCATTCAAATGATGGACTCCTTTATGCAAATCAATGCCTAAGGGACCACCCGGTTGATACACTTCGTTGTGGGGAATAGTGACCGTCAATCCGCCCATATCATTGATGATTTTAGGAAATTGAAACAAATCTAAATAAGCATAATAATCAACCGGCAAGTGAAATGTCTTTTCGACAACATTGACGCTTTCGTTTACGCCTCCAAAAAAACTCGCTTC
This sequence comes from Bacillota bacterium, assembly GCA_021821465.1. Lineage (GTDB taxonomy): Bacteria > Bacillota > Sulfobacillia > Sulfobacillales > Sulfobacillaceae > Sulfobacillus. The sequence goes on from JAKACM010000074.1 coordinate 23,816, forward strand.
CGCAATTTTGGTTTGACCCACGGGAGGTACGTCCACCCGCGAGTCACGAGGAATGGAAATCACCCCCACTTGTTTGGTAGCCGGATTGATAGAAACCAAGATCATAGTATCGGTACGATTACGAGCATTTTTTGCCTTGATATCCTGCTGATTCTTACTGGTTTCCAGTGAACTTCCTAAGAGCAAAAAAGTCACACGGTGAGTGAAATGATAAGCGGTGTAATGCGCATTATGCGAACTCACGTGGGTTGTAGCCAGAGCATGAACAGGGTTGTGGACGAAAGCCCAGTAAGCCGCTCCGCCTAATCCTCCTGCGATGAGAATGGCCCCGCCAAGAAAATATGGCCATATTCTCCGTTTCTGTGATGAAGTGCGACGTAATTCCATAAGCTTTTAAGTCCTGCCTTTCTGTCTTGCCAACAGCTTCCTCAAAAAGACGCAGTAAGACCCGGGCTAAAAGCCGCGGGTCAAACGATAGACCAAACTGGGTTTAGGCAAGGGCGCGGATAGTTTAACCGGAACCGACCAATGCTGGGTTCCAGCCGAAACCAGCAAGTTCCCCTTCCCCTTACTAAAGTGCACCGTTTCCCGAACATGTTCCCCGGGCCAGAGGACCGTCGACACCGTTTTTGTCGCGTCTAGGCTCACCGGATGCGTCCACGGTGCCTTGAGAGTTGCCACATGCTGTCCCGAACGCACTATGTACACCGATTTCATCTGAGCCGATAACTGGTTGATAAGACTTTCCCCATCATTCAAAGCGTATTGCAACTGCGGCAAGTGGGGGTTCCCTGCCTGGCCAAGTACCGCACCGTAAATAGTCACAACGTGTGATCCCACCGTTCTGGGAGCCGAAAACACGAAACATCCTCCTGCAACCACTGTGGATCCCGTCTTCACGCCCGTAATCCCGTCGTGTCCGACGACGTAATTGAAGTTTTCGATGGCACGGCCGGAATGTCCCCAAAAGACCTGGGGCATGCCGACAATCTGGCGAAATATCGGATTTTGCATGGCTTTCTCTGCAAGAATTGTTTCGTCACGAGGTGTGCTGACACTTCCCGGATTGAGTCCGCTGGGCCCGACAAAATGGGTATGATGCATCCCCAGCTTTTGTGCTTCCTGATTCATCATTTGGGTAAACGTCTTGGACGAAGCGGAAATCCAATCGGCGGCAATATGCGCAATATTGTTTCCTGATGCCACTAAGATGCCTTCCAGAATTTTCTTTTCCGATAATTTTTCTCCGGCCCTGACCTTAGCCACCGACTGATGGCTCGCAAGATCGTGGCGATATTCCGCTGCGTCATGACTCGTAACAGCCACCATGGGGCCCTGACTTCCATAGCTCAAGGGATGTTTCTGCAGCAACAAATAAGCCGTCATCATTTTAGTCACACTGCCTACAGGAATGGC
>JAKACM010000075.1 GCA_021821465.1 Bacillota bacterium
TGCTCCTGCTGTGAAGTATCAGCCATTCTGAACATCGACCCTTTCGCGAATAAGATAGTTACCTATTCGCGATGGGTCCACCATTTTCCTTTACAGAATGGGAATTAATTTCGTCCTGCCTCCTTAGAGGGAGTTCTTGAACAGATGTGTCAATGGGGAACAAAATACCAGGATAAAATAGTAATAAACGGTAGTAAGGGGTCACGATAAATTCGCAAAGTCCTTCTTCGTGTTTACTGCGACAGGCTATTTTCTGGAAGAAACCTATGCAGTCGCCGGTATCTTCCACAGATGATGAATAAGATGTTGGACGCTTAGTGTTGTGTTGAATGGAAATTTCGAGAGAAACCTTGTGGGACTTATGGGGCAATAGCGCAAGATCGATTGCCCCATAAATACGAATGAATATCCGGAATGTGGTGTATATATACCGCGTTTCTCCACGTTTCTTGGAACTCTTAGCGTAGGAAAAAACCGAATCCTCATTCCAATAAATGTATTAGCGTATGTTTTTGTTTAAATGTCGGCGGGGCCCCATGTAGGCTTGAAGTATAGCCTGCTCTTTTTACCTTTTTGGCGGGATGGGCAAAAATAGCCATCCAGCGTGTCTGCTGGGCATCGTACTGCTTCCTCTCACGATATTGTCATAATTGTTGCAATTTAACTTTGCCGAAGATCTGTCGATTTGTAAGCCTCAACTTGGTGGGATTGACCTCCGGTAGACTCAATGTTCTGCTTAAACCATCTCGATCATAGTTCTCCGGTGCATGGATTTTGGCAGCGGTATAACGGTTTCGAACCGTACTTAGTCGTGCCACTAATTGGTCCATGCTGGTAAATAACCCAGAATGCTATAGGCGCGTTCAAACCAAGTCACATCGCATTAGCACAGGTCGCGACGAAACAGCGCTAGATACCAGAGATCTATGGCACAGGAGGGGTTGTGGAAATAGTTTGCAACAACACGGATTGGATTGCAACACTTGATAGGATAACTCATATCCTAGTGACCACCACTAGTGGTAGAATCTGGGCTAAATAAGGTTCGCTTATAACATGCCTTGTCCGGCCTCAAAATTTCTGCGGTTAACTCAGGAAATTCATCGCGGACTCCTTGCTCGATGACCGGGATTTTCTTCTGATTCTCACAAATATGTCGAAGTACTTCTGTGCGTTTTCTTGTGATGGTCGACTCTTCTGTGGGATCATGCATCCGTGTAACAGTTTGACCGGGAACGCCCCGGGCACCTCACATTGTTGCTGGCTTGCCACGCACGCGGAACAGAATCCTTGAGTTCCCTGGCCCGAGAGGACAAGAAACGCCCAGAAAGGGGAGCACTATGCAAGGTGCGGGGATTGATGTGCATAAAGAGACGGCGGTGGTGACGATCCGGCATCACCCCTGTCCTCATGGAGTCCACCGGCTCTTATTGGAAACCGCTCTATAATTTGTTGAAAACCACCTGCGTTGTATGGTTGGTCAATCCGGTTCATGTCAAGGCCTTGCGCGGGCGCAAGGCCGACGTCCAAGATTCCCAATGGCCGGCGGAGCTCTTAACCTTTGGCTTAGTGGTCCCCAGTTTTATTCCCGATCGTCCGCAATGGGAGTTGCGGGAAGCGGTGCGGTATCGCCGCCGTGTGATTGAGGAACGGGCTCGCAAGGTCAATCGGATTCAAAAAGTGCTCGAAGGAGGCCATATCAAACTCGGGAGTAAGACAGCCCTTCATAAGTTCGAAAGGCTGGGATGATCAAGAAGACGCATCATCGTTGCCGTCAATAACAAGATCGAGCCGCCCTGTCTCGGGATCCATGACCAAACCGTGAACTTTGACCCATAATGGGACTAAGGGATGCATCCGTATCATCCCGACGCTATCATGCACACTCTCTGGAATCGATTCGATACGTTGAAACCATGATCTCAGATCAATGCCCGCATGTCCCAGTGTGAGAATAATGTCAGAGGTTATACCGCGTTCTTCCATGCGGGCAAAGGTCTTATCCGGATTAATGCTACTCATGCCGCAATCATAGTGGGCAATGACGCAAATTTCCTCGGCTCCCAATTCATGCACCGCAATCAAAATACTGCGCATGGTGCTGCCAAAAGGATGGGACACCACCGCGCCTGCGTTTTTGATAAATTGTGCATCACCATTATGTACGTTCATAGCCTGTGGCAACAACTCACTGAGGCGGGCATCCATGCATGTGAGAATAACAAGTTTTTTATTTGGGAACTTCGTCGTACGGTATGCTTCATATTCGCGATTTGCGACAAATTTCTTGTTAAACTCCAGGATTTCGTTCAGCCGATTCAAGCCCTCACGCCTTTCACAATGTCCCGCAACTGGTTCCGCGTCACATCCCCGCCCCCCGGTCTTTCCACTTTTAACACGTCGGCACCGAACCACGCCAGCAATTGTGTACAAGAGGGTTCGGCCTGAACTCCGGTAAAGTCGATAATCTTAATTCCTTCCAGCGGTAGACTCATAATGCTTCCTCCTTCATTTCCTTAAGCGGATCACCGGGTCACCTGGAGTCGTGATCCTGAGGCGCCTGAGGTCTTTCACTGGGTAAACACGGTGATTAGTCTAGCGAAAACGTTTATTGATGGGACCTATCACGGGCACGCCCGGCGGCAGCTCTATTTGGAAGAATTCACCTACCGCTTTAATCGCCGGCATTGGGGGACGCGGATTGCCGAGCGCTTGCTCCTGGTTTGTCTGGGCAGTCAGCCGCATCCGAACGCGACCTAACGCAGGCGACCGTGTCCGATGGTTTTCAGTGCCTAAGAAGAAATCTCCTCTCGCCACCGGCAATTCCGTGGAGGCGAGCACGTCGTGTCCTCCTCGCCCCACTATGCTAGACTTTGCCACGGTGTCATGAGTGACACGTTTCCACGAAAACTCTCGTGAAATGTTGTGCCAGTTTCCTGCCCGAGAGACAGCTCTGCAATCTTAACGAACACTTCTGTTTAGTAAGTGCGGTGGAGGCTGTACCCTGTTGATGTATGTTTCCTTATCCGTAATGCCCAGCTGCTTTTTAGGTGTCTTTTTCACGGCTAACATGATCTTGAATAAGATCGCAATATTTGTGTAACACGGTCTGTCGGTCTGTGCCGTGAGGTCCTTGTTCAATGGTACGAGCGCGGATAACACCTGGGTCTCTCACCTTTCTATGACGCAATCAAAGCCCGGAAAATACTTTGCTCCACGTCGTTTGAGACTTGCCATCCAAGGCGGTTCACGGCCCCTGGCGGTGCATGAACCCAAGATCTGATACTCAAAATTCTGCCCGTCTGTCATGACCTCAAGGCCTAGGGCACCTTGGTTGGCACCCGACCGACAAGGGGTGGTTGAATCGTTGTCATTTTATGATGGACAGATTCTGAGTTCAATGACAGTGCTTTATCGGTCAACATAATAATTAGTTATGGGGCGGAAGGCGTGAAGACTATGACTTTTCTGCCACATCCTATCATGCCGAGAATAGAGTGTCTCTTGGTTGACCATGGTGATGAGATTTAACGAAAATGTGTGCTGTATTCCGCATGTCCATCTTCTTCGCGGAGACGTAATGCATGAAATAGCAAAAATCTTGTCGGTTTTGTATGGTGCTTAATGGCATATGTCACTGTTCGAGACGCCACGGTCCATATACACAGAGCAGAAAATACCAATATGATAAGGACATCGGAGGTGATGTTCGCACCGAAGTTTTTCTTATGGATATTGTTCTGATTTTTTATAACTTGTCCGAATATTCCAACCTAATGGGACTCGGCGATACGGGATATCGCCATGAAATATTATCCTATGTATTGCGTAAATATTTAGATTATAATGGCAACAAAAGATTTATTTATATCGGATGGGAGAGATATTTATGACTTTGCGCCAGTTGGAGTTTCTCATCGGCATTGCGGATCTTGGCAGCCTTTCCGCCTGCGCAGAATATTTTGGCGTAACTCAACCTGCGGTCACCAATCAGATACATCTCTTAGAAGAAGAATTATCCACAGCGCTTCTCATTCGCGGGGTTCGGGGCGCCACTTTGACGGACAGCGGATATAAGGCCTGTCTCCAGCTCGCAAGGTCCTCGAAGAGGTTAAACGTATACCCATTAAAAAATCGTTCTTTAGCGGCAGTACCCGCTAATTCACAGAAAGTTCTTACGGTTGAGGAGGTGATAAATGGATAACACTTCAAAGCTGGCAGGTGTAGACCCACAAACCCCGAACGGCCATACCTCTGCATATGCCATTCCTTGGCGATGGATCACGCAAATCTTTGTGGGTTCGCGGATCCTCTATCTCATCATTATCTGGAGCATTCGGGCACTGACCATGGGTCACACCGTATATGGAGGCGACAAGGGGTTTCAACAACCTTGGGGCCGGTGGTTATTACAAGCGGTCTATAAGCGGCTGGACAGTGTGGCAAAATTACGCCCATAAGCGGGATCTGGTACTCATCGTGACCTTGAGTAGCATGGTGCTATATTGTGCCCTTTGGGTTCTCGGTGTCCACGCGGCCCAAAATTGACAGACAGAGGTAGCTTCGGGAGTGGTGTTGTCTTCTGTCTGACCCGGACTAACCATTCTTTCCGCACGCTGGCGGTATAACTCTCAGGCATCATGCTCATACATATTTTCATCCATCAGAGAGAAACGCCAAAACGAGGTACCAGAGGGACTGAAAGACCCGGTAACCTTGTACGTCGACGACCGTAAGAAGACAGAGATGTGGAACACTGATGTTATCCGTGGTAGCGAGAATTTGGAGAAAGTCAACGCGGTCGTATACACTCCTCGGTGGGACTTGATCTAGTGTATGGATGTATCAGCATGGGCATGGACGAAGGCACTCAACCCAAAGTGTTTTTGTCAGTTCTCCGTTGTACTGTTTGGATGACCCGTGAAGTGGTACAAGCCATCAAGGGTACCTGGCATTCGCGAGTCACCCACCCGGTTTACTCTACCGCAATTCGGCTTGACACCTTATGTCCGTAACGCTTAATTATTCGTCTGCCTCTTCCCGGTTAAGATTGTGTTGTGCTAAGCTTTTTCCTTGGGCGGTGCTGAGAACACGGGAATATTTTTGCAATCGGCCAAAAACCCGTCCCATGATAGTGTCTTCTCCGCTGTCGGGAGTTCCCGCTTTCATGCCTGTCAATAATTCAATGCCTTGGTCAACATGATCCACAGCCCAAAGATGGAACTGACCAACATGAATAGCCTCATAAACTTCATCTGATACCATTAGGTTTTTTAGATTGCGGGCGGGGATAATCACGCCTTGTTTTCCGGACAATCCTTTAGCAAGGCATGTCTGATAAAAACCTTCAATTTTGTGATTCACCCCGCCGATAGGCTGAACTGATCCTTTTTGGTCCACGGATCCCGTTACCGCGATCCCTTGGTCAATACCCACACCAGCAAGTTCCGACAACAGTGCATAGAGTTCGGCACTCGAAGCACTGTCACCATCGACCTCATTGTACATTTGTTCAAACGCAATGCTAGCAGCCAAGGTTAATGGTGTTGCTTGCGCAAAGCGTCCTGCAAAAAAGCCTGCCAGGGTCAAAACTCCTTTGGTATGCGTGGTGCCGGATTGCCTGGTTTGCCTTTCAATGTTGATAATTCCTCGTTCACCCGCCCATGTTGTCACGGTAATTCGTGAAGGATGGCCAAAGGGCAGATCTCCGGCGCTCATTACAGCCAGACCGTTAATTTGGCCCGTGACACGTCCTTCGGTTTCGAGCAGCAAAATTCCGTCGGATACCAGTCGTTGCATAGTTTCTTCTGGCCCCGCCGAACGGTAGCGACGTTCGGCGAGAGCTTTTTTCACGTGGCGGCCGACGATTTGTGTGGACTTTTCGGCACTCGCCCAGACATGGGATTCCGAGAGGACGCCAAGAATTTCTCCCATTCGTGCTGTGATGCGATCTTGGTCCTCGGCGATGGCGGACCCGAATTCGGCTAAGGCAGCCGAGCCATTGTCGGTGAGGGGTAACAAATGGTCACGTTCGACTACCGCATCCAGCAAATTGCGAAAGGCTGACAGGTTTTCTTGGGTCGCGGGCATATCCGCCACGAAATCGGCCTTGATTTTAAACAGCCGACGAAAATCGTCGTCATAAGTGTAAAGAGCATAGTAGATGTCGGCGGTTCCTATCAGAACCACGGTGACACTGATAGGAATGGGTTCCGGTTGAAAGATGGCAGGATGCAACCACCCAAGCATCTCCGGAGCATTTTCGATTCGTGTCCAGCCTTGTTTTAACATGCGTTTGAGTGCGGGATAGGAAAAGGCGTCGCGGAGTAAATCCGCGGCGTTGAGGATCAGGTAACCGCCATTGGCACGCAATAAACTTCCGGCCTTAATCCCCTCGATGTTTGCCACCAGCATGCCTTGAACCTGCTGATAATCCACGCGCCCGAAAAGATTGGCATAAGTCGGGTTGGTCTCGATGATGACAGGGGCACCGGAGTCTCGCTGATGTTCCACTAAGACTTGTACGCGATATCGTGCCAGCCAGGCTTTCAAGTTGGACACGGAAGGGGAAGATTCACTGTCTTCGGCTCGCAGATTGTCCAAATGTTGAAATAAATCGTCTAAAACATCACGAAAATATTGCCATAGTGGAGGATGTTCTTGGTAGTCCTCGGAGAGAAGATCTAGCAAATGTTGAGCTGCATTTTGCGCAACCTCGTGATCATCCTTGGCCAGAGCTTCTTTGGTTTCCCGTTCCAGTGCTCGGCTGCGGCGGCTCAGAGTGGCAATCGGCTCTTCCAACTGTGCCTGACGCTCACGCAGATCCTGTCGGGTTTCTTCGGGTAGCTCCGAAAATTCACGGGGATGAAAAGGCTGACCGTCGGGTTTTAGTGGCACTGTCACTAAGGCGCCCGTCGGAGCCGTTTCTAACAAGAATCCCAATTCTTTTGCCTTTTGGGTTGTTTCGTCCCATAGGCTCTGCTGCTCGGTTTGAAATTGCCTTAAGAGCCCTTGCCGATGATGAACATAAGCGTCACTGTCAAAGGCTTGCCGTATTTGACTGAGGACCGTATTGACAAATTGATCCACATCAGCTTGGAACTTTCGTCCCATGCCGCGGGCCATGGACAAACATCGGGGCTGATCAGGATTACGGAAATTAGGGACATAACACCAATCCTGTCCCGCCGACTTGGGTTTAGCCCATTCAGTCACTCGTTTAATCACATATGTGGTTTTCCCGGTTCCCACCGGTCCTACCAAAAACATATGAGCTTCCATTTGCAAGCCAAATTCTATAGCTCGTTTGGCTCGATCCTGGCCTACAATTTCACCGGGGTTTACCTTACCCGCAATCAATTCTTCATCACGATACGTACGGCGGGTTTTATTCCATGGTACATGTGTTGTGATGGACACATCTTTTTGTGGGCTTTCTCCCAACTTCAACACCCCCGAATTTCTCTGAATTGTCGCGATTTGTCTCGAAGTTTATCGCGGCATTGCGTAATCTCGGTAGTACTTCGCGTTTCTTCTTCATAATTCCTGCATTGGTGATCCGTTCTATCGCTGATATCGGAATGACGAAGGTTACTGACGTTTCATACTTTAGGGTTGGATCGGAAGCAATAAACTGCGAACTAACTTATCTTTAAAGAAATACGTAGTGGGGTCCATATCCCTATTTGCCCGAAACCCTTTTGACGAAGACGAAGACGACGAAGATCATGAGTTTGATGCTGGAGCGAAAACCTCATGAAAAGTTCTGATGGGGTGAGGACTAGGAGCGGCGATGCATGCCTCGACCGGGAGTCAATCTTCAAACACCCAATAATACCTGCCGTTTGATGAAGAGCTGAGGTTGCCTATTAACGCTTGGGAGTAAAGGGTTGCGGCGTACGAGCGGTTCTAAAACCCCGACGCTACCAGTAAAAATGCACAGATAATACAATAAAGGGTGAGCCGCGTCGTCCCTTCTTGCTCGGGGTTATTTAGGGAGTTGGCCTTGTTGCCTTTTTTGGTAAAAGACAATGCCTCGGCGTTGAATGTGATTCCGAACGTCTTTGTCGGAAATTTGGTTACAAATGGATAAATCAACCAGATAGGAGATTGAGGATTCTTCCAACTCACGCGCAATCCGTAGCAATATTTTATGTGTCGGTTCATGGCTTCCGATAAGCGTCAAATCGATGTCCGACCCTCTTTTGTAGTTCCCCTTTGCCCGAGAACCATAAAGAATAGCCTGATCCACTTCGGGATACCGGTGCAAGATATCATGGATAGCACAAATCATTTGGTCTGACACACCAAATTTCATAGGGATTGGGCCTCATCTCGCAAGGTTTGCATATGGCTTTGGAGGGTCTCGAATTGCGGCAAATATTCCTTGCCAATTGCACTCAGAATTCTGTCGGCTGTCTCTTCATCATACGTATGGGCGATTTGGTTTCCATCCGCAATCATATCCATCCACACTTCTCCATTCTGGATCAACCCGACTTTAAACGCTGTACGGACAACATCCCGCGACCCGTATAAGCCTTGAGTGCCTTGATATTCAAGAAAGTCCTTCAACACATTCCATGCCAACCCATAGGTAAATTCAAAGGCTTTGATCATCCCTTGTTGTTCGAGGTCAGACAACGGGCGGGATTCGGCCAGTTTTTTAGCTTCCCGCAACCGGCCCAACGCCTGAGTATAGTGAACCAAACGTTGTATCCAGCGGACATCATGATCCGGCACGAGCACTCCTCCTTTTTTCAGACAAATTATAGCACCATACATGAGGATCAATTCCGCTAAATATACCGAAAAATAGGACGGGTCTCCAAAATGGCCCATAGTGCATTTTTACAATGGCACGGCACTCCCCATGGCAGCCCTCGGTATGACTCCCCCTTCTTCGCTCACCCATAGTGCAAAAACATGAAGAACCCGGCTTTGCAACGTGATCTTGATTTCGAGAAGTTGTACAGTGAAAGCATCAAGGCAAAATAGTAGAAAGATGTCTCCCTCCAGAAAGGAATGATTAGCATGAACTTCGAGCGAATACCGAGAGTCACTCGGTTATTGGATCCGCGCAAGGATTACGCTGAAACTCGCATTGAAAGTGAAATGCGGATGGATCCTCTCACCGGTTTTAGCGGGCGAATCGCCCACTTTGCGGCAGGTCCATGGCCCACGATGGATTTAGAAGCATTAAACCAAACCTCCTTGAGCCAAGGTTGTCCATTTTGTCCTGACATGGTCAGCAAAGTCACTCCCAAATTTCCTGAGGAAATTACGTCGCAAGGTCGCTTTCGGCAAGGAGAAGCCATTGTTTTTCCAAACCTGTCACCTTATGATGCCCACAGCGCAGTAACAGTTATCACAAAAGCTCATTTGGTGCCGGTGAATGAGTTTTCAGCTCAACATTGGGAAGATGCGCTGGGTATTTCCATTGAGTACTTTCGTGCAGTGCGCCACTATGAAAACCACATAGGATATGGGTTGATCGGCGCGAACTATATGCCCATGGCTGGGGCCAGCCTCCTTCATCCCCATCTGCAGATTTATGCTACCGACAGACCCGGAAACTGGCTCAAATCTCAGATCGAAGCTTCTCAAAGATATTACAATGAGCACGCCCACATTTTTTGGCAAGACTTGATTGAGGCGGAAAAATCCCTCGAGGAGCGCTATTTGGCTTCTACCGGTACAGTGGAATGGATTGTGCCCTTTGTTCCCTTAAGTTTTATCGGGGATGTGGAAGCCATTTTTCCCAGACGCTTTACTATTCTCGACCTAACCCCCGAAGATATTGGCGCTTTTTCTCAGGGATTGCTTTACATTCTACGTTATATGAAGGACACTAATATTTATTCCTTCAATTTAGCCTTCTATCCTGGCCAGTCCGAGGGGGACCGTACCTGGGTTCATGCCCGTATTTCGTTTCGTGGCATGATTAATCCGGTTTTACATTCGCCGGACGTCTCGGTTATCCGCCAGCTATTGGATGAACCGTTCACCACGGTCTATCCTGAAAAGACCGCAACTGAGCTTAAACCCTACTTCTCGTCATTGTGATCGTATTCGGCTTTTAGAGGAGTTTGGCAACGATTTCCGGGATTTCGGGCCATAAACAAGGTAGGAATGTTACTGAATCCTTTCTTCCTATCATTCGGACATTCATTCCAAGCATGGGTAAGTTTGACTGAAACCTGAGATGTCTATTAGCGGTAGAACCAATGTAGAGGGGTATGAGTATAACGGGACTTCATTTTTTGGATAGCGATATAACGTTGCCCGGGACACTGGTAGTACCGCCTTGCCCGAATAAATGAGTCCGCCTAAAGTTGGCGGACCATGCAACGCGAAGTGCCGGTGGCGACAGAGTCAGGCTAATCCGATACCCATCGGACCCGCTTCATAGGCCATCGGCAATGGCCTGACCCGGTTGGTGACGGATCCCGCGTAGTATCTTCAGGCGTTTGAGGAATCGTGCCCAGATTGCGAGCCGGATCCCGTCGGGGTGAGACTTCGGGTCACAATGTTTTCCCGTGTACATCCCAGCCAATATATCGACTATAATCGCGTCGAGTATAGCCCACGAGAATGCGACTGTTGGGGCTGGTCATATTATCTAACCGCTCCCCTGCCCTGGAAGATGACAGTTACGCTTGGGTGCGTTCGGATTGTTTTTGGGGAGCCGGGAGGCGAATGGCCGTGAGTTCTTTGAGCCAGGTGAGCCAGCTAGGAAACATTACGCATTTTGGTAGCCTGCGGCAGAGAACCTCTGTCGGTAACTAACCCCCGTTAACGCAACAGCGAAGTCACTTTTTTATTTCATACCACGCTAGCGACGGGCGGGTTGCCGGATAGCCGTTCTGAGCACGATAGGATTTGCGTCCCTCCGTAAAGTCGAACCAACATTTGTCACTATTTGGGTTATTGGCGTGGTACACAATACAACGCAACGCATCTTCCACACAAGGGTCCACCCAATAACCTAGAGTTCTTCCAAACGATGAATTAAGTCGGATCCATTTTCCTCTTTGATTTCGTTCAGTGAATGGTATCCTAAGTCCAACACCCATTGTGCAACCCTTGGACCAATAGATGGAATAGTTTGAAATGAGGCAAGAGCAAAAAGCACTTGGGCTCTTTCAGGGGTCGAGCCCAAAACATTCCAGAGCCGTTGGGTTCATGCTTGTGATATACGTTAATTTAACTCTGGACTTTCTTAAACGGACACGTTCGTCATGTGTTAGGGGCAATTTCGGAGACGAATTTTTCAAATCCTCCCACCTCGTTCAACCATGCATTTCAACCATTGCACCATGTTCGTCAAATGCGGCGTTTGGCTTATTCGCTACCTATGCATTGTTCAAAAACAAACACCCACATCTTTCCCAAAACCTGTCGGTTGCACCGACGATTAATCGTTCGTTCAACACGCACCAATCACATTCGATGTTCCTTGTCTTCCAAGGCATGGATGTATTGCTTGACATCGCCCCGCGTTAACTGCGTCAGATCCCCGTCGTTGTGCATTACCCGTTCAGAAAATTGTGGGACATTCCTGGTATAGTTTTTTATGGTTCCCGGAATAAAACCATCCTTCGAGATTTAGAACCAATCCCGCGATAACTTTTGCGCCTCTTTTTTCTCTATTAGTCCCTCTTCTTTGCCATCATTTCCCTCGACATTGTACCTTAAAGTGGCGCTAAAGAGTAGTTTGGTGCCACTTTCCATCTTTCCATCCACAGTCGCGACCCAGTGCTAGCGTTGTAAATTCGCATTTTGTTGACGGGGCCCCTGTCTGGCTGTCTTGAATCAGGGCCCTCTAATTCCGACGATTCCATAGCCCCCTAACAGACAAAGTATGGAAAGGCTTTGAGTTTAATTATAGTATTACCTCACTACAGGAATATCCTGTAGTATAATAATGTTGAGGTGAACAACCGTGGTAGGACATTATGTTCGCGTTAAAGATGTTGCTGACCTTCTCGGAGTGTCGCCTGTGACCATCAGATGGTATTCTCGACAAGGTTGGTTGCCGTCCTACCGGGTTGGCCGAGGGCGCGTTTCACACCGCCGATTCAAGTATCCCGATATTCAAGCATTGGCCCAGCAAACCGGCCGCTTTATTCCAGAGGAACCACAATGGGATGAATCGCAAGACATTTCGGTGGAAATGGCCGCTCAATATCTGGGTCTGTCGTCTCGGTATCTGACCGAATCGAACTGGCTCGAAGTCGGTTCGCTATTGAACTGGCATGAATTGAAAGACCTGGAGACACGTATTTATCCAAAACCCGAAGATACTCAAGCCCATAGTCAAGAGGAGGGGGAAATACCCATGTTGGAAGACAGAGAAGGATACTCCGGGGGTTGCGGACACCACGGGCATTTTGGTCCCGGCAGCCGCGGACCCAGAGGCCCAAAATGGGAGTACCGAGACATTCCCGGACATGACGCGAGTTTGTTGGCTTTACGTAGAGCGAAACGTCATTTGGAAGCGCGAAAGGCCGATATAGAAGACCAATTACAGGAAGTGGAAAAACTCATAGCCAAGCATCCCGACAATAAGTCGTAACTTTCAAGAACCCGAGATACAACGTGTAGTGCATTTGCCCATTAGCCATCCCGCTTTCCCAAAAAAAAAAACTGGTGAGCGGGATTTTCCAGTAATCACGTTAACGGACGAATGATAGCGTGACGCTACCAATTGAGTGGAAATTCAAAAGGCGAGGAAACAGGCGTTCATGATGGACTCATGAACCTTCATTATCGCTTTGCAACCGTATTGAACATGGGATCTCGTGAATCCTGGTGTGGATTCCATGATACTACCATGCCGCGACATGCCCATCTGATATGTCCCGGCATGGTCTGCTCGAAAGGGCCAATTCAGTGCGTTTGGCCGTAGTGTAGGGTTATTCCCGGTGCTGGGCTTATCGAAAACTTCTCCATTGCAAGATAGGGCTTGATGCGTTGTCCGACGGGATCTTGAGCAAAGTAGCGCTGCAATCCACCCCGCATGAGTGCATCGTCAATCCCGGCCATAATCATCCCTTGATCCAGTACCAAATATCGTGGGGCTACCGTGCCTGTAAGTGGGTTCACGGCATCGTAAAATCCATAAGGTCCGTAGACTTTGTACAAGTTGCGCATCTTTACAATATTTTGATACGACTTCTGCGGCAAAAACGGCAAGGCCAGGAACGACGCGTAAGGCGTTACGGCGCTGTGGGCATACGCACTGCCTAATCCTCCGGATCCCAAAGGATAGGCACCATAGGTCTGATAGTTACCCGTAGTACCGGGAACACTGGCAGGAGAGAGACCCCATACCGGATATTTCAAGGCGTTGGTTGCGTAGTCTATGGACGCTTGGGCATAGTTAATGTCATTGAGTCCAAAACTTGTTTGACCCCAACTGGCCTCGGGCACAACCAAAGGGGCCATCAGGGCCTCAAATTCACTGCCGCCCCAACTCGGCACGTAAGTAATTCCGTTATAACTATAGTGTCCTTCGACCACGGCAAAACTTTTGCGGGAATAGGGATCGGTGTAAGTGACGCTCGGTCCCGCCGGGGTTTGTGTTTGCCAGGTGAAATCAGCGGGAAGCGTGCGCCATGTTCGCCACCATACATCTCCCGGCAAGGTGTTTGTGCCTATGCCAATATATGCGGCTATGCGCGGATCCGTATTGAGCAGGCCGTATTCGAACGTGGCTGGCCCCACGCCCGCATAATATCCTCCGTACATTTGACCGGCATTAATATTGATAGACGGATTTCCACGATCATAGAAGATGCCGAAATTCATGGCTTTGAGCAAGTTTGTGGCCTGTGCCTTGAGCCCGGGGAAAGCATTGCGGATAATCACCAGAGATGAAGCGTACCACCCATTGTCCACTGTGGAGATAAATTGGCCGTGAGTTGACGAAATACTCTGTTGACCCGGTCCGTTTATTGCTGAACCAGTGTTGGTGTTATACCAGCTCAAGAGAAAACCGTGCCATTTTTGCAGTTTCTGAATGGCGCCCAGTTCCCGGTATGCCATCATGTAAGCTGTGTGAGGAGAAATAATATGCATCTGCGCCGCTGCCGTAATGCTCCACAAATACATGGCCAGGTCTGTAGGCGAGGTGTAAGCTCCCTTGGCGGGAGCGCCTTGAAAGCCGACATTATCCATTGGCAAGTCCGTTTGCGGATTGACGTCAATGGAAAAAAACTTCCAGGTGCGTGCAGCGATGGCTTTCAAGCTTTCACGCTGTCCGGCAGTCAAAGCTTGGCCCGCGTAAAGCGAGTTCAGGGCAGGAGCGGGTGCCAGAGATTCGGCAGGTGGGAAATGGCCCCTAGTACCGTTAGACGGTGAAGTTGTTGCAGCTCGCGAAAACCCCGAGCACATCAATATGCTTGACACCGCTAACGCGGCGGCCCCGAATGCCGACACCGTCGTGTGCTTTGAGGGCAGGGAGCGTGAAACATTGTGATTCTTCAAGGTGTTTCCCCCTTATGTATATAGAACGTATCAGATTAACTTGAATCGAATCGTTTCGATTCCTTATTATTATGCGAATGGTTGGTCTTTACTGTCAACTACTAAACTTCCCAACTTTGCAACAATTCAGGCTTTACTCTTGTTAATCACTCCTGATCAGCAAATTGAGGAATCAGTGCCGGTAATTATTTGCATCAACAAAATTACAATGACCATGTTTAAGCCCATAATTTCTTAGTCGATGCAAATCGAATCGTTGCAATACAAGAAATCCCTAATCGGATGTTCATCGGACTCTAAGCTGATCATCTGTATTCGGGTGATGGAACCCCTTTTAAGAATAGCGGATAACCGACAGCTTAGAGATGACACCCATTGCCTCTTAATCTTTAAGATGGGAAATAGATCAATGTGATTTCCCCTCCCGAAGGTCAGTGTAACGCGCAAGGAATACGGAATGAGTGGAGATATTCAAGGGAAAATCATGATGTTGTTAGCATATGCCGTGTACCAGTCTACAGGCCATAAGATTCACGGTATATTTCGGAATACCGATTCGAATACAAACGGTAGCCTCTAGGTATGCCTGGCGAATGATGGAAGAGCTGCCGGAGTGATTGGCATAAGGCATTTGTGCGAAGCTTCTATGGAAATCCGAAAAAAGACAAGAGGCACCAAGGCATCGGCCGACATCTCATTGATATGATTGTTGCGTTAGAATCCGGCAGAACTAATTGCACAGATTACGCCGCCGACCAACGGGTTACAGTTGGGGTATGTGCAGTAATGGAACAAGAGACCCCGTTGGGAGCTCCAGTTTATGGATGGGGTCAGGTGTTCTGCGATTTTTCTAAAGGATCGTGACATGAACTTTCGAACTTTCGGGATGATCATTACCGCAGCCGTAAACTAGACTCTCTCCCAAGAAGCGCAGTATGTGGCTTATGGCGATCCAGGAAGGAATCGTTGCCATGCTCCTTATCGTCACATGGATAATTTTATCCCAATCCGGAAATGCGGAAGACGATTATTAGTTCGTGCCCAAGTTGGGGCCGACCTTTTCGCTTTCAATGCCCGACTGATTTTTTATCCATGATCTAAAAAATCCTTACTGCCTCTTTTCACGTGGCTTTTTGTTCCGTCCGCTCTGCGAACATAGTGTTTATCATAGGATGCAGTAATCTCCGAACCCTCGAATAGTGCCTTATCGGCGCACGCCACATTAAGTCCGGGTCCCCGGAGGTAGGTTTCTCGATGGTCCGGATATCGTACGACGTCCGTTTGATCGAAACGGCGCCAACTCTCGATATCCACCACAGTCAAACCCTCTCTTCCTGCCGTGAATTCCATAGCCGATCCGCTTCCACCCGGCTTGGGTATGAAATCCCCTTCCCCGATGGGGATGGAGCGACTACCGACCCGCAGTGTGCCCTGTCCCTTTAAAATGAAATAGCACTCATCGACGTCGGAGTGGCTGTGAAACCGGTTCCCCTGTTTGTAAGGTTGGATGTGATAGGTCTGAATGGCCAGTCTGTCAGAGCCCAATAAGCCCGTGAGGTAGGTGAAATCTGCCCCTTCGGTTCTTTTTTGTGCATTTTGCAACGCCGCCATGGGTTTGTCGGCCCAAGGACGAACAAGCGGAGGCAACCACCAATCTTGCCATCGGGTCGGCTTATGTTCCTTAAATCGGGCCCATTCTTCCGCCAACATCGATCCGCGGCTATGGTTGTCTACCGGGTGCATGACCACGGCTGAAGCATAAAATGAAACGTTGATCCGTATCCACTCTTCGGCGGCAGGTTTAAGGGCTGGGATTAAAGCGATGATGTTTGTGGCCGATGTTGCCTGACTTTGGAGCGTTTGGCGGAGCCATTGGTGCAAGAGGTTCATTTGCGTTCGGGGATTGCCGGACGGAATGTCGGCACCTTCATTATCTATGGTCTCGGGGCACATTACCCGCCAGGCCAAATCGAAGCGGAGAACGGGAACTGTCCCTAACAAGTTGGCGAGATCATGGGCACAAGCTTCCCCATTGGCGCCAGAACACTCAACGCCAATCCGTGGACATTGCAAAAACAAAAAGGTGGCACTCATTGTGGACCTCCCCGTAGAATAAAGTGGGCACATCACTGTAGCGGCCTTTATCCGTCGCCATTTCTCCGGCCAAGAGCTCAATTCCTTCGGTTTAGGATTTTCTTCTTATTAGCAAGATAATCGACGGAGGACAATGGTGAGTCCGGCGCAGAGTCACCATGGAACCGAATAGCAGACCGTCTTGATAAGCTTAACGCGCACCATTTTTTCGATGCGATTTGTTGCCCAATCTATCAGATGTACCCCTTGCCATATAATTCATGAGTTATGGGCAGCGCTGAAGGATGACATTACGAGTCACGGGGTTCCAACTCCGTGCTGTTTGCGACATTTTCCTTAATTCTTGCGGGAACACTCACCCACCCTAGATTTTGTGCTACGAGGTACCTTTTATATCCATCGATTAGTAAATACTGACTATCATCCGTCAACTGGACGGTGATTGGTTCGTCCAATTGTCCGTGGTGAAGGATACGGTTTTGTAATTCAGCGGTTTTTTTCGCATTGGGAGGCTGAAATTTTTCGGGAATGATAACCTCGGAGAGGGGTAAATTGGGATATTCGGACAAATTCGGCCATGTCTCTTCTTCCCATTGTGCTGAGTTCTGGCTGTCCGCTTGTGTGTCAGGATTTTCTTGCGCTTTCTTCTGGGTGTCTTTTGGCAGTATTTTCTCCACTCGGAAGGCAATCACACCCAGTTCCCCCGGACATTGATCCATGGTCAGTTCGGCAGTCAAGTCACCTTGAATCAGCAAAGGTTCGGTGGGTGTCTCGGGAAATCCCAGCTTATTGCCGGCCTTTTTGGAAACAAATACGGTAAATGTCAAGGAGCTTGCTGCGGGTAGTCCCTCAGGAGGCGCACCCGATCCGCCTTCTTCCATATCAAACCGAAAATAATCCGAAAACAATTCAATAGGGCCCGCAGGATATCCTGTCAATGTGATCTTCGCTGACATGTCCGTCACCATCCTCATCCGTTATCGATGAAAATATGTTTGGGAAGGCAATGCCATGTGTAGAAAATGGCGATTGAATCCAGTTCCCTATTTCTTTAATCTAACATAATTCGGCAATGCCCAACTCTCAAGATTTGAGGATTGCGAGTATTGACTTATCAGAAAGGGCGGGAAAGACATCCGGTGAGCATGCAAGACGATTGCTATCTCAAGAGGTTGTACGTAAACGGATTTGATGATGGTTCCGGTTCTTTATGGCGCACGGAGCTACCTACAAGGAATGCCGGGCCTTGAATACAGGTTCGGCATTCCGGCGGCACAAAAGATTCGTGTTGGGCATCTGTCTCATTTGTTGGCTGCTGTGTTCGATCTGGCTACGGCCCGTTTATGCATCAGTCGACGGGAAGCAAATAATGTCTCAATCGTCGAGTACTGCTTCCATCCTCCCCATCTGTCGTAGTTTCCGTGTGCCAACCGGGCTTCCGTATGAACTGCCTGAATACACTCGTCTACCGTATAACCTTGGGAAATGCCCATCCGTAGCATCCGGGCCAAATCCTGCAATCGTTGAGCTTCCTGACGAGTTGTCGGATGTTTGACTGTGCGTGAGGTGGGTGATTGTTCTAAGTGTTCCGGATTCATTGAGCATGGTCCCTTCCTTCTGAGTTTTTAAATATATCGACATCAAATGACTCTCGTGAGTCCTTGTGTTGAATTGACCCTTTAATAAACATAACGATTAAGAACCCAATTTAGTCACATTGCGTCATCCATGCACGGACAAACCATGCCAAAAGCCTATATGCCTCTAAAGTCGTGCGTTAGCGGGATGAGTTTCACGTCCCTGCGTTTTTCCCTGTCGCTATTGCACCTGTCCAAAAATCGCGACAGGGTCACGATAAAAATGTATGCCGAAAAATTGCGATGGATTGGTACTCAATTCGGTCTAACCCCATTACCTGCCTAATTTTTCTTAGAGGAACAAAAATGTCGAACAAGGAGAGAATCCGTGTAAGGAAATAGGTAAAGCCGTTCGAAGTGTCAGTCCCCTACCCTTCCGCCGCATGAGGACCTTCGTGCAGTCTATGGTCTCGTTCTCGACCATGACGCGCCGAGGCGATGGTCTTCCCAATTTGTCAACGACATCGGACGCAAATGGTCACAAGGCTTTGCTCTCGCCACCATCAACAAACAGGGTGGTTCCGAAAATAAATCCTGCCGTCAAAGAAAGAGCGGATGCCATGCCAAATCCCTCGGGGTTGTGCGGTATCGGCCGAGGGGAATATGGGCAGCGGTTTGCCTCCGGACTTCTACTCTCGTTTTTTCATAATTTCGTTGCCGTGAGTTCTTCCGATTCATGTACTCTTTCGACCAGAATGCCGCCGGAAGCGATAATGTTTACTTGGATAAAGTGGGAAGCCGGTTTCAGAGATAACCCTTTGGCTAATGCGCCTGCCGTGGGACCGGGAACGTTGGAGAGAAAAAATGGGAACGCGAATGGAAGGCGACGTATTAAAAAGCACCGACCCTCTGTTTTCGAGCACGGGTGAAGGACGTCCTAATGGCTCTACGGGACCCTATAAGAGTTGGGAGAAGGCTTGCCCAATCTTGTTGAGATAAGTCGACAAAATCTCCGGAAGGCGGGCCTTCGGCGTTAACAAATAAACCCTTGAGTGACATGTCTCCCCGTTGTTCGAGGAAGTGAACAATGGACTCGTGATTGCCAGCGCCAAGCACCAAAATCGTCACGCCGGATAAAGGAACGCTCGAACTGCGGCCGCCAGCACATTTTTAAGAAATCGTTAAAATTCTGTGTGACACTTTACTAAGTGTAACATGAAGGTAAGGTTTTTGGTCATTGGATTATGTATTTTAGGCGGAAAATTTGGTAAAGATCAGCGACTGGTTCTAACCAGTCGCTGATGACGGCACGTTAAGAAAAGACGGACAGGAAGAATTTATACGGATTTTCTTCTGACAGATGTCATCCTTATCCTATACTCCTAAATCGATGGAATCGGCGGAGGCCAAGATACTGCTATCGGAGAAGGCGCATTTTGCCGATTGTCCAACCCAATATGATAAAAGGTCACCGGACCCACTATGCCGTCCGCTGTTATTCCTTCTGCAGTTTGGAATTGGCGCACCGCTGAATGTGTTAGGGATCCATAATAGCCGTCGATGTGACCCGAATACAGTCCTTGGTTTTTGAGGAAAACCTGAATGAAAACAACATCAAAACCGTTACGCTGAGTGTGATTGGGCGGGCCCCAGATAGCTCGTCCCCCGGCGAATGTGTAGAGCCAAGTGGCATCATAGAATCCGAAACCGGCAATAGGATTGTCGGGGAATCCCCGATCGCCGTTTTGTTCGCTGTCGTGTTTGAAAGCTAAGACAGCTCGTGCGGTGTTAGGACCAAAAACGCCATCGGCAGGAGATTTGAGAAGGGTACTGTAACGGAAGCAGTTCAACCGGTTTTGAAGAATAGTCACATCTCCCCCCTGATCACCCCGAGAGAGTTCCCGGCTTCCGTAGACTGGTCCTCCATATGTCGTGTTTCCCGCGACACCCTGACCAAAAACAAAATAGGTTTGAGGCCCCGCCACCCCGTCGACTTCCAGACCGAAGTATGACTGAATATTGATCACCGCTTGTTTGGTGGCGGGACCAAACACCCCGTCCAGAGCAATACGGGATCCCATCGGACCTTGGGGAGGATTCATCGTTTTAAGCATGACATTATAGGTGGCTTGGAGCAAGGTGACGTCGGTTCCCGTTTGTCGGGGCATCCGCAAAGACAGCATGCGACTGCCGAAAGGAACATACGGTGGGAAAGTATTCTCAAACAGTGCCATGAAGTGCACCTCCTTATAACACACCATATGTATCACGACGTATGGTGGTTCCAGAGGCGGGAGCACTCTTACGAGTTGGCGTCCAAGAATTTCATGCCCATAGATACAGACAAGAAGTTGATGATTGACGAAAAGGAGGTTGAAATTTTTTCGACCTCCTTGATATAGATGTTAAGATCCTCTTCGAATCACCGTTTCGGTCCCATGCGATCTTCGGGTTTCATTCAGGGGCAAAAGGGGGTGGGCCGCATGATATAATGCCCGGCCGATGTCGAGGGTCGCGATAAATGCCAAGAACATCATGCCGCGAAATCCCAGAGTCCAACCTTGTTGGAGAAAAATTGCAGCCATCGCGATACTGAAAAAATACAGGATAAAGGCATACCGATCTCGAGATTCATTGACCAAGTCCTGAACGCGAGGGGTTCGTCCTTTGCCCATGCGGTGGCCGAACAGGCGAATCCAAGTCAGAAACGGGACGATTTTATAGAGTTGGGTCAAAGCAAAACCTCCCAGCCACCCATATAAGGCCAAAAAGACGAGCACAATATCGATCCGCAAAAGTCGGCCGGTTGGTCGTACCGATAAAGCTATGAGTATAATGGCCGCAAGAAAACTCAAGGCGATACGAGCGTACCGGGCGTTAAGTTCAAGTTGGTTCCGCCTTTTTCTGCGGCGATAAAGCGCCATGATGTCGGCAAGATAGACGACCAATCCCAAGACGATGAGTGCCCATCCCCCTTGTGCAAAAGCTCTGGCATTCACCCACCGTGACACCCAGACGACGCCAATGCCCAACGCGGTTGCGACGAGAGCAATCCATCCTTGAATGCCATCATGCTCCGGCGAGAGAGTAAACATGGCCAATAATTTGTATGAGACACCCATGGCACTCAGAGTAAACCACCCTCCTATTCCGCCCACGACATGCGATGCTAAGCCCCGTCCGCCGATCACCAGTAACTGGTGAGAAGAGAAAAGAGCCGGGAAGGCCAGGGAGAAAGCCAACACGAGTCCCACCACAATGGTCACCAACAAAAAGAAGAGACCCATGGAGACAAACCAGGTTGGCAGCGCCCATGGCCATGCCCTTTTCACGGTAATCCCAAGATTGATAACTCCCACTACCAAGCCTAAGACCACTAACGATCCTCCGGTTGGCAAGAGCCAGGGAATGGATTTGAAAAGTGCCCCAGAGATTGTTGCCGGCAGAGACAGAAATCCGGCTATCATACCTGCCACTCCGATTACGGTCAGAACAAAGGTTATACCGGAAAGTCTCTGACTAGCCAGTTCCGTTTGTGTTAAAACGGGAACAAACTGATTAAGAGCTCCGATCATCAAAAGTGTGAGAAAGCTAAGGGTAGTCAAATGAACCCCGATGAGAACCCATGATGATCCGATATTGCTCAGGGGCTTGGCCAAACCCGACATCCACACCATTTCCGCCAATGCCAGGGAGATCCATGCTCCGGCAAAATAAGTCATACTCCATTGGGACACGCGAACTCCATACAACGCGATCATCTCCTCTTTGCCGGTGTGCCTTTTGTGGCCGACACAAGGTCCGGAATTTGGTCTAGCTGCACATGGCATCAGTGACAGGTCCATATATTACTCCATTACCGTATATTGCCACTCGTAGCCCCGCAGGGCTACGAGTAGCCCACGGATAAAAAGATGGGCCGGTTGTATCTTCGGGCAATCTTAAAGGCGTCGTCGCCCCATGGGTACCAGTCGACTGGGTTGTGGGCGTGTTGCAGGAGGTATGGGGATTTTTCGTGGATGAGGCGGTTGGTGAATTTATGTTCGCTGTTGTTGGGTTTCACGGTTGAATCATCCTTCCTGGATGGGTTTACCGTTATGATACACCAACGCCGCGAAAAGTATTGACTTATCAGTGCATGTCGAGGTAATACATGGAATCATTTTTCGTTCCCACATCATTACGCCAGGTTCTCAGCCCTTGACACCTGTTATACTGCCCCGAGACATAGAACGAATCAATGTAGGGCTTGTTGACCGCACATTCTGTCATTGACCACCTAGCACTAATGAACGTGATGCACTTGGTGACCTGCCAATCCGGCAAGAACGAAGATTACACCTGAGATAAGGTCAAATTCTCAAAGCATTAGGTTGCAACGTTCCATCCCTGATTCAAGAGATATCCCAGAAAAGCTGTAGGCACTACGCGAAGTTATCCTACGTCCCGAAACGCCAGGCGCAGCAAGAGGTTACGAGATCTACTGCTGTCCAAGCCAAGGGATAAGAACGTTGTCTCTCCCTCCACCTACCCACTCCTTACTCTCGACAGCCTTCGGTAGCATGGGCTGAGCCTTATTTCGCAAACTCGCCCAACTGTCGTTAGCCTCAATTCAAGTTCGTGAACCTCTGGCCGGAGGTCGGCCGCTGCCTTTCTTCAGATTCCACCTCGCGATAGATACCCTTGGCTTAAGCTACTGACTACTGCTACCTTCACCATTCCGGACTTTCACCGTAGAGACAACGCCCATGCCGGACGCACGAAAAAGCGCCTCGGCTTAAACTCCCGAGACGCACGACGTTTAATGAGATCCCTTAACAATTACTTTGTCCAGCCATCACAAGCCCTGACCCTACTTCTGTCGTCCGAAAGTCTAGCGTAAGACTTGTCGTATGCGGCACAATACGATTTTCAATGGAAACCTTGATCCCGTTGAGTATTTGTACAACATCATCATCATGTGGTTCGTCAAGAGAAAGACCCAATTTCGGGCCACAACATCCCTGTCCAGCAAACACAACTCGGATACAATTGGCATTGTTCTGTTTCAAGACGTCTTCAATAAACGTTTTTCCTGCATCTGTAATCTGCATAGTTATACCTCCAACTCGTCATGTGCAGCCACACTTTCTAAAAATCGTTCGCACTCCAATGCTGCCATGCATCCAGTTCCCGCTGCTGTAATAGCCTGTCGGAATTTGTGATCCTGTACATCCCCGCACGCAAATACGCCAGGAATATTCGTTTCGGTTGTGCCAGGCTTCACGACAATGTATCCGAGGTCATCGGTATCAATTTGCCCATTCAAGAAATGTGTATTGGGGTGGTATCCGATCGCAACAAAGATACCTTCCGTCGCAATCGTTTCTTCCAAGCCCGTCTCATTATTTATCACCTTGAGTCCTTTCACACGGTTTCCGTCCGACTCTACTTCCACGGGTATGCAATTCAAGCTCCAAGTAATTTTAGGATTGTTACGTGCACGGTCTTGCATAATTTTCGATGCACGCAACTCATTTCTTCGATGAACGATACGCACCTCTGAAGCGAATCTTGTTAAAAAATTCGCTTCTTCCATCGCAGAATCACCACCACCAACAACAACGATTTTCTTACCTCTAAAGAAGAATCCGTCGCAAGTCGCACAGGTACTCACGCCACGCCCAATATTTTCATTCTCACCCGGGATTCCGAGCATTTTTGCAGAGGCACCCGTCGAGAGAATTAAAGATCGGGTTTCTAACTCGGTCATGCCTTCAACTTGAAGTTTAAATCCATTTCCCGAAAGGTCCACTTGTGTCACCCAGCCACGCGAAAACTCCGCTCCGAATTTTTCAGCTTGCTTGCGCATATTTCTCATTAACTCTGGTCCCGTAATCCCGTCCGGAAATCCAGGAAAGTTTTCCACTTCCGTGGTCAGCGTTAACTGCCCACCTGGTTCATTCCCTTCAATCACAAGTGGACTCAGGTTTGCCCGCGCCAAATAAATCGCTGCAGTCAGTCCTGCCGGTCCCGTTCCAACGACAACTACTTGTCGCATGTTGGTCATCTCCTCAATGTGATTGGGTATCCCATTTTTCTCAAACGGACGAACATTCAATGAAAAGTGAAGCATTGGCTCCTTTGAGGTCCAACCCCCGGTAGTTCTCTTAATTCGGTTCAGTCCAAAGGAAAGCACGGTAACACTTTAAAGAGGCTTCTAAATCCGCGCAACTGACAGCAACCTGCATGCGTTGATCACTGATGCTGGATTTCCTCCTCTAGAAATTTAACAACACGTTCTTTTATGCCATCCCGGACTTCTCGGAACTTATCGAGTACTTGTTGTTCCGTACCTGTCGCACGAGCTGGGTCTTCAAACCCCCAATGCATGCGTCTCACGTGGGGAGGCGTCACTGGGCATTTGTCGTATGCATCACCGCATAGCGTGATTGCGTAATCAGATTGATTGAAAATGTCGTTGTCAATCAAGTCCGAAGTGTGACCAGGTCCTCGGCAAAGTTAGATTTCGACAATTATGACAATATCATGATGAAAATCGGTGCGAGGCCAACCCAGAATGGTTGGCACTGTAAGCGATGATGTTTCCGACATGTAGACAGGTCAAACC
>JAKACM010000076.1 GCA_021821465.1 Bacillota bacterium
CCGAGTCCAAGGCCATAATTCGGTCATCAACCGGACGATCATCAATAATCTGACCGTCTTCCAAAGACACAATGCGCTCTGCATGCTGACTGACGAAAGGATCGTGGGTCACGATTACAATAGTCACTCCCGTATTTTCGTGCAGTTCCTGAAAGGCTTGCAAGACGACCGATCCCGACTTCCGGTCCAATGCTCCGGTGGGTTCATCGGCCAGCAAAAGAAGCGGACTGGGAGCGATAGCACGGGCAATAGCGACGCGCTGAGCCTGGCCTCCGGACATTTTGCTGGGATAGCGATCTTTAAGATGGAGGATTCCCAATAGTTCCATTGCCTGCATAGCCTGCTCACGGCGTTGGGTAACCGGCACCCGGGCATATGACATAGGCAGTTCCACGTTCGCCAGAGCGGTCAGTCGAGGCAAAAGATGGATTCCTTGGAAGACAAATGCAATGTGCCGCCCACGGTAATCGGCCTGTTGGCGTCTTTTCAATCGTGTCATGTCTTGTCCGTCCAAATAATATGAACCGTCAGTAGGCCGGTCAAAAAGCCCCAAAATATTCATCAGGGTAGATTTCCCACTCCCCGACGGTCCCATCAAAGCCACCATCTCCCGCGCATTGATGGAAAGATTGATTTTCTGCAATGCATGTACCATCGCCTCGCCTTCTCCGTAAGAGCGGGATAAGTCTTGAATTTCAATCAAGGGCTGTGCATCTCTCTTTGCTTCAGTGGCCATATGATGTGGTACTCCCTTCCTCGAATGACTGCCAAATCGCGACACTACGTTCCAACAACTGAACCAACATCGTTCTCTCTTCCGGCGTCAATTGCTCGAGCACCAGTTTCATTGTGTTTAAGCGCTTATGATAGCGATCTCGCAACAAAGCGGCACCGGCCTCGGTAAGGCGAACATCATGTCGACGGCGATCCTGAGCGGAAATGTCAACCCGAAGCCACTGCCGGTCTACCAGAGTATTGATTAACTGACTGACCGTGGATACAGACACGCTAAGTAAACGGGCCAGCTCTGAGACCGAAACGAGCTCACGTTCTCGAAGAATGTGAAGCACATGCATTTGAATACGTGTGGGGTAATCCGGACGCCTTTCGGCACGACGTTCAACAAATAACGAAAATGCCCGTTGTTGAACACCCAAAAGGCGCAACATCGCATCATCGATAGCTAAAAGATCTATTTGTCCGTCATCCAGAGAACTGTCATTAAACACATTCATAAGACTTGCTCTCCTTTCTCGCACGGAGGGTGCGGATCTCCGGCCGGGTTACCCATTCTTATCCAAATCCCGAGTAAGAGCCCGGCTTCACCTTCTCTTAACAAGAAATGCTTTCTGGACCTCCGTCAGGAGATTGACTGTACCGAGCGCGTAGCGTGAGACAATTTATGACAGAATACCGCCCAATTTGTGGTATCGACCCCTTTATCCCAGGGGAGAAAATCCTGAGAATCCGTGTCAACAAGAAAAGCCTTTGCGACTTCGTTACCCCAAGCTTTTGAAGATTTATCTTGGTATAAGTATAGAGTTTCGGCAAATAGATAGGATGTCCGAATAATTTTGTCATACGAAGATATTAGTTGCCGCTACCAGCGATGTCAACCGCTCTATCTGATCTCTTGAAACTTTGTCTGGAGTTTCGCCGTTAATGCCCAGCCAAGGCCGCAAACGGTGATGAGACCAGCAGGGTTTTAGCCATTGGCGATGTGTAAGGGTAGTGTTGTCGAGTCCCTCTCCGGAGCATGCTTTTTCAGGTTAAAGAGGTCATACAGTTGCTGTTGAATGGTGGATCGTGTCGTCAAGACGCGATGGATCGTGGTGGGATTCAGTTGGAGGTAAATTTCTTGAATGTCGGCTAACTCCTGTTTGAGAACCAGGGCGCTCATCTCTAACTGATGCTCGGAGACCCAGCGAACCATCAGCTTAAGAACCAACCAGGCCAATACACACACCAGCGCGTAGAAGAATTTTACTATCCGTCCAATGGCCCAAGGGTTGAATCCGGAATAAGTCCGGGGCCTTCAGCACACGGAAGTCGTCTTCCATTGGAACTGTGTCGCGATTAGAAGCGGACAAAATCGCCTCGACCGTCAACGACCGATCCGTCGTGAAGAGCAAGCGTTTCCCCTGTTCCTGATGTCGTGTGGCTCGAACCACCCGATTTGCCCGTAATTGCAGGCGATTGTGATCATCCACGGAGACTGTCCAAAAAGGTCTGTCGCGTAATTGGGCTTGGCGAGTATACAACCCCTGCTTGGCGGGTGGCAGACGATCCGCGGGAATGCGTGGGTCAATACTGTCCGTCGCTTCCGCAATTCCCTCGATTGCTATCTGCGAAGAGACTCTGACCCAGCAGGCGGTGCCGACAGCCTGAGAGCCCGATACCTCTCCATGAGAAGCTCGATGAAATTCGTTCCATCTCGAATTGCCTCGAGGTCCGTGTAGTCAAAATAGAGTATGAACCGGTTCAGATGCCAACGGGCAAACAACACCACACCCTCGCCATTTAGGCGGTCTCCACGAACCTTCGTGATCCCACGAGTCGAGAACATCATCCCAACCTTCGCGTCGGTCAGTTGCATCTTGTATAACAACACCGCGAGTTCTGGCAATCCCGCTGGATCGGTCCAGTTCTTGCATTCATAAATAACTAGGCTTCCCCAGTCTCGCAATACAGGATCCGATGTGTGGACCTCGACCACCCCATCTATTTGGCCCGCATACGTCTGACGAGAACCCGCAAAACGGAAAACATCCCCACATGCTCCCCAAAGTTCAGCCGTAGCCATCTCAAGCTTATCCCCGGTAGCCTTTGTCGACTGGGTTTCCGAATCAAGCAGATTCACTTCGAATAAGGACAAGATGTCGGCAAAAGATGTACGATCGAGATCGAATTCCGGCCATTGGGCACTCACCCTCCCATCCTTCCAACGAACAATGTTCCCGGGCCGGTCCAGGTAATCCCTTATTGGTTCACCCGTACCAGCTTTAGTAAGCGGGTGAAAGTTGTGTGATGAGTTTTTTTTTGAGGAACATACGTAAAGCTTACCATCAAGTTGTCGCCGGACACCGAAAACTCGGAACAACAATATTCACACCTCATATTGTTGTTAAGGTTCATTGGTTCCGTGTGGCTCAGTATGTGGGAGCAATTCGGGCACATGACTAACACGTTTTGGGTTAAGAGCCCGACATCCGACAGAGCCACTAGGGCCTCAAAGACTCGGCCGGGATCCTCGTTCAATTCCCTCGCAACCAATTTCGGCGTGATCGATCGGATACCTCCAGGTGCAGAAATATCCTGGATATATCCGAATACTTCTTTACTAACGGTATCATCCATGGAACTCCCCTCCGATCTCGAACTACAGGAACATTAACTGGCTGTTGCTACTCGTTCCCTCACAAACTTGATAAGTTCTTCGTTTGCATCGGTTCTGAATTCCAACGTGTTGGTTGTGAACCCAATGCGGATGGTGTGTGTCTGGTGTCCGAAGAGTAGTTTCAAATAACCATGGGCATGTTCAGCCAGAGGTTTGAGAAGCCGATATAGCAATTGCACGCGAAAATCCCCGCTGTCCTTCAATCTGCTAATCTTCATACCCAAAGCCCCCAGTCCGTTTAATAATACAAGCATAGTAGGTTGGTGACTCGGATCTCGTTTGTATTCGCTTATCGCAAACTCAAGATTCCCCAATCCCGGATCGTCTATAGCAATGGCATTATCCAGAGCTTCGATAACTCATCTAGTTCTTGATCAAGTGCAATTGTTGAATGGGCTCCAGTGACCGTGGCGCCAAGAACTGTAGCCAGTCCGTCCAACTCGCCTTCAAAATTGCGAAAGTTAGTTGCTTCCATTAGTGGGATCCCCATAGTGTTCGTCAAGAACTGCATAGTAGGCTTTTTCAGAGTGTTCCCTGCTCTGATCCCCAAATACTTTGCAGCTAGATCGACTACCACCGTAATTGTCGGCAATTCGCACCGCGTCGTCACTTAAGCCAAACCACGAGACACTTCCGCGGCCTGCTAGAACGTTGTTATCACTATTGCCCTGATTTCTTCGTCCAGTTCATTGAGGTTCGGTGGATTGTCCCATGGATATTCGACGGCAGCTGTTCGAGAACATCCTGAGATAAACGCAGCCAATCAGACGGAAATAGTAATCCAGCAAAATCATTATCCATTAAAAATACTCCCCGTAGCAAATATGGATGAGAAATCCAAACGCATTTTAGGATTTTTTCTATTCACACTTCTCATCATAACCATATGTTGATGCCTTTTCCACCGGGGCCGCGCTCTTATCCCTTTCCTTGGATGGTTCTATGATGAACCAGGAACCAAGATTTTCAATCATCCATCCCGGGAGATCATGTCGACACAGTGTTCATATCCCGACATAGCGATCTTAATCTCCTTGCGAATATGGTAATTTCGGAGCTTTAGAGTTTGCCTGGGCCTACTACTGGTTGATTGTCGGCGGACAGATGGGAACGGACGAAGAAAGATCGAGTCTGGCGAGTGAATACCCTCAAGAACAAACGGTCCCATGCGTGGTGACGTTTGGGGGCTTGGGCACTCCAACACGGGGATGTGGTGTGGCGGACTCGATCGGATTTTCGTCGTCGAATTCCCTCGCTCAACCGGGGTCTTGCGGATGCCCTGGTCACTACCTAGCGTAAGAGAGGCAACGGCATCAATTCTATCGTTGCAATTATCACAAACTAGGGATCACTCAGGGCAGACACGGTGACAGCAATAATCATAAAGATCCACCCCAAAAGACAAGCACCCGAAAGCCTGGACCACCCCCGCTGTGATTCTCCAATACGTTCACGCATAATATGCCCGTCGTGCTCCGCCCAAGAGATCGAAAAACATCAAAACTTATGCTCAACCATCATCTCATCTCGTTTGCCGGTAAAGTCTCAAAGAACAAAAAAGGCCGCATGCACAACCGTCACGGAAGCACTGCGGCCTATGGCATAAACACTGTGGTAACCGGCTGGTTTATTGTGTGGCTGTTTCTTCTTCCTGAGAACCCAAGGTTTGTCGGGCAAGCACAGGCCGCGGCTGTTTAAGGGTTAAGGTTAGGAGCGCCGCTATGATCCCCAAGGATCCCGCCAGAATATAACCACCCGTGTAACCAAAAGATGAAATCATGGCGGCGGAAGCCACACCCCCATAGATTCCACCAACAATTTTGGCGGAATAGACCACACCATAATTGGAGGCATTGTTGGCTTCGCCGTAATAATCAGGGGTGATGGTGGCAAACAAGGGAAACAGAGCGCCGCCGCCCAAGCCTGCAAAGAAGGCAAAAAAGATGAAAAAGAATTCATTATGGGCCAATCCCGATGCCAGAACCCCAAATTGGACCAATCCTTCCATGGCGAAAAAGATAGTCATGGCGTTTCTGCGTCCAACCAGGTCGGAGACCCATCCTACAAAAGCACGCCCCACACCGTTGACTATGGCCAGAACGCCTGCAGATGCGGCGGCTATAAAGGGACCGAAATGGTCGTGTTTGGCAAAAGGTACATTAAAACCGGTTCCGAAAAGCGAAACTCCTGCAATTAACACAAAAGTTATCCATAAGACATACACTTGCCAGGTTCCCATCATTTCTTTGGTTGTCCACTGTTTCACGGCCGGTGGATTGGCCTTTAAGGCGAAATTTCGCCGATCATCTTTCCATTTCAAGGGATCCACTTCTCTAGGCCACCAATTCTTGGGAGGGTCTTTCATAAAGAAACTGACGATAATGAGCCCACCCCCGAGTACCAAACCGGTAAGATAAAGAATGCTGACAAAATTACTCGGGTGAAAATAAAACGAAAACATAAAGATAAAAGGTACCGAGCCATATGCATAGGCTCCGTTAACAAATCCGGTGCGCAGACCTTTTTTCTCCGGGTACCATTTACTGGTGATATTTATCGCGCTGGAATAGATCATGCCGGCTCCAAGTCCCCCCAGGGCAGCATAACCAAGGTAGGCAACCCACAACGATTGCGCATGAGCGAGGAAGTAATAGGCCAGAAGTACCAGGATGCCACCGATTAACATAGCCCGCTTGACAGGCAAATAACCATGTTCGCGAAGCCATCCGGTCGGATATGAAACACCGGCTTCAAAAATCACATAGACCGTGTAATTCCAAAAGGCATCAATGATGTTCCAATGATAGACGTGGGCCAGCGTTGTTTCGGCGGCTCCCCATCCGTATTCAAATGTGCTGATGAGAAACATTGCGATCCATGGAACCAAAATCATGACCCATCGTCCATAGCCCATGATTTGCCGAGGAGTCTCGCCCACCCGGTAAATGCGGCCGTTTTGGTCCTTAATTTCTCGATACGATGGCTCGGACGCTTTCATCATACTGATCGTTCCCCCTTTGTTGTTGACCTAGCTAGTGCAGAAATACTATTTTATTCGTGGTCGTTCTCAGGTAAAATGTCGATTAGTGATGTTTAACGGGGGTTAAATATATGGTACCGGCGTATGCTAACTTGCCCTTGCACGTCGTTTTGGGCACGTTAAGCCAACTAGGATTCTGGGCACACTTAGCCATGTCTGTGGCATTGTTGTCCTTTGGAATGGTTATGGGTATAGCGCTGACACTCTACCGGATACAAAATTCCCGATCCCCGGACCAACCCGAAACCTGGCGGCGTCCTGTGGATGGCGTCATTTGGTTGGCAGGCTATCGGCAAAATTCCGCGTCAAGGAGAACCCACAGTAAAAATAAATGAATAGAGACGACACAAACCCGTTATGGCGCTGTGATGCTTAGTCAGTCATTGTCAAACGGTGATTAATTTTCACAAGCCATGGGGATCATGAACATGATTCGGATTATCACCTCCTTTAGTATTGATTTTATACACTCAAAATTTGAGGCATAAGCAGATTTGCTTATGCCTGGTCATAACATTTGATTATCCAACCTATCCATTTATCCCTGTGGGCTTATCCTTTAGTCTTCTGAAGAGGTACCAAGCTATAATATATTCTGCCAGCATCAGGCTCATGTGGGAAGTACACTGAGTTGGTAGAGGGATCGAGGGGAAAGAATCCATTAGTTCCAACAGCCTTCGGTCGGCATGATATAAACAACAAAAGGGCAATGACTTGCCCTTTTTTCGTCGAAGCATCATGTGTCCGCCCGTTATCACTTAGAGCCATAAAGGGTCATGATACACAAAATAACTGTGATAACAGGCAATACCCCCCATCATTAAAGCCACTGCCGGTTCCATGTCCATCATCTTCACGTCAAACTGCTCCCGGTGAATGCCGTGGTTTGTCATCCAACCGGTGATATGTCCATCACAAACCGCGGCGTCTAAAACACACCCCAAGAGTCGGCCTCCGATGGTTCCGATAATTCGAGTGTGGTTGTGAAGGTCAAGATAAAGCGTGTCACCAAATACCCTGCCCCCGATTCGGACCTCCAGTCCATCCCCCTGGCGATAGGTTCCGCGAATTCGGTGCTCAAGAATATGTCCTGCTCCGTAATGGCCTTCAATGATGCCGCATGAACTCACCCACAATAGCATATGCCATTGACGTTCACCGGTATTGAATTGGGCTTGAATCACGCGACCGGCTTCTTGTTGCGCCCAAAGAGGCGATTGCAAAACTCCCAGTTGACCCAAGACAATTCCCATCGAGTCCGCCCCCTGTATTGACGTTTTGCACCGCACTCTTATTCTTCTTCACGGCACTTCAAGTACCCATAGCCGGTCCCCCTAAGCTTCTTCGCTTTGCACAAATTCGTATCCGTAGCGTCCTTTGACACACAGCATTCCCTGGGTGATGGGATTGTCCATCGGTGAAGTCACCTTGACAATCTTGTTGTCCAGAACGTTCAGTTCCAATTCACATCCGACGCCACAGTAGGAACAAATGGTCCGAGTCGTAGAAATTCGGGTTTCGTCCCACTTGCCTTCGTTGCGCAAATCCCATTCGGTCTTCCCAATTAAAGCGCCGGTAGGACACACTGCGACACAATTGCCACAAAACACGCAATCAGATTCGGGAAGCTCACGCCCAAATCCCGCATCAATGTGTGCATCAAATCCTCTCCCCGCCACTTGGATAGCAAAGGTATTCTGCGCATCCGTACCGCAAGCTTCCACACAGCGATAACACAAAATGCACTTGGACAAATCCCGAACATATAATTCATTATCCACTCGTACGGGCTGATC
Source organism: Bacillota bacterium (assembly GCA_021821465.1). GTDB lineage: Bacteria > Bacillota > Sulfobacillia > Sulfobacillales > Sulfobacillaceae > Sulfobacillus. The sequence goes on from JAKACM010000076.1 coordinate 8,234, forward strand.
CCAATTCGAACCTCCCCGAAAGCGTTCGGCATCTGCCCCGGATTCTTCGGCTAAACGACGCAAATCGGGAGCCAGGCTCGCATCAGATGTGGATAATAACAGTTCGGCCACCACCTTGCGAGCATTTTGCACACGTTCCGTGTCGGTCATGACTTCCATGCCTTCCTCGGCAGCCCGGGAACAGGATGCCACAAGGGTTCTGGATCCTTTCAGTTCCACAACACAAGCCCGGCAGGCATTGGCTGGAGTGAGATTTTCATGCCAGCACAAGGTGGGAATAGAGTGCTCGGCCTTCTCACACGCCTCCCGCAATGTTGTTCCCTCGGAAACTGTCACGGTTCTCCCGTCTATTTTCAGGCTTACGGAACTTCCCATCTTCCATTCCTCCTATCCCTGGGCTAATCAATGAATGAGTTCCGGACGGTCCAACACGGATAACAGTGCCACCGGAGCAGTCTGTCCGAGTCCGCAAATGGAGGCATCGCGCATGGCCTGTCCCAATTCCCGAAGATCTTGACTCCTGGCTTTAAGATTTCCGGCCTCCGCTATTTCGAGAATCCGGCGCGTTCCAATCCGGCAGGGCACGCACTGTCCGCACGATTCTTCGGCAAAAAACCGGGCCATTTTCGTCAACACCCACGACAAATCCACCGTGTCATCAAAGACCATCATCGCTCCTGAACCAATACCGGCCCCCACTTTATTCAGGGAAGGGTAGTCCAAAACCGTGCCCTCGATGTCTTTGGGACTCAGAAAAGTGCCCGCGGCGCCCCCTAAGAGCACCGCCCCCAAGGTTCTCTGCGGACCCATCGCCCCCCCTAGATCTTCCTTGTTGATAATATCTGCCAAGGGAGTTCCGAAAGGTAGTTCATAAACGCCGGGCCGTTGAATATGTCCGCTTAAGGCCACAAGTTTCGTGCCGGAGGTGTCTTTTGTGCCATATTCTTTAAACCAGGACACATCATGTGCGAACAAGATGGCAATATTGGCCAAGGTCTCCACATTTTGAATCAGAGTCGGAGCCCCCCACAATCCTTTCTCGGTCGGAAACGGCGGTTTGACCCGGGGTTCTGGTCTTTTGCCTTCAATGCTGTTAAAGAGAGCGGTTTCCTCGCCGGCAATATAAGCTCCGGCTCCTCGCCGGATTTCTATTTCTACACGCTCCGGACCCAGCCAACCTGTCCTCTCCAAGGTCTTTATGCCCTCGTTCAGGTTTTTCTCCACGTCACGGTATTCGCCGCGAATATAACAAAAAGCCTTCCTAGCACCCACTGTATAGGCGGCGATAATGAGCCCGACCAAAGCTCCCAACGGATCTTGCTCCAACAACACCCGGTCCTTGAACGTTCCCAATTCGCTTTCATCTGCATTCATGACGACATATTTTGGGGAACCCGCAGCGCTATAAACACTCGACCATTTCAAACCGGTGGGAAAGGCCGCACCCCCCCGGCCTTTGATTCCACTGGCACTCACTTCGGCTATGATGTCCCGAGCTGTCATGGACATAACTTTAGACACGGCCCGATCAAAACCGCGTTCCTCCAACCGCTCTTTTGAAGTGGCTGGGGACACAACCTGGGGAGCAGGGAGAAGCCTTCGCACTTCACTCATAAGACACCTCCCGGACAGCCGTCCGAACCTGTTCACAAGACGCCTCACGCAAGATTTTTCCGCCAATCCAGGCTGCCGGAGCATAATCACACTGACCTAAGCAAGCAGACTCCTTCACCATCACTTTTCGGTCAGTCGCGGCCGCTTCTGCGGCCTCTTTGAGTTTTTGAGAGTCTTTTAGCGCACACATGACATCGCTGCAAATATAGGCAGGGACACCTTCCCTGAGATCTTCTCTCAGATCTTCAAATAGGGTATAGAATGACGCCACACCGAAAACATCAGCCACCGGCACGTCCAAAAGGGCCGCTACGGCCTCCATAGCGGACTTGGAAATCCTGCCTTGATGTTCGGCAACACGCCACAACAAGGGAACAAGCTGATTGCGCTCCTTGGGCAAATTCCCGAGAAGAGCTTTCACATCGTCAAAAATTGCCGAATTCTCGTTATCCATCACGATCCTCTTTTCTCAGCCTTGATTAAGGATACTCTGAGTTAAATCGCTTTTGTCCTTCTCGACTGTTAAGGCTTCCAGCCGCACCGCCGCCGCTTTAAATTCCGCCGTGCCGGATTTGGGATCCGTCGCATCGATTGTCAACAAATTGGTCAGCACTTCGTCAGGAAAATGAAAACTCATAAAGACAGTCCCGGGCATCAGTGTGTCGGAAAACCTTACCAAAACCTCCACCCGCCCCCGTCTGGAGACGACTGCCACCGTTTCACCGTCTTTAATGGCATATCTTTTCGCGTCTTCAGGATTAATTTCCAGCCGTTCTCCACTCTGACGAGGATGGTGATAGACGTTGGACTGCACACCCGTGTTATAGAAAGCCAATTTGCGTCCCGTCGTCAACAACAAGGGATATTCGGAAGACAGTTGTTCGACCGGAGCACTCCACTCTACAGGATGAAAAGGAACTTTGGGGGACACCTCTTTGGACCACAGCCTGTCGTGCAACACTTTTGTGCCCGGATGACCCTCCCATGGCACCGGCCATTGCAATCCCTGTTCCTTTTCAAGACGATCATAGGTTATTCCCCGATAATTCGTCGTTAGAAGGCGCATCTCATCAAACACCTCATTAGCTCCCAAAATCGGCCAGTTGTGGCCCATTTCTCTGGCCAAAGAAGCTACGATCCATAAATCGTCCTGTGCCTCACCCGGAGCTTGACGAGCCGGTTTAACCCGCTGCACCCGGCGTTCGCTATTGGTGTAAGTTCCTTCACTTTCGGCAAATGATGCGCGGGCAGGGAACACGACATCGGCCATTTCTGCCGTAGGAGTCAGGAAAATATCCTGCACAACCAAAGCGTCCAGAGCGTGAAATAAACCGCTGATATGCTCACTGTTGGCTTCGGACTGCACCGGATTTTCGCCTATGACGTACAAGCCGTGCATACGCCCGTCTTCCATGGCTTCAAACATTCTAGTTTGATCCCAACCCGGTTGTTCCGCAATCGGCACGCCCCACGCCTTAGAAAATTTCTCGCGCACACCCGGATCCGAGACATCTTGAAACCCGGGCAATCTGTTGGGCAAAGCCCCCATGTCGCCTCCGCCCTGCACGTTGTTCTGACCGCGAAAAGGGCTGAGTCCCGACCCGGGACGTCCCACATTCCCGCATAACAGTGACAGGTTGATCAAGGCCAGCACATTGTCCACCGCATTGTGATGCTCGGTAATTCCCAAAGTCCAGCCAATGATGGCGGTAGGAGCTTTTGCATAGCGGTGGGCCAAAGATTCAATGCGTTTTGCCGAAATTCCGGTAATGGCATAGGCGCGTTCGGGTGTCCACGCTTTGACACTGAGCGCGTAATCTTCGAATCCCGTCGTCGCTTTGGCGACAAATTCTTTATGGTACAAGCCGTCGCGGATAATGACATGAGCCATGGCATTAGCCAATGCAATGTCGGATCCCACCGCAATTTGCATATGCTCATGAGCCTTTTGGGTCGTTAATGTCTTTCTGGGGTCCACCACGACCATTTCGGCACCATTCTTCACCCCTTTCATGATGTGGTGGAAGATGATAGGATGTGCCTCTGCCACATTAGCCCCCACCAACAACATAAATGCGGTATGATGAAAATCCTCATAAGAGACAGTTCCTGCTCCCGTTCCAAACGCAGCCGTGAGACCCACGACCGAAGGAGCGTGTCACGTTCGGTTGCAGGAATCGATATTATGGGTACCGAAAACCACTCGAGCAAATTTCGAAGCTAAATAGTTCAATTCATTCGTCGATTTGGAACAACTGAATACGCCTAAAGCATTCGAGCCATAACGGTTCTTCACACCGTCAAACAAGTCGGCTGCTCGCGTTAAGGCCTCGTCCCAAGTAGCCGGACGCAATTTCCCATCATCTCTGAGCAAAGGAGTGCGAAGTCTCGTACGTACGGATTGTGATCGGTTCAAAGCCATCGATCCTCCCCCCTTACCTTAATTTCGCCTTAATCATATAACAAACGAAGTCTGGTTACCTGGCAGGGGACTGAGCCTGACACAATGCGAGATCTTTTCTGAGTTTTCGCATGGTCTGAAATTGCTGACTCACATCCCGCAATACGGCTGCAATCCCAATCATCTTCCCCGACTCGTCACGAAACGGCAATATCGTGAATTCAATGGAGATTGGGGAACCATCCTTGCGGACAGCGGGAACCGCCAAAAGAGAGCCGGCTTCATAGTGACTCTTCCCCGTTCGCATGGTTTCTTCAAACCCGACCCAGTGCCGCTGACGCAGATTCTGTGGAATGATGATATCGAGAGACTTCCCCACAGCTTCAGATCGGTCTAAGCCAAAAATGCGCTCGCTACCGTCATTCCAAAACACAATTCTGCCGTCGGTATTAGCATAGATCACCGCATCGGCCATATGATCAATGAGATGCATGGCAAATCGGGTTTTTTCCCATTCCAAAAGCCCATCTCTCCTTTCTGACCCGCGACGGATTCCACTATTTTCCGTAATACAACACGAACTGACACTAAATAACCTTTACTTGTGCAAAGCACTTTTCGGATTCAGACCTTGAATATGACCGCTTTCCGTCCCCGCTGTCTTATCAATGACGCAATTAATCAATGCCGGTTGCCGGGACTCTAAGGCCTCCTCCAGGGCAGTGGACAAACTCATTGGATCTCTCACGAAATAGCCTTTGCCGCCGAAAGCTTCGATTAGCTTATCATAACGTGCGTCGGCCAATAGCCCGGTCGGAGACGGTGCGCTGCCTTCCGGATCTCCTCGGTAAATTCCGCCGTTGTTAAACACCACACTCACTACCGGCAAATGATAACGGCATAGGGTTTCGATTTCCATCCCGTCAAAACCAAAAGCACTGTCCCCTTCAATCGCAACCACCGAACTTCCGCTTTCCACCGCGGCTGCCGCGGCATATCCCATACCGATTCCCATTATGCCCCAGGTTCCGGTGTCTAGCCGTTTGCGGGGTTGAGACATATCAATGATATTCCTGGCAAAATCTAACGTATTAGCCCCTTCATTTACGACATAAACATCAGGCTTATCGGCAAGAACTTCGCGTATGGCGCGAAGCGCCGTGGAAAAGTTCATGGGACTCACATCCGCATTTAGACGCGCCGCCATTTTTTCAATGTTTTTTTGCTTTTTTTGAGCAATTCCTTCCAGCCATTCCCGGCTCACTTGGACGTTTTGAGATTCTAAAGCCTCGAGGAAAGCTTGCACGGATGACTTAATATCACCCACAACCGGCGCCTGAATCGGACGGTTACTATCCATCTCCATGGCCTGGATATCGATCTGCACATATTGCGTTGTTTCGGACCATAAAGGCTTTTTTCCATGCGACAACAGCCAATTCAACCGAGCCCCGATTAAGATCACAACATCCGCTTGCCCAATCACATGAGATCTGGCTGCGGCACTGCACAAGGGATGAGTATCGGGTAAAATCCCTTTCGCCATCGACATCGGCAAAAAAGGAATGCCCGTACTTTCGATAAAGGTGCGGATCTCTTCATCGGCCTGAGCGTAAGCGGCACCTTTGCCCAGAATTATCAAGGGACGTTTGGCCTTCTTCAAGAGATTCAGAGCCCGTATGACCGAAGAGGGCGAAGGTGGCTGGAGAGGTGAAGGATCCACGACTTTGATCAACGATTTCCTTGCTGTCTCAAGATCAAGCGCGGCCCCTAATACCTTGGCGGTTAAATCCAAATAGACGCCGCCCGGCCGTCCCGAGAGCGCTGCCCGAATGGCACGCGCCACTCCGAGGCCAATGTCTTCCGGGTTATTGATACGAAATGCGGCCTTGGCAAACGGCTTGGCGGCATTTAACTGGTCAAGCTCCTCATAATCTCCTTGCTGCAAATCCACAATAGCCCGGTCGCTGGAACCGCTCAACAGAATCATGGGAAAACCGTTAGTCGTGGCATTGGCTAAAGCCACGAGTCCGTTCAAAAACCCAGGTCCGGAAACCGTCAGACAAATTCCCGGTTTCTGCGTAAGATATCCGGCAATGGAAGCCGCATGCCCGGCACTTTGCTCATGACGAAAACCGAAATATCGCATACCTTCCGCTTGAGCCAAGCGGGCCAAGTCGGTGATGGGAATGCCCGCCACCCCGTATATCGTATCCAGTCCGTTAAGTTTCAACGCATCGACAACAAGATGAAAGCCGTCAGTCAGTTCTTCACGCCATTCCGATGAGGCCATTTTTGTCCCCTCCTCGTATACTTCTGATTGCCTTTGGCCATGAGTGCCCTTTTAGGAAGGAGAGTCAAGGTATTTGATCACTCTTCCCTCTCCCTTGTTGTAAAAGACCGGACGGCAGCTAAACATGAGTTGTGATAAACTCTTACACCACTCTCTTTTCATGCAATTGAGCAATTTGTTCGTTTGTATAACCGAGACTTCGCAATACTTCATCCGTGTGCTCGCCCAATAAGGGAGATTCTTTGATTTCCGGTTTGAACTCGGAAAACTTTATGGGACTGCCCACCGTGAGATATTTCCCCCGTTTTTTGTGCTCAACCTCCACAATCGTGTCACTGGCAAGCAAATCCGGGTCCCTGGCAATTTCTTTCATGCTCATAACAGGTGCACAGGGAATATCATATTTGCGGAGAATATCGACGGCTTCATATTTTGTCTTGTCGGCAAGCCAGTGCTCAATATGCTCAAAGATGTCAAAAATATGCGATTGTCTGGTTTGAACGGTGGCGTATTCGGGGTCGTCTACCCACTCGGGCCTGCCGATGGCCTCACAGGTTCGAGCCCAGTTTTGTTCTTGTATGGTGAAATAAATATAGGCATTGGGGTCGGTTTCCCAGCCTTTGCATTTCAATACCCAGCCCGGCTGACCACCCCCGCCGGCATTGCCGCCACGAGGAACGACGTCCGTAAAAGTGCCGTTGGGATATTGCGGATATTCCTCAAGGTAGCCGACCCGCTCCAGTCTTTGCTGATCACGCAATTTCACCCGGGCCAGATTCAAGACGCAATCTTGCATGGATACCGTGACTTTCTGACCTCGCCCGGTTTTTTCCCGATCGATCAGGGCCGTCAAAATCCCGATGGCCAGATGCATGCCGCTGTTGGAATCACCCAAGGCTGCGCCGCTGACCAAAGGAGGACCGTCCCAAAATCCTGTTGTGGAAGCCCCGCCGCCGGCACACTGGGCGACATTTTCGTAGACCTTCAGATCGGAATAGCGGGAATTTTCGCCAAATCCCTTGACTGAGCCAAAAATCAGGTGCGGATTCAGTTCTTGAAGACGCTCCCAACCAAATCCCATGCGGTCCATAGCTCCCGGAGCAAAATTCTCCACTAACACGTCGGCGTCTTTAATCAGCTTTTCCATAATCTCTTTGCCTTCCGGAGTCTTCGTGTTCAGTTCCAGTGACTTCTTGTTGCTGTTAAGCATGGTAAAATATAAGGCGTCCGCATCCGCAATGTCCCGCAACTGGTTCCGCGTCACATCCCCGACCCCCGGTCTTTCCACTTTTAACACGTCGGCACCGAACCACGCCAGCAATTGTGTACAAGAGGGTCCGGCCTGAACTCCGGTAAAGTCGATAATCTTAATTCCTTCCAGCGGTAGACTCATAATGCTTCCTCCTTCATTTCCTTATCCGTAATGCCCAGCTGCTTTTCAGGTGTCTTTTTCACGGCTAACATGATCTTGAATAAGATCGCAATATTTGTGTAACACTCTGTCGGCCTGTGCCGTAAGGTCCTTGTTCAATGGTACCAGCGCAGATAACGGCTTGGTCTCTCACCTTCTATGACGCAATCAAAGCCCGGAAAATACTTTGCCCACGTCGTTTGAGACTTGCCATCCAAGGCGGTTCACGGCCCCTGGCGGTGCGTAAACCAAAGATTTGGTGCCAAAAAATTCTAACCGTCTGTCATGGCCTTAAAGTCTATGGCACCTTGGTTGGCACCCGACCGACAAGGGGTGGTTGAATCGTTGTCATTTTATGATGGACAGATTCTGAGTTCAATGACAGTGCTTTATCGGTCAACATAATAATTAGTTATGGGGCGGAACGCGGGAAGAATAGGACTTTTCTGCCATATTAGTTGATACCGAGAATAGAGTGTCTCTTGGTTTACCCACGGTGATGAGATTTAACGAAAATGTGTGCTGTATTCCGCGTGTCCATCTTCTTCGCGGAAACGTAATGCATGAAATAGCAAAAATCTTGTCGGTTTTGTATGGTGCTTAATGGCATATATCACAAGACGCCACGGTCCATATACAAAGAGCAGAAATATCAATATGATAAGGGCATCGGAGGTGAGGTGTGCACCGATGTTTTTATTATCGGTATTGTTCTAATTTTTTCTAATTTAATCGAATATTCCGGCCTATAGGATACGGCGATACGTGGATGCCGCCATGAAATATTATCCTATGTATTGAGTAAATATTTAGATTATAATGGCAACAAAAGATTTATTTATATCGGATGGGAGAGATATTTATGACTTTGCGCCAATTGGAATTTCTCATCGGCATTGCGGATCTTGGCAGCCTTTCCGCCTGTGCAGAATATTTTGGCGTAACTCAACCTGCGGTCACCAATCAGATACGGCTCTTAGAAGAAGAATTATCCACGGCGCTTCTCATTCGCGGGGTTCGGGGCGCCACTTTGACGGACGGCGGATATAAGGCCTGTCTCCAGGCTCGCAAGGTCCTCGAAGAGGTTAAACGTATACCCATTAATCTCGAGGAAATGAAGCAGTCGATTACCGGTAAGATTATTTTAGGAGTCAGTCCCTTGTCACCGGTATCCATTCAACATTTTCCCCGTATCTACCAGCCTTTTCATCGAGCCTTTCCGGATATTCGCATTGAAGTCATAGAGATCGAGGCGCTGCATTTAGCAGACGAAGTCCGCAAAGATCGCGTGAACTTGGCCCTGACGCCCCTGCCTCTATTTACAACAAAGGCCCAATTTGAGCCCTTGTGGAGTGAGGAGCTGGTGGTCATTTCGAGTCCCGACGAGACTTTGTCCGACCCCGTACCGATGGTGTCATTGCGTGATCACCAATTCGTGTTCATGAAAGAAGGTTATAGCCTCAATTTGACCGTATCACGCCTTGCGCAGCGTGCCGGATTCGTTCCCGAGATTATCAGCGAAGCCAGCAGCATCCACGCTCTGTTAGGATTTGTTGCGGCCGGGATGGGTATTGCCATCGTACCCCGGGACACCGTCTGTCTGGAAGCCAAGGCCGGCTTCGTCAATGTATCTAGGCTCCTGCCCTCTGCCCACAGGCGCCTGGCTATGGTATTCCGAGCCCGGGAAGAAATCACACCGGCCGTTGATGTATTCATGAATTACATTCGTTCATATTCCGAACAAGTCATGGAAGAACGGCGCCATGAACACAGTCTTCAGGAACGCAAGTTAAGTTTCCAAAGAACTCCGGCCCAATGATCCTCAATAGTGCCTAAAAGGAATTGTTTCATCGATATCCATCTTTACTCATATAACTCCCATTATCTGAGAAAAGGCAGAGAACACACTTCCCCTTAATTCCTCATAGAAAGTGCCAAGGATGACTGATCGCGGCATGAATGGACGATTGGAGTGTTGACCCTTAGCCCAATCATGACGATAAAATGGTAAGGGTTTATCACTTCGCCTTTGGCAAGTTGGTCGGATCGATCACACCATAAGACCAATTGTGGCATAGGGAACCCAGTGCCCAAATTTCTCGACAAATGGTCAAAAATCAAAAGGGATAACAACGTTGGAAGACGCTAGCGTCTCATTATATCCTATCATCTGATAGGATCGTAGAAAATGAAGCCAAACAACAAGCAGTCATCGAAGAGAAAGTCACCATTGCGCGGGAAACGTTCGTCACGTCAGATATGGTCGACATTTTCATAATAAAGTCAACTGCAAAAACTCGTCTATTGGGAGAAATTGATTGGGAAGTGAGTGAACGAGTCTTTGATCGAGAGATGGGGACAGTATCAAGCTTGAAGCACGCTCAAATGTGATAAAGACCGCATCGAGCGATAGGAATCCAAGTTTCCCATTTTGGTCCTTCTAAAGTGGACCCCGTTGTCAAGATCTTGTTCTCACGCTTGCTATTGATGATATTAATTATTTGTTACGTGAATTATGAAGAAATGAAAAGAGTGATTTCTCATGAGTAAAGCACCGATTATCAGATTTCGAGGGACGTTGGCAATGACTCGTCAATTATCATTTCAAGATGAGTACGAATTTATAACTAGATTTGAAGAAATGAGGAAACTGTACCAGCAATCTCTTCTCACGCAACCGGAAAGTGAGCATCGTGGATTTTGGCACCGCAAATATCATCGGACGTTTGACAAGCTGGAGTCCTATATGGATTTTCTTCTTCGGAATTATGATGATGTCGTTGACCGAATTCAATATTTGGGTGTCATCAAGGACCTAGTTCAAGGTCTAATGAATCAACTAGATCCCACCCGTTTTCAGTATGAACGCAGAATTTGCATAATGTTACATGATTCGATTCACAAAACCAAGGCTGAGAATGTGTCCAATGCCCAAGCAGAAGTATGGGCCGATGTCATACAGGTTTTGATCCGAGGAGAGTGTAATAGGGAGAATTGGTTAAAGCTCAGTAGGCAGCAACGGATCAATGGTCTCAGTTGGATCATAGGAGACGACGAATGAGTCGGGTGTTTTTGGACACCATCATCAACGCTGACCATCATTTCCAAACCACTCGGCGTCAGATGGCAATTAGGCAACAACTTGAGGACAAACGCGTTGTTTGTTCTGATTATGTGCTTGGCGTGTTAAACCATAGCTTTCTCCGCAACAGCATGACCTTGTATAACCTTCTCATGGATGAAGAATCAGTGACCGATACTTTAATACGCTTGAGTACTGTCCTCCGTAGCGAACGACAATATGACAGAACAGTAAAAATCTTCGCCTATCTAGCAGAACACGTGGGTTATAACCATGACGAGTTGGTTGAAGGATTGGATATGCTCATTGATGAAATGGAAGTGTTGTTTCGGGAAGATATCCACGACTTTGTGAATACCAGTGACTGCGCACGGGCTCGTGCGAAATCCAAGAAGGAAGGTCGCAAATGGGTTTTGGACGTTGGTTGCCGACAGACTCTCAGGCCTCGTCGTGCAGTCGCTTCATTTTGGAACGACAATCATCAGGCCCTGAGTTCTATTTCTACACAACCAGCGCTCGCGGGTACTAATATGGCCGCGAAGCTCGGAAAAATGGTGCAAGGTGAAATTAAGAGTTATGGTGCTAATTGTTGGTATGCAGGAGATGCCATAATCGCACTCGAAGCTCCTGCGAATTGCAGCATTTATACTGCCAATAAGGCGGATTTCGAGCCTATTTGTTTTTATCTGAATCAACAAATTTATCAAGAGTCGTGATCACAATGTAACACTCAAGTTGGCGGCGTTGAAAAGCAATCTGGCACTACCTAACCATGGCGCGACTGCTATCGCATGGGCTTTGTCTGTTATTCTCTTCTTGTCGAACAGCAGGTTCATGCTCATCACCCCCCTCACTATCTAGTGTAGAATCTAGCTTATCCCCAGTTTTTATTGTCCGAATAGAATTAATTGCCGATAGGAAAAATTTCGGAATGCAAAGGAAAATCGGGATCCTCTGTCGAAGAGATCGGTGTAGTACATTCTCGTCATGAGGAGGATCCCGATGGTTCGATTAGAGTCTATCACAAGGAAGGAATTGGACGGCAAGTGACGAATAATGTATTGGGAGGTCGTTTGCCACATGCGTGAAATTTATCCGGTTCAACCCTATCCTTATACCTTTGGAAAATACCGCGAACCTATTGCCCACGTATCCCCGGGTGAAGTGGTCGCACTCTATACTGAAGATTGCTTTGAAGGCCGAGTACTTTCCGAACAAGATCTGCCGTCTCAAGTAGCCGGTAAGTATCTCAATCCGCAAACCGGCCCTATTTATGTGGACAATGCTGAACCGGGCGATACGCTCTTGGTCCATATCCACGATGTGGAATTGACCCGGGACTGGGCGGTCAGCGCCCAAATTCCATATTTTGGCGGATTGACCTCGACGACACTAACTCGGACCTTGCAAGATCCGTTGCCCGAAAAAGTCTGGATTTACCGCAAACAACCGAATGGCCGATTTGCTTACAGTGACAAGTTTTCCATTGCCCCAAGCCCTTTCATGGGTACCATCGGCACGGCTCCGGATCTCGAAGCGCTCTCGGCGCTTACACCTTTTTCGCATGGCGGCAATATGGATGTTCCCGACGTAAAAGCCCAGAACACGGTGCATCTGCCTGTACAGGTTCCCGGAGCCTATTTCTCCACCGGTGACTGCCATGTGGCACAAGGGGAAGGAGAGGCCTGTGGAGTCGCATTGGAAATCTCGGGAAAAGTTACGTTGTCCTTTGATCTCATTAAGAACCACCCCATCAGTTGGCCTCGGATTGAATCCCCCAAAGAAATTATGACGGTGGGAAGCGCCAGACCCATGGAAGATGCGGCCCGCATAGCCTATACCGAACTGGTTCTTTGGTTAGAAAAGGAACTGGGTTTTGATAGATGGGATGCTTATCAGTTAGTGAGCCAAGCCGGCAAATTATATGTCGGTAACATGGTAGACACCTATTATAGTGTCGTTGCCAAATTATCGAAGGAGTTTCTTGCGAAGCAGTAGGATGAAGCGATCCATAAAAATACCGGCACAACTCGCGTGCCGGTATTTTTGCATCGCTTGTCCTTATCCGGTAATCTCTTCCGAGGTGTCGACCGTTATGAGCCCCGCGTTTTGGATACGCTCCGGAGACTGTTTGAAGATACGGGCCAATAAAAGACCTCCCATCACCAACCATGCCACCACAGCATAGGGCGGAATATTGTCGGGAAAGTTCGGAACCGGGTAAATTGTAAAGTAGATGGGAAAGAGATACAAAATCGTGGCCAACGCAGGAATAATGCCGTGGACAACTATACGAAACTCACCCAATCGCTTGTAATACCGCGTGAGAGAAAAGTTGGCAAAAATGTGCACGGTTAAGGTCGAGAGCGTCATCAACTCTCCGAGAAAAACAAATCCCGCAAATGATCCCAGCCAAAAACCCACCAGACTCACCACGACGACATTGATCACCGACTGAAAATGGATAGCCCGAAACGGAGAGCGGTGGATAGCATGGGTCTGCCCCAATCGTTCCGGAACTACCAGCTTATCGCGACCGAGCGCGTAGAGCACGCGCACTTGCGCATTGTGTATAGCGGTGATACAAGCTAGTGTGCCATTCATCACCAATACGGCCAACAACCAAAACCACAACGATCCCAGATCCTTTTGAGCCATGGTCATCAAAGGAAGCGGTAAACTCGAATAACTCTTCATATTATGAAATCCCCATCCGACCGTCGACGCATAGCCAATGAAGACATAATAGATGCCGACAATGAGCACAGACAGAAAAACAGCCCGGCTGATCGTTTTCTTGGGATTCTTGGCTTCTTCGCCCAATGGTGCAGCCGCTCCATAGCCGGCAAAAGAGAAAAGTCCAAAGACCATAGCCATTCCAACCCCCGCCCACCCCGTGGGCGAAGATTGCGGCAGAAAAGCCGCATAAGTGTTGTGAGGGCCCGCTTTTTCCACCAAGACAGTTCCCAAGATGACAAACACAACAATTTCGATAAGGCCGGCTACCATGGAATACCGCAAGGACGGTTTAATTCCTTTATATGAAATGTACCACACGAAACCCGCGGCCAGCATAGCAAAAGGCCACCATGTCCACTGGGGTAAACTCGTACCCAGTCCCATATTGAGAACTGAACGCATGAGAAAACCAAAAAACAAGATCATAGCCGGGGCATTAATTCCTTGATACAACAGGTAGATCCATCCCGTGAAGACTCCCATCCGAGGACCGGATCCGTGAGCCACGAACGCATAATATCCTCCGGCACTCGATATTTTCTTCGCAAACTGGATCAGCGTATTGGCGCCGAATAAGGATGCGATCAGAGCCAGTATGATCGCAAGCGGCATAGCTCCGGCAGCGAAGCTGGCGGCGGCGGTCAAACCGGACACAGCCGATAGGCCCGGCCCCATTTGCGACACCGATTGAAACAATACTTGCCAAAAACCCACATGGTTCCTGGCAAGTTCACCGTACGACTTAGCCATCAATTGTCAACTCCAATATAAATTTTTCTGCACAATCTGTCAGATACTCCTCCAACAATATTGAATTATGCCATAAACGTTATCATATTGGTAAAGTTTTTCGATTGTGCCGGATTCCAGGTCACAAATGCCATTTTTAATCAATAACAGCTTGAGTTTCGCACCCCGGTACCACAGGGTTTTTTCGCCAGCAATGATGCCGCCAACGCTTGCTAGCTCTCGGGTTGCGGGCTCTTTCCACTGGGGCGGTTTAAGCGGTTTTATCGAGGGTTCGTAATTGATAACCCAAGAATGACTCCGCAAACAGGGTTTTCAGGGCAGCATATTCAGGCGACCGTTTGAATTGCGAGAGGTCGACTGCGCCCGACTCGGCGATGGCATGGACGACCGCGTCCAAGAGCTCTTCGAACAGGGCCCACAACCGTTCGGCGAGATTTTTTTCGACCAGTTCGGCCGCCATGCCCTCAAATAACGCCCCCAAGGGGGCGTACGCATGAACCCGTCGGAAGTACGCGAGAAAGATGTAGAGGATACAGCAGGTCGTGACGTGGGCAATTTGGGCATCGAAATCACGAGATTGGCAGGGGCCTAAGCGGAGCTGTTGCGTCATTTCTTTGAAAAACACCGCAATGGTCCAGCGCGTGGCGTAAATCTCCATCATGGCGACAAAAGACAACGCGGTATCCGTGGACAGCAATACACGCCACTGTTTTTGAAACGGGAAGCGGCATACAGATAATTTGACATCCCCGATCTCGTCGTCGTGCACCGGCACCTCATAATAACGCGTGTTAAGTTTGCGGCAACGCTTGGCGTGGCCGGATTCTTTCAGGGGCGCGAGCAGAGCCTGGGCGTTCACCTGGTTCCCTTGGTATCGGTACTGTCGCTGGTCTTTGCGCACCCCCCATATCACGTGGAGGGCGCCCTTTTTGATCGGCCGAATCGCCGGGATGAACCCCTGGCTGCCGAACCCACTATCGACCAGCACATAGTGGGCCTGAAACCCGTGCTTGACGGCCCGCTTGGCCCGGGCAATCGCTGGGGTAATTTTGTCTTCGGCGCATTCCTGGCGCCGGATGGCCCCGGGGGAACCGGGCTGGCAGGTTTTCCGCTATGGCTCCCGACGCTTGCGGCCCCGCAAGCGTTGTTCGGCGTGAATACTGAAATCCAGGGGAATAAAGGTCGTGCCGTCAAAGAAGCCCCACACGAGATGTTTAAACCCCCACAGCGTCTTCCCGATCATAGGGTCGAACACATACGAGACGTTTTCGCGGTGCCGCCCGACCCGGCGGTCGGCGGTGTCGTCAAGGATAAAGGCCGAATTCGCCGCCACGATCTGGTTCGGATTGACGATCTTCTGGAATCGCGACGCGATTCCATACAAAACCGCACGCCACGGAGCCCACTCGTTGTTTTTCAGGCGATACAGGGCGTCCTTTTTCATGGTCGTGATCGCGTGAAACTCGCTGCGAAAGAAACTATTGACGCTGCTGACCATCATCAGGGGAAACATGATGAGGAGCGCCAGAATTTCGGTGACCGCGTAGCCCTCCTGCTTCTCAAACCGGGTGTGCCGGACGATGGCATGGAGCTTGAAGGTCTGCATGACATCGAATATAATCGAGTCGATCGAATACGGGTGTTTATCGAACACCTTTTTGATTTCTGCCGGGGTCTCCCGCATGATAACCCTCCATTTTTGGTGAATTGGGACGACACCTAATTATACCAAAAACTCCAGTGTTCATGCGGGTTTCGGCGTTTTTTCAGGGGAATAATTCGTTGTGAATTCGGGGTGGGTAGGTAGAACCGCGGCCTCGAGACTTGGCTGTTTTAGCGAGCATCTCTTGGG
>JAKACM010000184.1 GCA_021821465.1 Bacillota bacterium
ATGGACTTCTTTCGCCGCACCGATGACGGTCGTGATCAGGTCGCCGCAGGCGACCTCGAGGTCGATCCGGGTATTGCCCAAGAACCGATCGACCCGTTTAATGGCATGTTTGGCGGATGTGGTCTGGCCTGGGCCATCGCCAAACTGTGCCCCATCGCGGCGATGCCCAGCAACGACTGCCGGATTAGTGCCCACACCAGCGCGGCTAGGGTGGTTCGCTGAGATTTCCGCAAATTTCCGTGCGTAGCAAAGAACGTGGTGATAGACTGCAAGCGAAACATGGTGGTCCTCCTTCGAAGGGGTTTTTCTACACCGACTCCTTCGACACAAGGGCCACTATTTCCTTTGCGGAATATTCTGGCTATTTCTGAACTAAAACTGGGGGTGACTCAGGATGCTGCCGGAAAATAAAAAACCCGCAATCGCTTGCAGTATAATGGTTTAGAGTGGAGCTAACGGTGGGACTCGAACCCACGACCTACGGTTTACGAAATCTCAGGCGTTGTATTTCTGCAGTATTCTCGCGTAGACTACAATGGTAATAAACCGCATGGTTGTAGGATTTTATTGATCGGAAGAGTCACTAGGATATGCTCCCGTATACTCGGGTTTCAAAGTTCGTGGGGATGAAATGGGGATGGCTGGACCCGTCAACCTAGCGTCCACAGCGTCTACGGCGGTGCGTTGTTGCCCCGTCAATACGTGTCCATAGATCCGTATGGTAAAGGCCTCGTCGCTGTGACCCAAGCGCGCACTCACGACTTTCAGCGGAACCCCCGAAGTCAACCAATGGGTTGCCATAAAATGGCGCATGTCATGAGGTCGAATTTTCAGCGGCAGTGCCGCCTTTTTCAGCATTTTTTTAAAATCCCGGTGGACGTTCCGGGTCTAGCCATGTGCCCTTGCGTGTGACAAAAATCAAGCCGGATTCCTGCCATTGTTCTCCCACTAGTTGTTGCTCCTGTTGCTGATTAGTCTGATGTGTTTTCAGGGCAGCGACCATGAAATCGCTGAGTTCAATCACTCGAAAGCCATCGCGTGATTTGACCGGACCCAACGCCCGCTGCTTGCCCTCACCGGTCAGATTTTGCTGGATGCGCACGGCCCGTCGATCCCAATCCACATCGTCCCAGCGAGCACCTAACGCTTCCCCCATCCGAGTCCCATTCAAGGCCAGCCAAAGCCAGAGAGCCCGTAAGCGGTGCGAATCGGCTGCACGCATAAATCGCTGCGCTTCTTCGGCAGTCGGAATACGTAAATCGGGGCGGGGTACCTTTGGCAACGTTACTTTGCGAGCGGGGTTTTTGAGAATGAGATCCCAATCTTCCGCCGCTTGTAAGGCTTGGCGAAACACCCGATGCACATGGACAATGGACTGGGCTCCCAATTCCTTTCCCAGCCGTCCATAGAGTTGTTGAATGTCTTGCGTGGTAATGGACCGTAATGGCCTATCCCTCAGACTCTTGATGACATACTGGAGTTTTTGTTGATAGCCTCGCCAGGTGCTTGGTCGCGTCCGGGGTGGTTGCATCGTCTCCAGCCAACGGGCCAGATACTCCCCGAGCGTTTCGTCACTCGGCGGTTTCCGATTCGGATCCTCCCGATAGGCCATCTCCTGTTCCCGGCTTCCCGCTCCGTGGCGAAGCTTTGGCTGGTCTCCCGGCGTTTGCCGGTATCCGGATCATAATACGTCACACGAGCTTGCCCCGGCCTGACTCGAGTTTGCGGGGATCTTTTGCATGAGGTTCCTTCATGCGGTTGGGCATCGGTTCACATCACCTCATTAGAAGCATTCGCCACAGACCCCTGCGATTCCTGCTTCCTGCTGTCTGTCTCCCTTCTGGGAATCATAGATCCACCTTTCCAGCTCGTCATTCACATCCCCGAGGGGTCGCACAAATCGATCATAATACTGCCCCAACAACGCGACGGACAAAGCATGGCGTGCGGCAAACCGTTGCAATGCTGACACGGGAACGTCCGTAAACAATTGCGTCACGGGTCCCACCCAAGATCCCGGGGGTTGTTGCTGAATGAGTACCGTTAACAAAGTGGGCACCGTCATGCGTTCTCTCCAGCACGTATTGATGGCCGCCCCAATCAGCGCATCAATGTCTCGTGACATCATTCCGCCTCCACCTCCCCGTTCCAGTATAGCATGCCCGTTTCTCGGTGCATCTCCCAGCCAGAGCCCGGTCATCAGCAGACACAACGAAATGCCACCAGAGAGACGATGCACCCCGCCCCCCTCTTTTCCCTGAAGGGAATGCGAAGCGGTCCGTCCCGGATGGCCCAGTCCCCTCTGGGCGTTGCTCATTTGGCAAATTTTTTCCCACGTCCCAGCAGGATCATCCCCCTAGGGTGTCGAATCATTGATTGAGAACAAATGAAGGATTCTCTCTGAATCCGAAGAAGGAAGGCGACTGTCATGCCCACTCCGGGGCCCTCTCGACCATCACCAGCCATGTCACGGATTCACGGATGGCTAGCGGGGAGCATTCTGGCGATGGGGCTGTTGTTGGGAGGGGTGGCACTGTGGGCCATTCTGAGCACTCCGGATCCGGACCGTTTTCGGTTGTGGATCGCCCTCGCTGTCGACAGCGTGCTGTTTACGGTGCTGATGTTCGGCTTGCAGTGGGTGGTGTGGCACCGGTTGGTGGCCTTTTGGCAACGCCGGGCCACGATGGATGATCTGGCCGGCCTCTTGCGCCCCGGAGCCTTTTGGGCCGACACCGAAGAGGCGGTGCAAATGCGGGGGCATCGGCCCTGGATCATTGTGTATGCGGATTTGGATGATTTTAAACAAATTAACGACCAGTATGGGCATGGCACCGGGGACGCCGTGTTACAGACCCGGGACCGCATTTTGCGGAACCAGGCGCGGCAAACGGATATTCTCAGCCGACTAGGCGGGGAAGAAGTGGGCTGGTGGCTGCCCCACACCACCTGTGAAGAGGCCCGGTTGGCCGTCGAACGGGTGCTGTGGTGTTGTCAGACAACGCCGGTGGATACGCTCCCCGGTTTTGCCTTTTCCGCCGGCTTAGCCCAAGGACAGCCGGGGGAAAGTGTCTGGGAAGCGGCCCGGCGTGCGGATTTGGCGCTCTACGCGGCGAAGCGGGCCGGGAAAGGCCGAGTGCTTGGAGACGGGACAGGCGAAGAATCATGAATGCGAGAGCAGGATGGTTCCGTGCCCAGCCCGAATCCTTACCACGTGATGTGGTTCGTACCAGGAAGGGGAAGGAAGAGATGACGGACACCGGCGCTTATGGAGAAATTTTTGTCGGGGACCAAACGGTCATTCTTCTGTCGAAGTATGGACTCCATACTAACGCTGACGTCATCCGTTTTTTTACCGACGCTAAGTTGCGTGGGGAGACAACTAACTGGGGATTCAGCAAGAGAGGAGCCCTATGTGTCACATGAATCAAAGAAAGCGAGAGTCGATTCTGGTGATTCTCGGGGCAGGTGCTTCATGGCCGATTGCCCCTACTACTGAAGAACTAACGCAGAAATTGGCAGAGTGGGAATATTCCTGGTCGCCGGGCGTCAAACCCTTTGGCTCATTTGCGGTGCCGTCAGGTGGCCAGAAACCCAATTTCGAAGACTTCATCGGCGCACTCGATGAAATCCGAATGCGATACTCAGCCAAAGACAGTGCCTCCTATGATTTATCTTTGGCCCTGGTCGAACAATGGCATCCCTTGAACGATCCGGTGATACCACTAGCGGGCGCGCAAGAGTTAAACCGCCAAGCGTTCACGGAGTTGACTCTGTTACCGCATGAGGCCCGCGTCCAGGTATTATCTGAAATTAAGAAACGTATAGACACCTGGACAATGGATGTACTTCGGGAGGCACCCATTAATCGCCTGTTACGGCACCTAAGCGAACAGTTCCAATGCGCCGTCATCTCCCTCAACTATGATCCAATTCTGGACTATTCAGGCCTCCAGCTTCACCACGGGTTTACGGACAAGGATCCGACCGACACTTCATACCAACTGTTCAATCCGCGTTGGGAAGTAACGGCCACCGGGCAACCGCTATCGGACAACGAAACATTATTCATCCCCCTGCACGGATCGGTTCACTTCGGCATGAGGCCCAAGGATGCCCCTCCTCTTCTCGGGATTGCCGACCCTGTGTGGTATGAAGATATCAACACAGCCGCGAACACGTGGTCGCCAGCGTCCCAGGGGATAACCCGGAATGATGATGTGGACATCTTAATGGTGTCTGGCCGCCACAAGGCACAAACCCTCATGGCCTTACCCTATGCCGCCTATATGGCGATTTTCCGACGGCTCACATTAACAAGAAACAAATGGTTGATTATCGGGTACGGTGGACAAGATTATCATGTCAACGCTGTACTGAAACAGGCAATTCTCTCACAGGTCGTGGCGGGCAGGCAACCCAGCATGGTGCTTGTGGACAAAAAAGACAACCGGAAGTCTTTAAACGACTTGGTGCGGCGTATCGGCCTCTTTGACCACGTGATACAGCTCCGCGCGCCTCAATATGACCATGGCTCATGGTTTCCCGTCATCGATGGATGCGCGCATATTGGGTGGGCCAATGCCGATGGTGTAGCGTCTGCCGCCGAGAACGTCAATACACTCGTAGATTATCTCAACTACTAAGGCCTGGCTGAATGACGAATTTCGGTCGGTCACATTAGACAGGCGGACCGTCCACCACCGTATCAAAACGCCTCCCGTTTTGATAGCCGTATTATTGACATAAGCGGACTTTTATGTCGTCACTCCAATCCGAAAAACGCGTCAATCCCGCCAAAATCGAGAGAAATCCCCGGAATCAGCGTTTGGTAACGTTGTTCCGTTAGTGATTGCCGGTCTCGGTCCAGCAAAACCGCTCGAATGATAGCGTCAGGACGGGTGTACCTCACTTTTGTGAGGGAATTAATGCCAGGTAATGGATGGTAATGTCAGGGAATTTATGGTATGAAATTTCTGTGTGGGATGCAAAGGATTTTTGGGTGCGCATGTCGAAGCTCCTCCAAAGAAGTTTACCCACTCAAAAGAGGAGCTATAATGATATGATACGAGCATCG
>JAKACM010000185.1 GCA_021821465.1 Bacillota bacterium
ACTATACCTCGAAGAATTCGTTTATCGCTTCAATCGTCGTCAGATGAAGACCGGCATCGCTTCCCGATTATTGATCGCCTGCGTGGAATCTGCGGCTCATCCCTATGGGAAGTAGCCTGAGGTCACCGCATCGAGTACGGCCAACACCCGACCGCAGTAGGAGGATGTACCTCAGTCGTGCGGTTTTTTGGGGATGCTTGGTATACCTGTATGACAATCGCCAAAAACGTCTGTGATTTTGCTCGTGATTTCTGAGATTCCTGAATGGTGCTGTCCCTACTCCCTGAGCTATCCGGGGATGTATGTGTGTGGATTCACTCTATTCAGATAATAAAACCGGGGATACTTCAGGGTCGGGAGGCACAAACGCAATAAGCCACCCTAGAGAGTTATCAAGTGGGTATTTTTTGACATCCGATGTACGGAGCGATATCTAAGTCCTTGGTCTCGTCCCAACACCCCGTCCCAGTTTGGGGTAGTAGCAGCGTTGCTGTCACCCGGTGCCATCGTAGGGATGCCATGGGTGATTCCGTGCGATAAGTTCCGATACTACTCCGCGACCAGTGTCACCGGCACCGGATGCCGAATCACATCGAGAACAGGCGAAGTCTTTTGCACATGTGTGAGGAGATCGGCGATCTGTTCGGGCGTCGCATCAGAATCAAGATGGTAGCGCACCTGGATGCCATCATATCCGGGGCGCATCGTGTCAGAAAGGCCCAAAAAGGCCTGCAGATCTAGTGTTCCGCGGATTTTCACCGTTAAGGCGTGCAGGGTAATGCCCCGCGCGGCCGCATTGTATGCGATGCCGACAGTGAGGCACGAGGCCAATGCAGCCAAGACCAGCTCGACGGCATTCGGCCCTTTATTCGTCCCGAGCAGGACGGCGGGCTCGTCCGACACCACCACAAACGGTTCGGTGCGTGAGCTGTCCTCCTGGCCCGTCCCGTGAAACGATTGGATGCGGGTTTCGGATTGTCCCCCCTGTTGCCAGCGCGTTTCCGACCGGAACTCAAACCGTGCTAACTCAGGTTGGGTGGTGACCGCCTCGACCGTCGCCTGAAGTTGGTCTAACGAAATCCCATTATGTTCCATCATAACGCCTCCTTATGAATTCATTATTCTAGACTTTCATAGAGTAGAATAACTCAATTCATCATAACCTACCATCCCTAACTGGTGCATATCGCAAATTTCACCCTTTGGCGGACGTTTTGGCTTTCAGGAGTCGGTTCGCGAAGCCACAGAGGGCAGAAGTTCCCATGCCAGAACGCCACGCGGAATAGTGGCGCAAAGTCCTGGTCATTACAAGAACTCGCCTGCCATTGCCTCTCATGCCATGGACGCGGGTATTCCCCCTGTGACTTCCGATGCGAACTTCGCAGCGCAATTACGCACGACTCTAACATTTGCGTTATTGCAGTAGGAGGCCCTGCTGTCACAGCGATTAATAGTGCTTGCAGTACTTTGGGGTGCCGCCTTGCGACTCTTTTAGCAGCGTGTCTGCCTGGGAGTCGACACCGGCCTATGGTGACACTTGAGTTTCGCACCCTCACAATACCATATTTTTCGACGACAAACACTCCGCCAACCCTGGAAAACTCTCATCTTTTCCTCATGGGGCGATTTATGCGGACTGATTGCAGATGGTCCAAGACCTTAGGCGCGCTGTTTGAGGGCATTGTGGCCGAATGGGTCGAGAAAAACTTGGCGCAACGCACGGGGGACTGGTTCGCACAATGGCTGCCGGGGGTCATGACCTTGATCGCAAAATCGGGCTCCGTAGACGTGGCGCCATTCCCACGGTCGCCGGAATATGCCGCGTGCAAAGCGCGGTTGCGGAGTCATTCGTGACCCATTGAAGCCCCGCCAACCTGAGATCGGCCGGGCTTCAGACCACAGAAATCACCGGGAACTTTTCGGGAACTCTACCACCATTGCGCCCACCAATGACGCTCAAATGCGATCTTACCCGCATGCCAATGCCGCCCGGGTTTGTATGCATGAATGGTGGGCACGGGCTCTGCATAAAAATTCCCGCGGGCAAATCCGGCAATGCCTCGCCCCATTTCGATGAAACATTCGCCCGTCCCGTCAAATGTGGAGCCCGTGGGAATCCCGGTGAGACGCCGGGCAATAAGATCGGCGACCACCTCGCCCCTGAGTCATCCCCAGTTTTAGTTCTTAAATAGTCGGAATATTCCGCAAAGGAAATAGTGGCCCTGTTGTCGAAGGAGTAGGTGTAGAAAAACCACTTCGAAGGAGGACCACCATGTTTCGATTGCAGTCTATCACAATGTTCTTTGCTACGCACGGAAATTTGCGGAAATCTCAGCGAACCACCCTAGCCGCGCTGGTGTGGGCACTAATTCGGCAGCCGTTGCTGGGCATCGCCGCGATGGGGCATAGTTTGGCGATGGCCCAGACCACGTCCGCCAAACATGCCATTAAACGGGTCGATCGGTTCTTGGGCAATACCCGGATCGACCTCGAGGTCGCCTGCGGCGACCTGATCACGACCGTCATCGGTGCGGCGAAAGAAGTCCATTTGACGCTGGATTGGACCGATCCGAAAACCCCCGATGGACGATTTCAAACCTTAAGCTGCAATGTACGCGCCCATGGGCGCGCGTTGCCGATTGCTTGGATCACGGTTCCCAAAGTGGAATTGAAGCATCACATGCGGGAGTACGAACACGCCTTATGCACGCGTGTAGCCCAGTTGATGCCGTCCTCCTGCCACGTCATCTTATTAGCGGATCGGGGCTTTGCCACGGTTAACTTTTTTCGCGCCCTCGATGCCCTGGGGTGGGATTGGGTGGTCCGGAGCAAAGGCAATATCCTGGTGGAAATCGCAAACCGCTGGTTGCCGCTCCTATTACTCGGAAAAACCCGTCCCATCACGTTAGATACTCTGATGCGGTATGGAAAAAGCGCGAAAGGCGGGGCCTATGCGGGCCGCCTTGTGGTGTATGCCGACTCGCGGCATGCGGATCCCTGGTTTTTGCTGGTGTCGGCGGGGTTAGCCGACCGTTCGTGGGGGCAGATTGTGGCGACCTATGGACAACGATTTACGTGTGAGGAATCCTACAAAGATCAAAAAAACGATCCCTTTGCGGGATTTCACATGGATTGCGTCAAGTTAGGCACCGCGGACCGTTGGGATCGATTATGGTTGGTTTTTGCTTGGGCGTATTATTGGTTGAATATCGCGGGATGGAGTGTCGAAGTCCGAGGGGACGCGCGCCAATGGCGCGCGAACACGGAGAAAAAACGGACGCACGCGTTGTGGCGTTTGGGTCACTGGGCATTGGAGCATCATGATCTCACGTGGCGGCATATTGTCCGCCATCAAGACGGGTTTCGCGAACAGATTCCTCCGATCGGCGACACAGCAGCCCCGACCTAAAGTTCACCCGGGTCTGCCCATCGCACTCCGCTCATCCGGCTTCGGAAAAACACACCGAACCGGGTGTGCGTCAGCATGTCGCGCAGTGGGGCGGGTCGGCCCAGCTCGGTAGAAATCTCCGCCATTCCCCACGTTGTGGTGATTCGCCGCGACCGCGGCGAGAAATGAGGGGAAAAAATCGCCAGAACCACTGCCTATTCAGCTTGAGGTTGGTAAAAACTGGGGATCCCTCAGACCTCGCCCTGACGGTGGGCAAAAACACCGGCTTTAGGAAGTGGTTTGCCCAGACCCAGAGTGATCCCCGTCACATCCCCAATAGCAAACACATTGGGAAAGGATGTTTCCATTGTTTCGCGGTTGACCTCGACCCAGCCGCCCGCCGGAGCCAGACCTCCCTCAGCTACCACGGAAGGCACCTGGTGAGGAGGAACGTACGCCAAAAGGTCGTAGTGAACCGCTGCACCATCAGAGAACTCCAGCCGATGGCCACCAGGATCCACGCGACTGACCACGTGATTCGGGTGATAAGCAATGACGCGGTCCGCTAAGGCCGTAATAATGGATTGGCTCACTTGGTGGCCCGCCACCCCCATCGGGGCGGGTTCTGCCGCGAAAAGTTCCAGGCTCACTCGCTCACGGCGGCGGTGCTTGCGAAGAACGCCATCGATCAGCATCGCCGCTTCATAGGGAGCTGCGGGGCATTTAAAGGGAATGCAGCTAATGAGAACCACGATACGGCCCTGATCTATGGTGTGCAAAAGCTCCCAAACGGCCCGAGCTCCCGCCACGGTATAAAAATTCCCCGCTTCATCCGCTAGTCCCGGCACCACCTTTGGCTGCAGGGCCGCTCCCAGGGCAATGACAAGCGCATCCCCCGTCCAGCGAGTATCACCGGCAACGATACTCTTTTTGGCAGGATCCAACGCCGTGATAGGCGCATTGACTACGGTGATATTCCGCTCCTTAAGAGCAGACAACGGACGCTGAACCTGCCGTTCCTCTCGTGTGCCCGTCATGAGCCAGAGCAAAGACGGCCAAAATATATGAACCGGACTTTGGTCCACGACCACAATCTCGTCCTTAGCCGGGAGCTGACGACGGAGCCGGTGCGCAGCGGCCAATCCCCCAACCCCCGCCCCGGCAATCAGGATCCGTGCCATCACAATCCCTCCTCGTTTTATCTTAGTACACGATGACCTTATCGGCCCACAGTGTCCATTGGCTCAATTCGTCCATCGAACTCCGGTGAATCCCTGCAATTAAGGCCTCCTCTGAAAGTGCCCGGGCTTCCATACAGGTTCCACAGGCTCCGGCTGAGACGCCACGTCTCAGCGCAATGGTGATCATGCGTTCTAAGTTATAGTAGCCTTGCGGCACAACTTGCCCTTGCCTGGCACACTGTAACGGCATCGGCCATAAAGAAGACTTTCACGTCCGTTTCAGGATGTTTCGCCACCGCATTGGTGTGACGGAGGGCGTTATATGCCCGCTCTGTGCCGTAAGGCGGATCGTTAATGATAAACTTGAGTTTCGCACCCCGAATTCACAACGAATTATTCCCCTGAAAAAACGCCGAAACCCGCATGAACACTGGAGTTTTTGGTATAATTAGGTGTCGTCCCAATTCACCAAAAATGGAGGGTTATCATGCGGGAGACCC
>JAKACM010000005.1 GCA_021821465.1 Bacillota bacterium
AAACAGTTTAATGCGATCAAGTACACGGCATTTCCCGGGTTGAAGGACATTCATCGCGACGCTCATAGCCAGCCGTTTGCCGATCTCCAGGCCGCGTGGCAACGGCTGTGGACGCATCAAAATCAGCGTGCGGTCTTCAAGAAGAAACGAAAGAACGCGGGATAGCTTTTATGTCGCGAATGACAAATTTCGCCTGCAAGGGCCGCACGTCAAACTGCCAAAAATCGGGTGGGTGGCCATGCAGGAAACCTTGCGGTTTCCCGGTAAAATTCTGGGAGCCCGTGTCACCCGCCAAGCGGATCCGTGGTTTCTCTCGGTACAGGTGGATGTGCCGGATACCCGCTATTATCGCCATCGCACGGGGAACGGCATCGACGGAGCCGATGTGGGCATGAAAACCTTTGCCACATTGTCGGATGGAGAAAAGATTACCCGCAAGATGCAGGCCGCCAAAATGTCTATCGGTCTGACCCCGAAGGCTCCCATTCCCTCAGGCACCCGGCTCCCCCGGAGCCGGAACTGGCTGAAAGCTCAGGACCGGCTGGCGCACACGCATCGGCGCGTTGTCAATATCCGGAGTGACTTCTTATACAAAACGTCTACCAGACTCTGCCGCGAAAACCAAGCTATAGGGATCGAGACGTTATCGGTGGAAGGCATGATGCACAACCATCACGTAGCCCGGGCTATTGCCGATCAAGGCTTGGGGCAGTTTTTCACGATGCTGCAATATAAAGCGGAGCGCTATGGCACACAACTTGTGCCAGCCGATCGCTGGTTCCCCAGCAGCAAACTCTGCTCAACCCCGGGTTGCGGCTATCTCCAGAAAGACTTGACCCTGACGGACCGCGAATGGATCTGTCCGTCCTGTGGTACCGGGCACGACCGTGATGTCAATGCGGCGCAAAATTTAGCACGGCTGGCAACCGCAACTGCTCTACCGGTGGCGACATAACCCGCAAGGGCTGTGCCGGTTCGGTCGAAGGGCCAAACCGACGGGAAAGTTACGCCTGTCAGACACGAAGCGACACCCGCTGGCTATACGCTGGCGGCTTCGGGGCAGGACGAATCGTGGGATCACCAAAGATCACATGATTTATAGCAGATCATAAGATTCGTGGACCCGGGTCTTCATCGGAACATCTGAAAATGCTTTCCCTTATTGACAATCCCGACTGAGATGGCTATAATTTCGGTGCACTGGGGGCGTAGCTCAGTTGGGAGAGCGCTAGAATCGCACTCTAGAGGTCAGGGGTTCGACTCCCCTCGTCTCCACCACGTGGAACCCGTCAGCAAGAAGGCTGACGGGTTCCCTCCTTCCCTCCTTCCCTCAACCTCCAACTTGTCTTAGTGAACTCGGTGAAAGATTCCCGGTGATATGACACGACTCTTATCTGCTATGTGCAAAAGTCCTTCAATATCAGTGCTTTTTCATTCAACGTTAAAAGAAAAATTGTGATGACTACCTATTTTGCCATAGTGTCCATTCGTTTGGCAAAGATGCCGTGATTTCGCTATTGCCTTCTCCACTTCTTTTCCCTGATTGCAAGAACTTCCTTCCATTATGTCATTATGCATTGCCACTTTACCCTTTCCCCTTTTCGTCCACAAAGAGCGAAGAGAATGGGAATCTATTACGACTCATGTCGATGACACTTATTCAACCTTTTTGAAGGCGCTAGTACCCTTGGAAATTTGTCCTCCACGGTCGCATCAAGCCAATATTTGGCATCAAATTCTTTTTGAACGGAAGCAGGAACCCTAATCTTTATGGCGAATTTGAAAAGTGGGAGCAAGTGGAGGAGTGTGGAGGAAAAGGGGGGATTTGGCCATGTTGATGGGAGAGTATGAACATACCCTCGATGACAAGGGCCGGATCGCCATCCCTTCTAAACTCCGTGAAGATTTACATGGCCACTTTGTGATTACCAAGGGGCTGGATGGATGCCTTTTTATCTATCCCATGACGGAATGGCGGAAACTTGAGGAACATCTGAAAACTCTGCCCATGACCAATGCCAATGTTCGCGCCTTTGCCCGGATCTTTCTGGCCGGGGCTCAGGATGTAGAAACAGACAAGCAGTATCGCATAACAATTCCTCCGCGGTTGCGTGAGCATGCGGGTATTGATCGCGACGTCACGCTGGTAGGTGTCAGTACACGCGTGGAAATGTGGTCTACGGAACGATGGAACGAATATCAGCAATCAGCCCAGACGACTTATGAGGAAGTTGCGGAAAAGATGGTTGATTTTGGATTGTGATCGAGGTGGCTTGATGACATATTCGCATGTGTCAGTTTTAAACAAAGAAGCATTAGAGTATTGGGTTCACGATGAGGAAGGCATCTATGTTGATGCTACCGTAGGAGGCGGTGGGCACAGCTTTCAATTGCTGTCTCAATTTCCTCATGTGCATCTGATAGCAATCGATCAAGATCCCATTGCCATCAATGCGGCTAAGGAACGGTTGATAGCCTTTTCCTCCCGAGTCACTTGGGTTCATGCGAATTTTCGTGATATGGCCGAGGAAATTGAACCGTCTCTTCGCACTCATATTGCAGGGATCTTATTTGACCTAGGAGTATCGTCGCCGCAATTCGATGATCCGACACGTGGATTTACCTATCAAGTGGATTCGGCACTGGATATGCGGATGGATCCCGCCAACCCCGTCACAGCGTTCCGGTTAATTAATATGCGCTCTAAAGAGGAAATTGCCAGAGTGTTGCGCGAATGGGGCGAAGAGCGATGGGCGCAACGGATTGCGGAGTTCATTATCAAGGCTCGCACGCAAGAACCCATTCGAACGACTGGACAGTTGGTGGAATTAATCAAAGCCGCGATTCCGGCATCCGCCAGAAGAACCGGCGCTCATCCCGCCCGAAGAACATTTCAAGCCTTAAGAATTTGGGTTAATGATGAATTGGCTGCCTTAAGCCAAGGTTTAGAAGCGGCTCAAGGTCTCATTGCGCCCAAAGGACGGGTGGTCGTGATATCCTTTCATTCCCTGGAAGATCGTATTGCCAAGCATGTCTTTCGCCAATGGGAACAGGAACATAAGGGACATGTTTTAACCAAACACCCTCTGACTCCGTCAGAGCCAGAAATCTCGGAGAATCCTCGGTCCCGGTCAGCCAAGCTGCGCGTTTTCGAACAATTTTGATACTCGCGGATGGCATGATGGGGAAGTCTTGTCTAATGTTCGACAAACTATATGAATAAGGGTCAGAAACACTCAATAATCGACACATCAGGAAGGAGAGCGCAGAATGATCGACCATGAGCCACAAAGCAGTTTTAATGAAGGCAATCTGGCGCGGACATGGGAAAAAAAGCTTCGCTACAAAGAAAAGGTCAATTCAGGGCACAAAAGGCGCCCTTGGGTACGAACAATACTATGGATTGGCAGCTTGTGGGGAGCAGCAATGGCCGCTTCGATTTTGGCCATTCATGTGATGGTGATGGGTTATCAAGTTGATCAATTACAAAGCCGGTACACTCATCTTCAGCGCGAACAGCAATTGCTTTCCGCCAATGTGGCGTCTTTGAGTTCTCCCATGGCGTTGAACCGCCAGGCCTCAAAAATGAATCTGACTATGGTAACTCCCAGGCCAAATGCGGGAATTCCCTCTCCCGCTTCTGCCTCTCGACCCGCTGTGTCCGCCGATTCCACACATGCAACATGGATAAAGTTGGTGGATCAATGGATTAATCAGTTGCGAGGAGCTGTTGTGAAATCGTGAAAACTCGCAGATCAGTCCGATGGCGTGCGTTATGGACATTAATATTTTCCGGGCTGTTTATGGCGATTTTGATCGCGAGACTCGTGACCATTCAAGTGGCCGATGCCCGGCAACTCCAGGGCTACGCACGAAATATTCACGTTCACAAGATTGTGACCCCGGCACCAAGAGGACAGATTGTAGACCGAAACGGAAGAATTTTGGCTATGGATGTGCCAACATATCAGATTGTGGCCGCTCCCAGGTATGTTTCACATCCCGGTCAGGAAGCGGCTGTGTTGGCCAAGTATTTACCGTTTAAAGCGTCCTTGCTTGACAAGGTCATGAGTAACAATTCTTGGTATGCCTTATTGGATCGATCCGTATCAATGACGGTAGCGCATAAGATTCAAAACCTTAATTTGACGGGGATCAGCGTTGTTCCCAGCAACGGCCAGGACTATCCCAATGGTAGCTTAGCCTCTCAAGTAATCGGTATGGTCGGGGCTAACGGTAAGGGACTAGCAGGCATTGAATATGAGGACAACAAGATCTTGTCAGGTAAACCGGGATATTGGGTCGTTCCGACTGATGCCAACGGACAACCCTTGCCGCAATGGCAAAAGGCTTATACTCCTCCTACCCCCGGAAACACGGTTCAATTAACCATAGACGCCAATATTGAAGCAGTGGCCCAGAAATGGCTCAAATGGGGTGTCAGGCGAGCGCATGCCTTAAACGGAACGGTTGTCATCTTAAATCCCAAGAGTGGGTCGGTATTGGCTTTGGCGAATTGGCCGAATTTCAACCCCAACAACTATTATTCCGCAACACCATTGCAAATGACAGATTACGCTGTTCAGGATCCCGTTCCTCCCGGGTCTATCTTCAAGCCCGTCACCGCGTCAGCCGGGCTGGGACTTGGGCTCTTTACACCAAACAGCATGTTTGATACGCGCGGTTACAAGATTGTCGATGGTGTTCGCATCAATGACTGGAATCCGGTTGGATGGGGATGGATTACCCTGACCCGGGGATTGGAAGTGTCATCCGATCAAGTCTTTATGGATGTGGCTCTCAAAGTGGGCGTCAATGGTCTTTTTCACTACATTAAGGCCTTTGGACTTGACCATCCCAGCAATGTTGGACTGCCCGGCGACTCTGGCAGTGTATGGATTCCCAAAAATCAGGTTAATCCGGTGGATCTGGCCACAATGGGGTTTGGGCAGGGAATGGCTCTCACGCCGATGCAAATGATTGCGGCTGATTCCGTTATACCCAATCACGGCACACTCATGCAGCCTCATATTGTCAAGGCCATTTTGTCCCCGACAGGAAAAGTGATTCATGCGGTGAACCCCAGCGTGGAATCCAAGCCCGACAGCGTCAAGGTTGCCAAAGAAATTGAACACATGATGGTTTTGGAAGCAACCAAAGGCACGGGAGTTCCGGCCCAGGTTCCGGGGTATGTCATTGGTGGAAAGACCGGAACGTCACAGAAGATCATTAACGGAAAAACATCAAACAGTTTGTTTGTGGCATCCTATATGGGATTTGGACCGGTGCCCAATCCAAAATTTATTATGGTCGTCATGATCAATAGGCCTGTCGGGAAGCTATTTTACGGGGACCAGGTGTCGGCTCCGGTCTGGAAACACATCGCCACGTATTTGTTTAAATATTGGAAGATTAAACCTTACGCGGGACCGGATAATGGCGCGAAACCGTTTAAACCTTGACAGTTCTGCCGGTGAAGGGTGGGACATAACAATTGTGAGTAACCAAGCCTGACTTTTGGGCAGGGAGGCTCACAAGATGACTAATCGACCGACATTAATCATAAAAAGGCGTACCTTTCTTGTCATGAGTCTGATTGGCTTGTTTGACCTGGTGTTAATAGGCAGGTTGGCCGATATTCAGGGGGTGGATTCGCCACACTTGAAAGCCTTGGCGGACGGAATCCATTTTCGGGGCGTTCCTTTAGCCCCCTTTCGAGGAAACGTTGTCGATCGCAAGGGCAATCTACTGGCTGGCAACCATCACGCCTATTCGGTTTATGCCATTCCCGTTCAAACCCGCAAGCATCGAGCAGATGAGGTGATTTTGTTGTCGACATTGCTAAACTTGCCTGAAGGAACTTTGGAGAGACGGCTTAAGCGGCGACAGGGGTTTGTCTGGGTCAAGAGGCGGATCTCTTGGCAAGAAACGCAAGATATAAAGAGCCAATTGAGCACCATGCCCGGGGTCCATCTTTTGGTGGAGACTCAAAGATATTATCCGCAAGGAGGATTGGTGGGTCCTGTTTTAGGTTTTACGGGAATTGACAACCAGGGGTTGTCCGGAGTGGAATTGACCTATGACAGATATTTGGCCGGAAAACCCGGGAGTATTCAAGAAGAATTTGACGTCACCGGGCAAACCGTCAAGTTTGCGCGAACACGTGTCATTCCCTCGGTTCAGGGTGATACGATAGAACTGAGTCTCGATGAAAACATTCAGGCAATGGCGGAGAGGGCCTGTGAACAAGCTATCACTCAAACCCATGGGAAGTCCGTGAGTATTGTCGTCATGCACCCTCGAACCGGCGGCATCTTGGCCATGGCGCAACGCCCCACCATGAACCCTAATCATTTCCAGGAATATAGTCCGAAACAATACCGCGTTTTACCCGTGTCCGACGCCATTCCTCCGGGATCCATTTTCAAACCGGTGACCCTGGCGGCGGCTCTTCAAGAAAGAACTGCCGCTTTAGGTTTTTCATATTATTGCCCCGGATTTAAAAATGTGCTTGGCAGGCGAGTCAATTGTTGGAGGCCATTGGGACACGGAAGCCAAAATCTTGCCGAAGTCGTGAAAAATTCGTGTAATGTGGGCTTCATGGACTTGGGGTTGGGGCTTGGAATCGCGAAATTTTATGAATATCTGGGTCGCTTTGGTTTGCGTACGCGCACTCAAATCGACTTGCCGGGGGAAGCTTTGGGCCTCATACCTGCCCTAAAACAAATTACTGCTCTGGATTTGGCTATTATGGCATTTGGACAGACACTTACGGTAACCCCACTTGCTCTGCTCACGGCAATTTCTGCGCTCGCTAATAACGGCGTCCTATTGACTCCGCATGTGGCGAAACGCATCATTAACCACCAGGGCCAGGTTGTAAAAGCATTGGACGGAAAAGTGGTGCGGCAAGTCGTGGCACCTGAGGTGGCTCGTACGGTACAGGAGATGATGGTTGCTGTCGTGTCACAAGGCACAGGTAAATTGGCTCAGGTTCCCGGATATCGGGTTGCTGGGAAAACCGGAACAGCGCAGAAAGTCGTTAACGGGAGAACGGAAAAGGGGATCTATATTGCCTCCTTTATCGGATTCGGTCCCGTCCCGCATCCCGAGGCGGCTATCATCATCAATGTGGATGAACCTGTTGGAGCTTATTATGGAGGGCAAGTTGCCGCGCCTGTATTTGGTCATCTAATGCGGGCGATATTCAGGTATTTGAAGATTCCTGCGACGGAACCCATCAAACCGCCGAAATCCGGAGAACCGGCCATGGTTCCGAGTTTAGTGAATTTGGATCCGCACAC
Organism: Bacillota bacterium; assembly: GCA_021821465.1. Classification (GTDB taxonomy): domain Bacteria; phylum Bacillota; class Sulfobacillia; order Sulfobacillales; family Sulfobacillaceae; genus Sulfobacillus. The sequence continues at coordinate 7,305 of JAKACM010000005.1, forward strand.
GGCTCAAGCCGATGCCGAGGCCTTTGGTTTTTCGGTACAATTTATAGGGCAAGGTGATGTGGTCCGGGACCAATCTGTCGAATACGGTGGTTACAGACCTGCCGGAACAAGGTTGCGTCTTGCGCTGGGTACGGCACCCCGTGTCTATCTGGACTGGGTTAGCGTCCCACGGTTTACAGGGCTGACAATCTTCGAGGCACTGCACTTGGCTCAGGATATCGGTGTGAATGTGAATCATCGGAGTCAAAGACAAAGTGGGCGTGTACGCAAGCAATCCATTGCTGCGGGGACAGAGGTTCGTTCCGGAACAACTGTCGAAGTGTGGACGGCCTAACTCGGCGGTGGCAGTTATGGGAGAAAGTGGGAGGCCACGGGATGACGTTTAAGGAACTGATTGCCGCAATTCCCGATGCCAAAGGCATCGGGAATACGGATGTTGAAATAAGTGGTATTGCATACGATTCTCGGCATGTCACAACCGGCGACTTATTCTGTGCCATACCCGGTTTTCGGACCGACGGTCATTTATTTTGCCAAGAAGCGGCCGGGCGGGGAGCGAACGCATTTCTTGTGGAACGTAGGGACACTATTCCACAGGGCAAGGCCGGGGTCGTAGTGCACAATGCGAGACAAACCATGGCTTTGGTTGCAGATAAGTTTTTCGGGAGTCCCTCTAACAGACTAGCGATGATTGGGGTGACGGGCACTAATGGGAAGACTACGACAACCCATATTATCCGAGCTCTATTGGAAGCCAATGACATTCCTACCGGTCTTACCGGTACGTTATACACGTTGATGGGGCAAGACAGCTACAAGGTGGCAAGGACGACACCGGAATCTCCGGACTTGCAAAGTTTGTTGCGCCATATGGTAGACAGAGGAATGCGCGCAGCGGTCATGGAGGTGTCTTCCCATGCATTGGCATTGTCCCGAGTGGACCGGGTTCAATATGATGTTGCCGTATTTACCAATTTAACCCAAGATCATCTGGATTTTCACAAAGACTTGGAATCCTATTTTATGGCGAAGGCCTTATTATTCCAGAGACTGGGAGAAGAAAATAATAAGAAAGGGCCGCGCACGGCTATTATTAACGGCGATGATGGTTATGGCCGGCGCTTAATCGGTATGTGTTCCGTACCGGTTTTGACCTATGGCTTAAATGAAGGGGCGGATATCCGAGGCAGTATGGTCACGGTAGGTAGTCGAGGTGTTCAATTTTTAACCACATTTCCCAATGGAGAAAAACAGGCCATTGAGTTCGACATGACGGGCACTTTTAATGTACTCAATGCCTTAGCGGCGATGAGTGTAGGATACATTTACGGATTGTCGCCTAGGCAAATGGCAGAAGCTCTGGCCAGATATCCCGGAGTTCCGGGACGTTTCGAACGAATTGACGAGGGTCAGCCATTTACCGTGATTGTTGACTATGCTCATACTCCGGACGGAGTCGAAAATGTACTGCGTACCGCGCGAGAATTTACCGTAGGAGCCGTGCGCGTAGTCTTTGGTGCAGGGGGTGACCGTGACCGCAGCAAAAGAGCCCTCATGGGAGAAGCTGCGGGAAAACTGGCGGATTGGGTCATGTTAACGGTGGATAATCCGCGCTCTGAGGATCCCATGGACATTATTACCCAAATTCGCGAAGGATTGGAACCGACAGGAACTCTCTATGAAGTTGAACTGGACCGTGAACGGGCGATACGGATGGCGCTACACAAGACGCAGCCGGGAGATGTTGTTTTTATCTTGGGAAAAGGACACGAAACGTATCAGATATACCGCGACGGGACCATCTATTTTGATGATCGGGAAGTTGCTCGCCAGGCTCTTCGGGAGCTCAAAAAATCATGATGGACCTAACGTTTAAAGACGTCGTTGAGATCTCCCGAGCCGAAGTTCGCGGAGTGCGATTAGCTGAAAAAATTCAGGATATTACCATTGACAGTCGGGATGTTCGGGAAGGGTCCTTGTTTGTTGCTCTTCCCGGAATGCGAACCCACGGGCATCACTTTATTCCGCAAGTGTGGAGCCGTGGCGGCGTTGCCTTGGCAGAAGCAAGCTTCGGCCCAGTATTAGGTCCGACTTTGCTGGTGAAATCCCCTCTGGAGACCCTGGGTCAACTGACCAGGACTTTGATTGATAGCAAACATATCACAGTGGTGGGGATTACGGGCAGTGTGGGAAAAACTAGCCTGAAGGAATTGACATGGGCGGTACTGGCATCACGCTATAAGGTAGGAAAATCGCAAGGAAATTACAATACCGCCATTGGGGTCCCGTTGTCGTTTTTGCGTTCTCGGGATAATATGACACATTTTGTTTCCGAAATGGGAATGAGGGCACTGGGAGAAATTCGCTCACTCACCAAAATTACGCCGCCGGATGTCGCTGTTATTACCAACATCGGACCGAATCATTTGGAATCCTTGGGGAGTATGGAGAATATACAACGCGCCAAGGGAGAGATTCTGGAAGGATTGAAAGTGGGCGGAAGAGCGGTTCTGAACGGTGATGATCCGCTTGTGCGGCAGCTTGGCCAACATCTTGACGGGCACCAGGTGTTATGGTTTGGTTATGAGTCTGCGGATGTTGTCATTGAAAATGTGCGGGTGAAGGAGACGGGAACCGAAGTGACGCTGCGATTTCGGGACCAGATTTCGATCTTATGGGTTCCTTGGTTCGGTAGGCAGCACGGATATACAGTAGCCGCAGCATTTTTGGTGGGACATCTTTTAGGTCTTCACAGAGATGAGATTGCCGGTGCCTTAGAGACGGTTGATCCCGACAATGGCCGGCTGCAACGGCGGAGAATCGGGGCTTTAAACGTCTTATGCGATTACTATAACGCCGGTCCGGCGTCTATGAAAATGAGCCTTGAGGTCCTTAAGGCACAAGAAACGCCTACGCGCCGGATTGCCGTGTTGGGGGATATGATGGAATTAGGCAATCAAGAGCATTGGGCTCATCAAGAAGTGGGACACTTTGCGGCTCAGATGGCGGATGTGATTCTCGCTGTAGGTCCCCGAGCCAAGGAGATTGCTCAAGCGGCGAATACGGAGCGGAAGGGTTGTGCAGCTTGGGTACAAGATCTCGACCAAGCAAAAGAGTGGATCAAGGACAATGTTCAAAGTGATGATGTTCTTTTGCTAAAGGCCTCACATAGTATGAATTTTGACGATCTATACCAAGAATTGGCCCGGTGGGGGGGACCCCAATGAATGTGCTTTATGGAGGGATCTTCGGGTTTGTTGTGGCCTTGGGCTTGGGGCCGATAGTGATCCGGATCTTACACCGGCTGAAATTTGGTCAAACGATTCGGGAGCATGGGCCCCAGTCCCATTTGAAAAAGCAGGGTACACCGACCATGGGAGGACTGTTATTTCTGGTTCCTTTACCTTTGGTTGTTCTGCTATTTGCCCCGGATGATTTAAAGGCGTGGTCCTTAGTGGCTTTAATCTGGTCGTACGGCATGATCGGGTTAGCGGACGATGTCTTGAAAGTCGTGTTTAAAAGACCCTTAGGATTGAGGGCACGGGAGAAGTTGCTTTTTCAAATTTTATTTGCCGCGATTTTTTGCTGGTTGGCAGCCAATTACTTTCATGCCGACGGACCTTACGTTCTCCCGTTTCACGCGGGCACTCTCTCTTTAGGGTGGTTATTTGCCCCTTTATCGATTTTGGCGATTTTGGCCAGTGGCAATGCCGTGAATTTGACGGATGGTTTGGATGGATTAGCTGCCGGAGCGACGACTTTGTCTATGGCGTTTTTTGCCTTTTGGGGAATAGTTCATCACGATATGGCTTTAGCTTTAGTCTCCACTGCGCTCATCGGATCATTGATAGGTTTTATGCGATATAACATTCATCCTGCCCAGGTAATTATGGGGGACACGGGTTCTCTGGCTCTGGGTGCCGCTATGGCGGCTTGCGCCGTAGTCAGTCGAACGACATTGATTCTGCCTCTGATCGGTATTTTATTTGTAATAGAAACTTTGTCCGTGATCATCCAGGTGATCAGCTTCAAATTGACCGGAAAACGCGTTTTTCGGATGAGCCCGCTCCATCACCATTTTGAACTCGGGGGATGGACTGAAGAACGGGTCGTAGCAGTATTTTGGCTTGTTGCAGCGCTAGGAGCCACGATGGCGTGGTGGGTATAAGATGGCCAAGACCCGGATGACGATAAGATTTAAGGAGGATTGACAACATGTAAGTTTTAGGTAGGCGGACCATAATCCTGTGAGGCGAAAAGTGTGCTGAAGCCTCCGAGCAGTAAATCTGAACCCGATTTAATATGTTTAGAAAGGCAGGAGTCATTATGCAAAAGGAAGGACGACGAATCGATTATCTTTTGCTGGCGGCCGTCACGGCTCTTTTGGCTATTGGCACACTAGTCGTCTTTTCTGCCAGCGCTCAAGCATCATTCAAGCAATTTGGCAGTCCCTACTATTTTTTAGAGCACCAACTCGTGTGGTCCGTCATTGGCATTATCGCGCTAATCGTGGCCACCCGAATCGATTATTGGCGATATAATAAACTGATTTTCCCGGTGTTTGCCCTGTCGGTAGTCTTGCTTATCGCCGTATTGATCCCACATGTAGGCATTACCATCAATGGGGCGCGCCGCTGGTTGGGAGTGGGGGCGTTGCAGGTCCAACCTTCCGAATTGGGAAAGTTGGCGTTGATTTTTTTGTTCGCCCGGTTGTTCAGCCTTCATCGCGAAAATCTCAACGATTTGTGGAAAGGTGTGATTCCCCACATCTTATTGGCTTCGGTGATATTTGTTTTGGTTCTGGCAGAGCCAGACTTGGGAACCACTGTGGTTATTGCGAGTACGTTTTTTGTCATGATGTTTGTGAGCGGGGTGAAAAAAAGGCACCTGTTCGAACTGGGGGGCACTGCTATTCCCGTTCTCGCGGCTGTCATTTTTGCCGCTCCCTACCGCCGCCAACGTATATTTGCCTTTCTCAATCCCTGGAAACATCCCTTAGGTGACGGATTTCACACGATTCAAGCTCTCTTGGCCCTGGGTTCAGGGGGAGTATTGGGAGTGGGGCTGGGGTATTCCCGGCAGGCCCTGGGATATTTGCCGGAGGCTTTCACCGATTTTATCTTTGCCATCTTGGGTGAAGAACTGGGATTATTGGGCACAGTGTCAGTAGTTGTCCTGTTTATGATTGTGGCTTGGCGTGGCTATCGTATTGCTATGCGTGCTCCGGATATGTATTCGAGCTTACTGGCAACAGGATTGACGACGATGATCGTGATTCAGGCGGTCATCAATATCGGGGTGGTGACGGCCACACTCCCCGTGACAGGTATTACGCTGCCTTTCATCAGTTATGGGGGATCGTCTCTCGTTCTCAGCATGGCCGGTGTCGGGGTTCTTCTAAATATTAGTAAGCACGGGATGTGACAGTTAGCATAACTTAAAAGTGGTCGCAGGAGTTGAGGAAAGTTGGACGGAGGAGCGATTGTGAAGGCATGCGCTTACTGATAGCAGGCGGAGGCAGCGGAGGGCATATTTACCCGGCTTTGGCCATTATCGATGCCATTAAGAATCTACTGGGTTCGGTTGAGGTGTTGTACATTGGAACGAGCCATGGTCTGGAAAAGGAGCTTGTCCCTCGTAGAAACATTGCTTTCGCTCCCATTCATGCGCAGGGACTCTTGGTGAAAGGCATTCATGGCAAGCTAAGAGGAGTCTTCACTGCACTAGCCGGAACCTTGGAGGCTATCCGGCATATACGCCGCTTTAAGCCGGACGTCGTGGTGGGGACGGGGGGGTACGTTTCGGGGCCGGTGGGGTTGGGAGCCATTATTCTTGGCATTCCTTTGGTTGTGCAAGAACAAAATGTGTGGCCGGGATTTACCAACCGAACCCTGGGATCCCGGGCAAGGACGGTGATTGTGCCCTTCGAAGAGGCTCGACAATATTTTCGCAAGGGAACAACCTTGGCGGTAGTGCCTAATCCGGTGATGATTATGGTGAGGGAGAGTCGCGAAGAATTACGGCAGAAAATGGGAATTGAAGCCGATCAAACCGTGATTTTGGTGACGGGCGGAAGTCAGGGAGCGGAAGCCATTAATCACTTTTGGCTGCAATTTTTGCCGAAGTTGCGCGAGCATCCCCAATGGGTGTTGTTGTGGGCAACCGGATCTCGATACTTTGCCGATATTAAGAAGGAAATGGCGAAAATTGGGCAGTGGAATCCGAAACAAGTACAAGTGTTCGAATACTTTTATGAGATTCAAAAATTTTATCGCGTCAGCGACATATTTATGGGGAGATCCGGTGCCATGACTATTGCAGATTGTCTTGCTTTTGGGCTTCCATCAATTTTGGTTCCTTCACCTCATGTCAGTGAGGACCATCAGACCAAAAACGCTCGGGTCATAGCCGACCGCAATGCGGGAGTGCTTATAGAGGAATCCGAACTGTCCAACCGCGGAGAAAAGGTATTAATTGACATGCTTCAAGATCGGGAGCGCCGTGGTAAAATGGCGTCGATTGCTTTGTCGATTTATGATCCTTCTGCATCCGAGAGGATTGCCCAAGTGGTCCGTGACGCGGCACGACATTAGGAGGAGCGCAAATGAACGCGACCCAAGTGATTGACGCCTTGCGCGAGTTCAATCTCGGCACAGTAATGGAAAATGAACCACTGTCCCGGCACACCTCCTTTCGAATTGGCGGTCCCGCCACGGTGTATGTGCAACCGAGTTGCGAGGCGGATCTAATACAGCTGCTTAATTGGGTTTACGGGAATCAAATTCCTTATTTCATTTTGGGGCAAGGAACAAACCTGTTGGTTTCCGATCACGGCCTTGATGCGGTCGTAATATCCACTTCCCGTGCATTGCGTGATGTCCGCGTTGAAGGTCTGCGAATGACGGCCGGTACTGGTGTTTTATTGACCAAGCTGGCCCATAAGGCTCATCAAGCCAGCCTCAAGGGATTGGAATTTGCGGTGAGCATTCCCGGAACATTAGGCGGGGCTTTGGTCATGAACGCCGGCGCCCACGGCTCGGAAATGGTTCAGGTGGTCGATCACATCAAGATATGGGAACCGGGAACCGGACTACGTATCCTCAATGCCGCGGAAGCGGGGTTTGCTTACCGCCAAAGCCGGTTTATGGAGCATCACTGGATAGCCATAGAGGCGAGCATGATACTGAAATCGGGTAATTCCGAGGAGATTTTGAGCACTATGCAACACTTTATGAATTACCGCAAAAATACACAACCGGTTGGCCATGCGAATGCAGGAAGTGTTTTCAAAAATCCGCAACCTGAATTTGCCGGTAGATTGATTGACGGTATTGGGGCAAAGGGATGGCGCGTTGGTGATGCCATCATCTCACCGGTGCATGCCAATTTTATTGTAAACGGGGGACGGGCTAGAGCTTGCGACGTTTTAGCCTTGATGCGACGGATTCGATGCCGTGTATTCCAGCGTTACCTGATTCTGCTTCAGCCGGAATTGCGCTGGATTGGTCCAGGAGAGGGAGGAGGCGAGGGAACATGGGAGAATTTGTGGTACGGGGAAGGCGCAGGCTTAAAGGAACCGTGCGAGTAAACGGTGCCAAAAACGCGGCTTTGCCGATTATGGCGGCAACGGTTCTTGCAACCCGTCCGGTGATACTCCATGACGTTCCGGACTTGCGGGATATTCGGGTCATGAGCCAAGTTCTCAGATCGTTAGGAGCCGAGGTGGAGCGGCACGGAACGGATGTGTTTGTGGATCCACGAACTATTCATAACTATGTGGTACCTGCCGAGTTAATGCAAGAAATGCGGGCATCGATTTTTTTGCTTGGGCCATTGTTAGCCCGTCTAGGGTCGGCGGAAGCCACTCAACCGGGAGGATGTGCGATTGGGCAAAGGCCAATCGATTGGCACTTGTACGCCTTAAAGCAGTTAGGGGCCCGCATTTGTGACGAAGAGGGCCGCACTTTATTGCGAACGGACGGATTGGTCGGCAACGATGTGCACTTTCCGTTTCCCAGTGTGGGCGCCACCGAAAATGTCATGATGGCTGCGGCGCTGGCTCAGGGTGAAACTCGTGTTCGCAACGCTGCCATGGAGCCGGAAATTGTGGACTTAGCCCAATTTCTTGAAAAACTGGGTGCCACCATCAGAGGAGCGGGGACCCCGGATATTCGTATTACCGGCTGTCAAAAGCTCGGGGCTACGGAACATACCGTGATTGGGGACAGAATTGAGGCGGCAACCTTTGTTTTGGCGGTGGCGGGAGCCGGAGGTGATGTGGTGGTGGAAAATTGTATGGTCGATCATTTGCCGGGCTTGTGGAGCCGTCTCGAGGGGATTGGTGTGCAGGTAGAGGAGATTGACGCGGAAACCGTGCATATCGTCAGTAGCGGCGTTTTTGAACCCTATCCCATATCGATATCTACTGCCCCTTATCCCGGGTTTGCGACCGACCTTCAGCCCCAGTTTATGAGCTTTCTGTTGCAGGTGCCAGGGGTACATCTTATTACCGAAAGGGTTTTCGAAAACCGTTTGGGACATGCGGCCGAATTGAGGCGATTTGGAGCACAAATTGTGGCCGATCAGCGTGTGGCTCTTATTTACGGTGGACACCCGCTCTATGGTACGGTCGTAAGCGCTCGGGATCTGAGAGCCGGCGCAGCCTTGGTGAATGCTGCTTTAATGGCGCAGGGGGAGAGTGTCATTCGAGGCCGGGAAATTATAGAACGAGGTTATGAACAGTTGGATCAAAGACTTCGCTCTTTGGGGGCTGAGATCCGTGCCAGATGATCCTTCATATGTATCGCCAGCGGATTGGAATTCATATTGGGCGGGACTGGATGGAACAAAATGCGTCGACAAATGAAACCCTTAGATTTGGGCTTTCCAAAATAAATGGGGGTATCTGGATTTCCGTGGATTCAGACAATTTTCTCTTATTCCCTTGCGTGAATGCAGGAATATGGACCAACAAACGAGAAAAGGAAAAAAGAAACGATCGTCGATATTATGTGCCGGAGGTGTAATGTGCCTAAACGCAGTCTGATGCTCGCTCTTGACGTGGGAACCACCAAGGTGTCCGCATTGGTTGCAGAGTCAAAGGCAGATGGAGAAGTGGCTGTTTTGGGGATTGCAGCGACGCCGGTTGTCGGGATGCGCCGGGGACTGGTTTTTGAGATTGAACGCGTTGCTCTCGCCATCCGAGATGCTGCCAACCGGGCCAATAGCATGGCAGGAACTTCCTTGACACAGGCAGGGGTGGCGATAAATGGCGACCATCTTATGCTGGTTCCCGGTCAGGCTAAGATTGCGCTGAAAACGGGTGTGATTCGTTCTGAAGATCTTCAACAAGTGATGATCAAGGCGGCTCATGTTTCTCTGGCAAATGATCGGGAAGTTATTCGAGTCATTCGGCGCGGAATTTCTGTTGACGGATTTCGTGGCGTGGTAGATCCTGTAGGTATGGTTGCTCACACCCTGGAATCTGAAGTGTTTGTTGTATCGGGGCTGAACACGGTTATTCGGAACCTGCGTCATGTGATCAGTATTGCGGGACTGAGCGTTTCCAGTTTCGTTCCCGCTCCCGAGGCTTCAGCCAATGCCGTCCTTTCGGACGACGAAAAGCAAGTGGGGGTTGTTCATCTTGATATCGGAGGGGGAACGACCGGTGTTTCTGTGTACCGGGGGGGACATGTGCAACACTTGGGTGTTGTGCCCTTAGGGGGTGAATCTATCACGGCGGATTTGTCGATGGGCCTTGGGGTTGTTCCGACACAGGCCGAACGACTAAAATTGGAGCATGCTGCCGTGGGATCGGAACGAGAGGGAACCTTAGAGGTGCGGGCTGTAAGTGGCCAAGCTGTGAAGTTAATTCCCCTGAAAGAGCTTCAAGAGATTGTTGCTGCCCGCATTGAGGAATGGACGGATTATGTCGAAAAACAACTGCAAAAAATTGAATGGACGAAGGGCCCGGCTGCCGGTGTGGTGATGACTGGCGGGGGATCGCTCCTTAAAGGACTGGATTCGCATTTGCAAGTGCGATGGGGATGGCCGGTTCGCATAGGTACGCCTCATGGACTAGGAGGATTGTCAGACCTCTCGAAGAGCCCGGGCTATGCGACAGTCGTCGGGGTAGCGAAAGCCATGGCGCAAAACAAGTTGGAACCGGAGCCGGAAACGTTGTGGCGCCGAATTTTACAATTTTGGGTGAATTTGTGGGGATAGACCAAGTGCATTCGGATATGGGGAGGATTTGGCATGCTGGAATTTGATCAATCGGCGGAAAACTTTGCCGTCATCAAGGTCATCGGGGTTGGTGGGGGTGGAACCAATGCCGTGAACCGGATGATACAGGCCGGACTCAAAGGCGTGGAATTTATTGCAATAAACACCGATGCTCAGGCATTATCTTTGTCAATGGCACCCACCCGGTTACAGGTAGGGACCAAGCTGACAAAAGGATTGGGCGCCGGAGCAAACCCCGAAATCGGTGCCAAGGCCGCCGAGGAAAGCCGGGAACAAATTGCCGATGCGCTAAAAGGGGCTGATATGGTTTTTATTACGGCGGGAATGGGCGGGGGTACCGGAACCGGTGCGGCTCCTATAGTGGCTGAGGTTTCGAAAGAGGTGGGAGCTTTGGCGGTCGGGGTTGTAACTAAGCCTTTTACATTTGAGGGAAGAAGACGTCAAACCTTCGCCGAAAAGGGCGCGGCAACCTTGAAAGCCAAGGTGGACACCTTAATTACAATTCCCAATGACCGTTTGCTGCAAGTCGTCGAAAAGCGCACATCGATTATGGAAGCATTTCGCATTGCCGACGATGTTTTGCGCCAGGGCGTTCAGGGCATCTCGGACCTTATTGCCGTGCCCGGTTTGATTAATCTCGACTTTGCCGATGTGAAGACGATTATGTCGGAGATGGGCTCGGCCCTCATGGGCGTGGGGGTGAGCCAAGGAGAGAGCCGGGCCTCGGCAGCGGCTAAAGCAGCCATTTCCAGCCCCTTGCTGGAAACAAGCATTGACGGGGCCCGGGGCGTATTGCTCAATATAACCGGCGGAAACGATCTGGCCCTGTTTGAAGTTAACGAAGCGGCTGAGATTGTTATCCAAGCGGCAGATCCGGAAGCCAACATCATTTTCGGCGCCGTTATTGACGAAGGATTGAAAGACGAAGTGCGCGTGACCGTGATTGCCACCGGGTTCTCGGGTGATCGAATAATTTCTCGTCCCGAACCTGAAGCCAGAGAACGCGAAGAAGTGGAAATTAAGCCATTTGCCAATAACGATGATCTTGATATTCCAGCATTTCTGCGGCGCAGAAATTAAATTCCGTCCATAACACCCAAAACGAGAATCATACGGCACAAAGAGCTGTCTTCGTTTGAAGATGGCTCTTTTTTGTCGGTAAGTTTTCAAGTTAATTCCAGTAAAATGACAGCCTTTGCATTCTATTGTCCTTAAAATACTGCACGTCAGACATACCCTACATCTGGGACGCATAATCATTTGATGGGTTTTTATTAATGAGCTCAAGGGGATGAGCCTATGATCAGTGCAGTGGGCACGTTAACCGTGAGTTTTGTCATGGACTGGTCCTTGTTACGGCTGACGGTCGTTCTTTTAGACCGTTCTCCCCGTGCGTGGCGATTGGCGTTGGCTGCTGCCTTGGGAATTCTGCCAACCTTGTGGGTTTTGTTGATGCAAAATTTTTATGCTGTTCCGTGGGAAATCGTCATGTTTTGGCCTTTTATTATGCTTGTGATGGCTCTTGAACGACTGTCCTGGCGGGTCTGGCTCAAGGCCTATGGTGTCTTTTTGATCATCACCATTCTTGCCGGGGGTTTAGCCTTAGTGGTACTAACGTGGGCTCCCAGGTTGGGTCTCCCGTCGTGGCTTTTGATCGGAACGATTGTCCCCACTATCTTGTGGGCGAGTGGACATTACTTGCCGCGAGGGCGAATCCGTCAGTACTTGGGTGTCTCCCAATACGGTGAAGTCCGTTTGGTTCTCGCCAACAAAACTCTGAACGTGCCGTGTTTATGGGATTCCGGTAACAGAATGCGGGACCCGGTATTACGGCGACCCATTATTGTTCTGGAAGTGAATCAGGCCATTGAATGGTTGCCCGGGTCGGTTTTGGCGTGGGTCTCATCCTTTTTGGCCGGTAGTCCGATTACGATTCCCGAAGAATGGCAAGGACGTTTGGGCAGTGTACGCTATCAGTCCATTGGCGGCATCGGAATGTTGCCGGTGGTGGCCTTGGATAAAGGCCAGGGGCGGTTTCAGGACAAGTGGTATTCTTTGACGCCGGTGACCTTGGCCCTAACGAATGTTAGCGTGTCGGTCGAAGGTTCTTATTTTGCTCTGGTTTCACCGGACTGCATCATTACATTAAATCATGAAGGGGTGGGTGCATGATTGCACAATGGCAGCCGCAACAAAATCCGTCGTGGTTTCACCGTGTTCGTCGGATCTTGTCATCGATTTTGGTTGTGGATCCGTCAGATGTCGAAATACATTATGTGGGTTCGAGTGAGGCTCTGCCCCCGCCCCTTACGGGAGACGAGGAAGCCAATTTGCTCTCCCTATTGGGGAGCGGGGAAGATAGTGTTCGCTCTGTCTTGATCGAACGCAATTTGCGTTTGGTTGTCTATATTGCACGCAAGTTCGAAAATACCGGTATTGGGATTGAGGATTTAGTGTCTATCGGAGCCATCGGATTAATCAAAGCGGTGAATACGTTCAATGTCGAGAAGAAGATCAAATTGGCCACCTATGCATCTAAGTGCATCGAGAACGAGATCTTGATGTATTTGCGTCGCAATTCACGGATTCGGTCCGAGGTGTCATTTGATGAGCCATTGAATGTGGATTGGGACGGTAATGAACTGCTTTTGTCCGATGTTCTGGGAACGGAAAATGACATCATTTACAAGCGACTCGAGGATGAGGTCGATAAGTCGATGCTCAAAAGAGCGTTAAGCAAGCTCAACTCGCGGGAAAGACGCATCATGGAATTGCGTTTTGGGCTGGTGGACGGATACGAAAGAACGCAGAAAGAGGTGGCAGATTCACTGGGAATCAGTCAATCTTATATTTCTCGGTTGGAAAAACGTATTATTAAGCGATTGCGTCGGGAATTTCATCGCATGGAATAATCAAAAAGTTTGATTCTTCGATTTTCGGGGGATCTAAACTCCGTTACATACCAAAAATTGGTATGTAACGGAGTTTTTGCGTATATCCTCCCTCTGCTTTGGTGATACTGCTCAATAAAGTCGGTTATCGATACAACTCCGGGGAGGAATGCAACCTAATATGCCGCTGAACAAAGTCGAAATCCCTGGTGTCAACACAGCCAAACTGCCGGTATTGACCAATACCCGAATGCGAGAACTGTTTTCGGTGATGCAATCGGGCGATGAAGGGGCACGCAATGAACTGATCAATGGCAATCTTCGCTTAGTGTTGTCTGTCATACAGCGGTTTCAAAACCGAGGAGAACATAGCGATGATCTCTTTCAAGTTGGATGTATCGGGCTCATGAAAGCCATCGATAATTTTGACTTGGGACAAAATGTAAAATTCTCGACCTATGCGGTGCCTATGATTATCGGTGAGATCCGGCGTTATTTGCGAGACAATAATCCGATTCGGGTCAGCCGATCTCTTCGTGACATCGCCTATAAAGCGCTGCAAGTGCGTGATGGTTTGGTACACCGCTATTCCAAAGAACCGACGATTACAGAAATTGCGGAAGAACTGAGTGTACCGCGTGAAGATGTGTTATATGCGCTGGATGCCATACAGGAACCAGTCTCTCTATTTGAACCGATTTATCATGATGCGGGCGATCCCATTTTTGTTATGGATCAGATTAGTGACGAAAAAAATCATGACAAAAATTGGTTGGAGAGTCTTGCGATACGAGAAGCGATGAGGCGATTGACGAAAAGGGAAAAGATGATTCTGACGATGCGGTTTTTTGATGGGAAAACCCAAATGGAAGTGGCGGAGGAGATAGGCATCAGCCAGGCACAGGTGTCACGATTGGAAAAGGCGGCTTTGAAAAATATGAGGAAGTACATCTGATGATCGGATTTAAACAATTTGTGATTAGCATGTTCATGGTCAGCTTGCTGGGGGCACCATTGGGAATGCATTCCGGTTCTTTCGTTTACCCATCCTATCGGCAGCTGGCACAAAAGCCTATCCGCCTTCCCCACGTGATTCGGTTTCGTGTGATTGCCAATTCTGATAATCCGGTGGACCAAGCCATCAAATTGGACGTCAGGGACCGTGTTCTGGCTACCTTGGATCCGTTATTGAGCCATGTTAAAACACGTCAAGAGGCACAACATGTAATTCAAATGCATGAACAGGCGATTACCCGTGCCGCCAATCAGGTCCTTGTGACGAATCATGTATCGTACCGAGCGCACGTTACCCTCACCAAAACCGACTTTCCTACGAAAGTTTATGGCACCTGGGTGCTTCCCGCGGGGAAGTACCAAGCACTCTTGGTCGTTTTAGGAAAAGGTCAGGGCCACAACTGGTGGTGTGTGTTATTTCCCTCCCTCTGCTTTATCGACATGAGCAATGCTGTGGCTGTCCCTGCCACAAGAGCTCAGGGGCAGGCTACGGTGGAAAAGCCGGTGACACACAATAAGAAAACTCCTCCCATTCCCGCAGTGCCTGTGAAGGTTCCTTCTCCACCGCATATTCCTCATTCCGGACAATTGCGTGTCAATTGGTCTATGCCCCCTATTGTTAATCATCTCCTGGGATGGATGTAATAGGCAGAAGGGTTTTCGTCTAGCCTCTGGTTGCCGTTCATAATGTATAGCGGGGGGATGCCAATGCTGAAAACCTCCGAATTGCGGACTAAAGACGTGGTCAATGTCACGGATGGCCGTCGGCTGGGATTTGTTGGGGATCTGGAGTTGGACCTTGAGCGTGGACATATCAAATCGGTGATCGTTCTCGGATCGGGGCACTTCTTGGGGTTGTTTGGACGGGAAAGGGATACGGTAATTAACTGGGATCAAATCCGAAAAATAGGACAGGATGTGATCTTGGTCGAAGTGCAGCAGCCATCAGCGGCAACCATGGACAGTTGAGAGTTGCCAATCACGATCTCTTAGGGTTTGAAGTCGTATTATCGGTGCAGTTTTGGGCGAGTCGCCTCTGAAAAGAGAATGGGAATCCTTTCGGATCCCATTTTCCAAGGAGGCGACTATATTTGCCCCGAAGAGTCCTTCACATTCTATTGCGATGGACTGGATTTTTAGACCTCTGTCCCGTTACAGAAAACTTACCTCAATGTACTCGGGCTTGCTTTCTACCGATTATTCGCTCTCCGCTTTCGAGATCACGGAATCTCTAAGCCGGATTCTGGCCGTTAACGGTGATGACTAGTTGAAGGAGCCCACCCGTTTCACAACCGGCACCAGGGATTACTCCCATGATCTGCGCCTCTGCGATCCAATATCCGCTTGATTTGAAACGTATTCATGGACGTATTTCGGGATCGTCGCCACGTTTCCCAATTACCTTCGCTGCATTGCCGTCTGCCGTATCAACCCTGCCGCAATTGAGGCACCTGAAATGGTTTGCTGTGCGGTTATCTGAGAACGTGAACCCACAGCGCGAACATTCCTGACTCGTATATGCTGACGCCACCGCCAGCCGGCGAGAATCTCTCGCCGTTGTCTTAAAATCTAATCGTTCTGCCAAAATGCTCCGCATCCACAAGAATACTCGGCGTGACATTTTCTTGCCTTTGGCATGGTCTCTCGGAAAACACCGTAATGATTTCCAACACATCTTCTTCTTGCGTCAATTCGTCTTCATAATCGGAGACTTCGGACTTGTTGACGATGACGGATTCGTCTGGAACTCTTTACACATGGCAAAACCAGTTCGGCCCCAAATCGCAACAGCCGGTCTTGATGAGTGATGACGAGCCCTTTCCCATCATTGCGCATCATGCGCTGTAATAGTGCCTTCACGCCTTTTTGTGGTAATTGAGGCTCGATCCTAAATCGCGAATCACTTCGTGTGGCCAACCATTTCTTGTGCAGAATTCCGAAACAAAATCTCCTGTCGTTCCCAATCGGCTTGTTGATCATGGACGCGCCCTGCTGTGGGCATCGGATGATGAACCATCTGGCCAGGCCTAAGTCTTGGAACGATACCGAGGATGTCCCCGGGTGTTCGCTCAGACTTGATGCACCCTTCCTCTTCCCACCGGCGCATGGTGCTTTTTGACACGCCCAAAATCATTACGGTTTCACCGGAGAGAATTTTTCATCCTGTTTCTATCCCCTCTCAAAGCAAGACAGATTCCAAACCTGTGTTAAAATGAAAGGACGGTACTGGTTATCTCGTGAGTTGCAGGAATTGAGGTGGCAGGGTCTTTCATGACGCAGTGGGTGCACACAGATGCCCGTTTTGTCAGTTGGGAAGCTACAGCAGATGTCCATGCTATTTTTACGACGCGCCAAGGAGGCGTATCCGCTTCTCCCTTTGATACTTTGAACCTGTCGTTTAATGTCATGGATTTGCCCACAGATGTCACCCAGAATCGCTACCGAGTCATGGAAATGATGGGCCGAAATATATTTCAGTTGGTCATGGCTGAACAGGTTCATCAGAATAAGGTAGGATGGGCTTCGGATATCGATGCCTCTAAAGGGGCCTTGACTTCTGCTGACGCTTTATCTGGACTGGACGGTCTCTTGACGCGGCATTCAGATATCGTTTTGGGAATGGGATTTGCGGATTGTGTCCCAATTTTTCTTTCCGTACCATCCCACAACATCGTGGGTCTCTTGCATGCCGGTTGGCGGGGAACCGTTAAGGGCGTGCAGCTCGCCGCAGTGGAGCAGTTGAAAGAGCAAGGAATTGACCCCCGGGAAATTGAAATCGGCATCGGCCCTTCGATTGGTCCCTGTTGTTATGAAGTCGACGGTAAGGTCGCGAACCAATTTTTTCAGGTAATGGGAAACAAAGCTCCGTTAACCCCTCATGGAGAAGGACACTATTTTCTTGATTTATGGGAAGCGAACCGAAGGCAATTGGTTCTTGCGGGTGTACCCGAAACCCATATCGACATTTCTCATTTGTGTACTGCTTGTCATGAAGACCAATTTTTCTCGTATCGCCGCGATCAAGGAAAATGCGGTCGTATGGGAGGTTTTATATGTATGAATCGATAAGGGACAATGTTCACCGCGTGTTGGCAAGAATCGACCAATTGCGCCCGGGAGAAGGCGTGAAATTAATGGCCGCCACCAAGATGCGAACATTAGGTGAAATAGAGGCCGCCATCGAAGCGGGGGTGCATCTTCTCGGCGAGAACAAAGTTCAGGAGGCCCAAGCTAAATATGTTTCCAAGTCTGCAGTGCCTTTGCATATGATTGGACATCTGCAAACCAACAAGGTAAAATATGCCATAGGTCTGTTTGACGGCATTGATAGTATCGACAGTGAACGGGTGGCCGAAGCCTTGAATCGGAGGTTAAATGTGACAATGCCGGTGATGCTCGAAGTCAATGCGGGCAGGGAAGAAGCAAAGACCGGCCTAGTGTTTGAGGATGTGAGATCCTTTTTGGCGAAAGCGGAGCAGTGGCATAATTTGCTTTTCGTGGGACTAATGGTACTTTTTCCGGCATCAGCAGACAAAAGTTCTTCGGAAAAGAAAAAAATTCGTGATCTCATGAAGGAAACTGGCGAATTGTGGCGAATGTCTCAAAAAGAAGGGTTTTCCTGGGCTCCTCTTACTGAGTTGTCCATGGGAATGTCTGAGGATTATGAATGGGCTCTGGAAGCAGGAAGTACGATGATTCGGTTAGGTGCCGAGCTGTTCGGAGCAAGGCCAAAAACGGGAGTAATGTGAGGAGGGCATCGGAGTGAAATCAGGTATCGTCGGGAAATTTCTTAACTTTGTTGGTCTTGAGGAAGTGCAAGAGGAGGAACTGGACACTCAAGAAGTTGCGGCCGCTTCCGATTGGGAAGACGAAGTGCCTCAGAAGAAGCGCGGCAGTATTGTCAGTTTGCCTGGCTCCCGAGGCTTTCGTGTAGTGGTAATGCACCCTAGGACCTTAGAGGATGGTCAAGCCATCGCAGATCAAGTCAAAGGTCGCAGGCCGGTGATTGTTAATCTGGATTTAGCGGAAGAGCGTGCCGGTCAAAGACTGCTCAATTTCTTGTCGGGTGTGGCCTATGCCCTTGATGGCGGATTGCGTAAGGTAGGAGATAATATTTTCTTGATTACGCCCAATAACGTAGAAGTGGCCAGCGAAGATCACGAAGAGACTCCGGGATGGACCCGGAGTATAAATAAGTGAACGTGATATTTTGGCACCTTGCGGATACGGTGCACATTCTGCAGGATGTGTTTTATGTCGTGCTGATGATTCGGATTGTCGCAAGCTTTTTTCCTCCTCGGTCGGCGGGGCTGTGGGACAAGGCGTCGTATATTTCGACACAACTCACTGAACCCATCCTGGCCCCGATTCGCCGAAGAGTGCCGTTGGTGGGCATGTTGGACTTGTCCCCTTTAATTGCGTTTTTCTTAGTGGATATTGCAGCCTTTGTGCTGGCACAAATATTTTTATATCTGGCAACGCTGTAGGCGCGGGAGGATTTTATGCCACTGACACCCTTGGATATAGTGAATAAGGAGTTTAAGCACGGGTTTCGCGGGTATAACGAAGATGATGTCAACGAGTTTCTTGACGAAGTGGTTCGAGATTATGAGGCGCTCATCAAAGAGAATGATGAGCTAAAAGAAAATACCTCGGGCATGACTGAACGATTGGAACAATACCGAAAACTGGAAGCTACCTTGCAAAATACGCTCGTGGTTGCCCAGCAAACGGCAGAGGAGGTTAAAGTGGCAGCCAGGAAGGAAGCCGAGTTGATTGTACGGGAAGCCGAAGCTAAGGCCGAGGAAATAGTTCGCAAGGCTGAATCCAGGGCTCGGGAGACGGAAACGCAACTAACTCAGTTGCGTTATGAAACCGAGAAATTTCGGGCGCAGGTGAAAAGTTTGCTGGAGTCCCAGTTACGGTTGGTGGAAACATCCTTAGTGCAAGCCACGGTTGAAACCTAGAGCTTAGTTGTTCTCGTTGTGAAATGTGGTAAAATACGTTACACGATGAAAACGATGATTGGGACGCGAGTCGTGGAGTATCTGGCATAGCGAACCGGGATACAGGTGAAAACCGGGACAGAACTCACGATTTCATCACCCATGAGTGCTTGAATGAATTTCAGTAGTTCGAGCCGGGGATGCCCGTTATGCATGTGAGAGTCCGGTGCATGTGAAAGCATTGGGAACAAGGGTGGTACCGCGTGTGAACGTCCCTTTTCATGGGGCGTTTATTTTTGGTTGGAGGGACATTTATGGATTATCGGGACACGTTATATTTGCCTAAGACCTCTTTTCCGATGAAGGCTAATTTGCCAGAAAAGGAACCCCAGAGACTTTTGGACTGGAATGAAATGGACCTGTATCAGATGCAGCGAAAAGAACGGGCAAATCAAACCAAGTTTGTTTTGCATGACGGCCCGCCATATGCCAATGGGGACATCCACACCGGCACCGCACTCAACAAAGTATTGAAAGATATGATAAACCGCTACTGGTCTTTAGCGGGGCGGGATGTTGTGTATATCCCCGGTTGGGATACCCATGGACTGCCTATTGAAATGCGGGCGTTGAAACAACTCGGTGTGTCTCAGCATCAAATTGAGCCGATCGCCTTGCGTAGGGAATGTGCACGGGTTGCTGCGCACTATATTCATGCTATGACCGAGGAATTTGAACGTCTCGGCGTGTTGGGAGACTGGAAGCATCCTTACGTGACTATGAGCCCTGAATATGAAGGAGTCCAACTGGATGTGTTTGCAGCGATGGTCGATAAAGGCCTCATTTATCGTGACTTGCGTCCGGTCTATTGGTGTCCTCATTGTGAAACCGCTTTGGCGGAAGGTGAAATCGAATACCACAACCATCTTTCAGATGCCATATATGTGGCTTTTCCGGTATCGGACAATATGGGTCTGATACCGAGCGAAACCAGGGCTATCGTGTGGACGACGACTCCTTGGACTATTCCCGCAAATGTGGCCATTTCCGTCCATCCCGATTTGCTATATGAGGTATTGGAAACCAAGCAAGACGGTCGTGTCTTAGTGGCGAAGGATCTGGCATCCCAACTGATTGAATTCATGCATTGGGAAGTTTGTCGCCTATTTGGGCCCTGGAGCGGAAAGGAATTGGAGGGCATTCTCACTCAACATCCCTATTTGGGTCATGATGTACCCGTGATCCTTGGGGAACACGTGACAAACGACAGCGGAACCGGATTGGTGCACACAGCCCCCGGGCATGGTATGGAAGACTTTGAAGTCGCTAAAAAATACCATCTACCCGTTGTGCAGCCGATTGATGATCAGGGACGTTTTATCAAAGGGACACCTGTGGTGGAAGGGTTATTCTACCATGAAGCCAATGCCCGTGTGATTGCGGAGTTAAAGGCGGCGGGACATTTAATCCGGCAGGACGATTTTGCGCACCAGTATGCTTATTGCTGGCGCTGCAAAAACCCGGTGATATACCGGGCGACAAAACAATGGTTTTTATCGGTGGAGCATCTGAGAGCCAATTTGATCCAAGCAACCTACCCGGTGAAGTGGGATCCGAATTGGGGCGGAGAACGTATGCGCCAAATGGTAGAGAATAGAGGAGATTGGTGTCTGTCCAGACAGCGGGTCTGGGGGGTTCCAATTCCCGCGTTTTATTGTGAAGACTGTCACGAGGCCATTTTGGACGTTCCTTTGATTCGTCATGTGGCAGAGATTATAGCCCGCGAGGGGGCCGATAGCTGGTGGCGGCAAGACACCCGTTATTTTCTTCCGGACGGCTACCGTTGTCCTCATTGCCACAGCGACAAACTGAAGAAGGAACATGATATTTTCGACGTATGGCTCGACTCCGGGTCGAGTCAAGCGGCGGTGTTGGGAGGATCCCGAGACTTAAGCTGGCCTGCCGATCTGGTACTGGAAGGCAATGATCAGTATCGAGGTTGGTTTAACAGTCTTCTTACAACCGCTGTGGCGGAGTCGGGAGAGGCACCTTATCGAATGGTTTTGACCCATGGTATGGTTCTCGACAAATCGGGACAGGAGATGCATAAATCATTAGGAAATACCATCGATCCCATGGATATTGTCAAGCAATATGGCGCAGACATTTTGCGGCTATGGGTGGCCAGTTCCGAGTACCGTAATGATGTGAGGATTTCGGATGAAATTCTTCGTCAGTTGGCGGAAAGCTACCGAAAGATTCGTAATACGTTTCGGTTCATCCTGGGAAACGTAGGTACTGTTGATACTTTTTCCCAAGGGGCTGTTCATGACCCCTTGAACCGTTGGGTAGTCAATGTTTTGAACTCGTGGACCCAAGAAGCACAACAGGCCTATGAAAACTATGCGTTTCATCAAGTTGTGCACACTCTGGTGCGATTACTCACAACGGAACTCTCGAGTTTTTATTTAGACGTGATCAAAGACCGACTTTACACTTTAGACTTGACCGATCCCCTGAGACAGGAAACCTTGTCGGTATTAAAGTATATGGCCGAGGTGTTGGTACGGATCATTTCTCCGATCTTGGTTTTTACGAGTGAGGAAATTTATCACTATCTGCCAAAGTCGCAGGACGCTTTGCCGTCGGTTCATCTGTTACACTGGCCTCAGCTATGGGTCATAGATTATGATCAGGCAGAATCTCGGCGCATGAGCCGTTTGTTGGCGTACCGCGAAGTCATCTTAAAGACTTTGGAACAACTCCGAGGGAACAAGACCATCGGCAATTCCTTGGAAGCGATGGTACACTTGAATGTGTCCGAGGATGATTTGGACTTTTCGACCGATGACAGGGAATTGCTGAAAGAAATGGTAATGGTCGCCGACTTAGATGTGCACAAGGGAAGAGACGTGGTGTGCCAAGCTGAACCGACAGCGTGGAGTCGATGTGACAGATGCTGGCGTTACACTCCGGACGTAGGCACACATCCAGATCATGTGGATTTATGTGAGCGATGTTATGGTGTCTTGAAAGGAAGGCAGTAAATGTCTAAATCGGGATGGGGCATTGGGATTATTGGCTTCGTGGTATTTGTTTCGGACTTGATGATACAGTCCCGCATTGCCGCCATGATGATTCCTGACCAAAGTATTCCCGTGTTGCCACCTGTCTTGTCTTTGACTTATGTCTTGAACAATGGGGCGGCATTCAGCCTATTGCGAGGGGGAACACCCCTCTTTATTTTGGTGGCACTCGCCTTATTGGCCGGTATTTTTGTCTATACGGCCCGGCATCCGCGGATGCCCTGGCTGATGGTCATTGCTCTCGGCCTGTTGGCGGGAGGGTCGGCGGGGAATCTGTGGGACCGCATTATCTGGGGCCGGGTGATTGATTATATTCATATCACTGATTGGCCTGTGTTCAATTTGGCTGATTCCGCAATTGTGGTGGGAATGGGACTTTTGGTTTATTACTACTGGAGGCAGGACAAACATGGAGATGTCTCTTCCTGACACTTATCATGTTGGAGAGGATTGGGCGGGCAATCGGCTAGACCGCGTGATTTCTCAATGGCAACCTAAATATTCGAGAACTTTTTGGGCCCGGCAAATTCTGAAGGGAAATGTTCGACTTAATGGTGATGTCGTTAAAGGACGGACGATTGTTCAAGAAGGAGATGTCATTTCTGTCGGAAAGATTCCGGATGAGTCCGCTAAAGAGGTCATGGTGCCTACATATGCGGACACAACATGGATTGTTTACCAAGATGACGATCTGATGATTGTGAATAAGCCCCGTGGACTTGTGGTGCACCCTAGTCCCGGGCATGAAGACGACAGCGTGGTTCACCGATTATTGCCATGGTTGCCTGTGGCCGCGGAAGATTTTCGGCCTGGGGTGGTGCATCGCCTTGATCGGGATACGACCGGATTACTGATTTTGGCTCGAACTCAAGAAGCAAAGGCGAAACTTTCGCAAATGATTCACGCCAGGCAAGTTCGGCGTGATTACATTGCCGTGGTGCACGGCCACATGGTTGAGGCCGAGGGTGTGATCGAGGCGCCCATAGGACGTCATCCCCAAAATCGTTTGAAAATGGCAGTCATAAGCGGCGGACGGGAAGCTCGGACTCGATATAAGACCATGGCTGAATGGGAAGATTACAGTGTATTGCGATTGACTCTGGACACGGGCAGAACCCATCAAATTCGGGTTCATCTCAGTGCGGTGGGTCATCCGGTGGAGGGAGATCCTTTGTACGGCCCATCATCACGGCAAGGCACAGGGCAGTTGCTGCATGCCATGCGTCTGGCCTTTCTCCATCCGTTTTTGAATGTGCCGTTGTGTTTTTGGGTGTATCCCCCTCGGGACTGGAGCCATTTGTCCCGGGTTAAGGGAGACGTACGCCTCGTTGCTGATGAGATTTTTGGCCGTGATGACTCTTGTAAACCTCTTAGCACTCGATCTTTTTTGCACCAAGCCTTAGGATTTATCATCTGATTTGAGATCGGCACTGCCGAGAGCCTGGCCCGGTGTCATTCGGGGCGAACTTTGCACAAGCGGTACGATTCGGGACATAATTTGATCCCTTACGTCATCGTCGTTGGGAGATGAGATTTCGGCAACAATGAGCAAGGAGTAACTGATCGGAGTGACATCATGCCAAAGTCGCAGGACGCTTTGCCGTCGGTTCATCTGTTACACTGGCCTCGGCTATGGGTCATAGATTATGATCAGGCAGAATCTCGGCGCATGAGCCGTTTGCTGGCGTACCGCGAAGTCATCTTAAAGACTTTGGAACAACTCCGAGGGAACAAGACCATCGGCAATTCCTTGGAAGCGATGGTACACTTGAATGTGTCCGAGGATGATTTGGACTTTTCGACCGATGACAGGGAATTGCTGAAAGAAATGGTAATGGTCGCCGACTTAGATGTGCACAAGGGAAGAGACGTGGTGTGCCAAGCTGAACCGACAGCGTGGAGTCGATGTGACAGATGCTGGCGTTACACTCCGGACGTAGGCACACATCCAGATCATGTGGATTTATGTGAGCGATGTTATGGTGTCTTGAAAGGAAGGCAGTAAATGTCTAAATCGGGATGGGGCATTGGGATTATTGGCTTCGTGGTATTTGTTTCGGACTTGATGATACAGTCCCGCATTGCCGCCATGATGATTCCTGACCAAAGTATTCCCGTGTTGCCACCTGTCTTGTCTTTGACTTATGTCTTGAACAATGGGGCGGCATTCAGCCTATTGCGAGGGGGAACACCCCTCTTTATTTTGGTGGCACTCGCCTTATTGGCCGGTATTTTTGTCTATACGGCCCGGCATCCGCGGATGCCCTGGCTGATGGTCATTGCTCTCGGCCTGTTGGCGGGAGGGTCGGCGGGGAATCTGTGGGACCGTATTATCTGGGGCCGGGTGATTGATTATATTCATATCGTTGATTGGCCTGTGTTCTTCAATTTGGCTGATTCCGCAATTGTGGTGGGAATGGGGCTTTTGGTTTATTGCTACTGGAGACAGGACAAACATGGAGATGTCTCTTCCTGACACTTATCAAATTGGAGAGGATTGGGCGGACGATCGGCTAGATCGCGTGATTTCTCAATGGAAACCTAAATAGACGATTGTGAATAAGCCCCGTGGACTTGTGGTGCACCCTAGTCCCGGGGATGAAGACGACAGCGTGGTTCACCGATTATTGCCATGGTTGCCTGTGGCCGCGGAAGATTTTCGGCCTGGGGTGGTGCATCGTCTTGATCGGGATACGACCGGATTACTGATTTTGGCCCGAACTCAAGAAGCAAAGGCGAAACTTTCGCAAATGATTCACGTCAGGCAAGTTCAGCGTGATCGAGGCGCCCATAGTGCGGTGGGTCATCCGGTGGAAGGAGATCCTTTGTACGGCCCATCATCACGGCAAGGCACAGGGCAGTTGCTGCATGCCATGGGTCCTGGCCTTTCTCCATCCGTTTTTGAATGTGCCGTTGTGTTTTTGGGTGTATCCCCCTCGGGACTAGAGCCATTTGTCCCCAGTTAAGGGAGACGTACGCCTCGTTGCTGATGAGATTTTTGGCCGTGATGACTCTTGTAAACCTCTTAGCACTCGATCTTTTTTGCACCAAGCCTTAGGATTTATCATCTGATTTGAGATCGGCACTGCCGAGAGCCTGGCCCGGTGTCATTCGGGGCGAACTTTGCACAAGCGGTACGATTCGGGACATAATTTGATCCCTTACGTCATCGTCGTTGGGAGATGAGGTTTCGGCGACAATGAGCAAGGAGTAACTGATCGGAGTGACATCAATGATTCGTGGTGAAGAAGAAAATCCCAGAGACCGCAGCACGTTTTGGACTTCCGGCATAAACTTGTGAGGATCCACGGCAATATCTACATCGAAACGCATCCTGACGGTGCGGCGTTTACCCTGGGACACATTCTCCACCAGAGCTTGAATCATTGTGCCGTTGGGAACGGCCATAAGGGGGCCGGTATCAGTCAGTACAGTGGTGTACATGAGTGAAATGTCGATGACGTTGCCGGAGTAGGTTGGCTTTGTAGATTCGTGGGGAAACGAGGGCATTAATATCGGATATTGCCAAGCCACAAAGTTTACGCGATCGCCCACTTCAAAGGGATGGAAAATGAGTAACGCAATGCCTGCAATCAGGTTGCTAAAGAGAGTTTGCCCGGCCAAGCCAATGACGGCGGTCACAAATGCGCCCCCAAAGACAACGGAGGAAAGGCCCACGCCAAAGGCGGCCAAGACGGCTAATATGACCGCGAAAAACAGGAAGAGCCGAATGACGAAACGCAGTGAAGTAGTGCTTTTAGGGCCAATCGTGCGGGATGTTAATTGAAAGAGATACCGTTCGAGTAGGAATGAAATGGCGCCGCCAATCAAAAGAACGATTAAAGCTTTGATGGGATCTGCAACCGATTTGGACAGGTGCAAAGGGCCTTTGGCGACATCAACCAGGATGGCCAAGAGGACACCGATGATGAATAGGACGAGAATCAAAATCCCGGTTTTCCGCCATAATTTTTTTAGCTCGGTATTATGGTTATGGTTGTGATTCGCCATGCGCGCCTCCTAAGTGAACTTCTGATATAAAATGAAATGAGTGAAAACATTTCCCAATATTACCGTATCACAATCCGCCTAAACCGGTAAACATTACACGCAGAAACCAAGTTTGGACGATTTGGAGCATGGCGGATGCCCGGAAAAAGCCGTGAGATTTGTCTTTGACAGATGAGATTTGGTGAATTATTATAGGAATTGGGTACACTTCCTTTAATACCAGTCCCGTGAGGCTGGGAAGGGGCAATTGCCAAGTTTTTTTGCTCTAGCCTGCGGGTGGCTAGAGCATTTTTTGTTCGGACGCTCAAAGTGGGTGGTCTTCTGGGCTTGTCTCGGAGGAGAAACTTGCTTTCCCAAGCCTCACACCATGAAATCCTATTCCGGCATAGATTTTCTCGCAGAGATTAGGGGGGCTAAAATCGTGAAACACGGGGCGCTTTTGATGGATGAGGATGCAATCCGCCGGGCCCTCATGCGGATTGCCCACGAAATTGTCGAACATAATCAGGGGGTAAGCAATCTTACCTTAGTCGGCATTAGACGGCGGGGAGTGCCGTTGTCAGCACGGATTGCGGCAAATCTGAAGCTTATTGAGGATCGGGCTCCCCTTGTGGGGAGCCTTGATATTGGGCTATACCGCGATGATTTGGCAGACCGGCCATTTTCACCCCTGAAACACACTTCGATTCGAAGCTCCATGATTGACAGACGGACGATCGTCTTGATCGACGATGTGTTGTTTACAGGACGAACCGTGCGAGCGGCACTTGATGCCCTCTCGGATTTCGGAAGACCCCAAGCCATACAATTGGCCGTGTTAATTGATCGTGGGCACAGAGAATTGCCCATACGTGCGGATTACGTGGGAAAAAATGTTCCCACTTCCCGTATGGAACGTATTCACGTTGAAGTCAAAGAGCTCGATGATATGGACCGGGTCTATGTGGAAAAAATGAATGGGGTGGAGGCCAAAGAATAATGCAGAATCTATTGGATCTAGAAAGTCTCTCCACGCCGGATATCGAAAACTTGCTCGATTTATCTCAGAATATGGTGGAGATTTTGGATAGGCCCATCAAAAAAGTACCGACATTGCGCGGGAAGGCGGTTGTGAACCTCTTTTTTGAACCCAGCACCAGAACTCGTAATTCATTTGAACTTGCCGCTAAATATCTCAGCGCGGACGTGATTAATGTCCAAAAGTCGGGATCCAGCGTAGAAAAAGGCGAAACGTTATGGGACACTGCCAGAAACTTGTCGGAAATGGCTGTGGACGGAGTCATTGTTCGTCACCGAGTCTCGGGAGTTCCTCAACAACTGGCAGACATTTTGGATATTCCCGTGATCAACGCGGGAGATGGCAGTCACGAGCATCCGACCCAAGGGCTTCTGGATGCGCTGAGCATTATCCAGGCAAAAGGCTCTTTGAGGGATTTAAAAGTGGCCATAGTCGGTGATGTGCTGCATAGCCGGGTAGCCCGTTCCGACATCTGGGTATTCTTGGCTTTAGGGGCCCGCATTGTTTTAGTCGGGCCTCCTTGGCTCTTGCCCGAGAGCTATGAAGAAATCGGTGTGGAGATCACCACCGATTTACGCCAAGCATTGGTGGACGCCGATGTCATACAAGTTCTGCGGTTGCAACAGGAACGTCAAAATTCCAAAGAGCTTCCCTCACTGTGGGAATATCATTTAAGGTGGGGCATTACCCGTCAAACATTGTCGTGGGCAAAGCCTGACGCGATTGTCCTTCATCCAGGCCCTCAGAATCGTGGGGTGGAAATCGATTCGGATATCTTAGACGGATCTCGGTCGTGGATCTTGCGACAAGTACGAAACGGTGTAGCGGTGCGCATGGCCGTCCTGTTTCGTTTACTGGGGGGTGGACTGGATGAGTAAGCAGCAAACCGGATGGATTATCCAAGACGTTCGCGTCATTGACCCCTTTCGGAATGTTGACAGTATCGAAGATATATATGTCACGGGAGAAAAAATCGGCAAAACATCTGGACCAAGAGACTATTCGATTGTGGACGGACAAGGACTGTGGCTGGTCCCGAGACTAACGGATATGCATGTCCATTTTCGTGAACCGGGAATGGAACATAAGGAGGATTTGCTTTCGGGCAGCCGCGCTGCGGCGGCAGGCGGATTTACTGCCGTCTGTACTATGCCGAATACTCTTCCTGTGATAGATATTCCAAGCCTCATACAATGGCAGCAACAGCAAGCGGAAAATATAGGTCTTGTGCATATTTTTCCCATCGGGTCCATTTCCAAACAGCAGGAAGGGAAAGAACTTGCAGATCTCTATCAAATGGCGCGAGTTGGGGCCGTAGGTTTTTCGGATGACGGCCGTCCATTGATTGATGCGGGGGTTATGCGTGCAGCCCTTAGCTACTCCACGACACTTGGCCGTCCCATCATACAACATGCCGAGGAGCCGGAATTGGTGGCGAACGGGGTCATGCATGAAGGGTCGGTTTCCCAGCAAATGGGACTCAGTGGCATACCTGAGGAAGCCGAATCAGTTATGGTCTGGCGCGATGTCGAACTGGCCGGACTCACAGGAGGAATTCTTCACATAGCCCATGTCTCGGCAAAGGGCTCTTTAGAAGCACTGGATTATGCCAAACGCCACAATTTCAGAGTCACGGCCGAAGTCTCACCACATCACTTATTGTTAACGGATGCGGCGATTCGGGAGTGGAACTTTAATCCCGTCACAAAAGTAAATCCTCCCTTAAGGCCCGAGAAGACAAGGCAATTGTTGATTCAAGCGGTGCGTCAAGGACTGATCCCGGTCATCGCGTCGGATCATGCTCCACACCATCACGATGAGAAAACACTGCCATACAATGAAGCGCCTTTCGGCATTAGTGGACTGGAAACCTTTATGGGAGCAATTCTCAGTGTGTTTCTTGGAGACGGCTTGTTGGATCCCTTAGATTTGTTTCGGTGTGTGACTCTGGGACCACACCAAGTGTTGGGTTTAAATTACCCCGGACTGATACCGGGAGCCTCGGCAGACTTGACCTTGATCGACCCGCAAGTGAGATGGATTGTGGACGGGAAGAATTTCTACTCGCGGGGAAAGAATACTCCCTTACAAGGGACACGGCTGCAAGGACGGCCTGTGGCCACAATGGTACAAGGGGAGTGGACAATGCGAGACCAGGAGGTGCTCAAATGAGAGGGGCGCTGTTTTTTGAAGACGGTACACGCTTTGAGGGAAATTTGATCGGTGACGTCAGTCAAGCGGCGGCGGGGGAGGTGGTATTCAATACAGCCATGACCGGTTACCAGGAAATTTTAACCGACCCGTCATACTTCGGGCAAATTGTTGTCCTCACCTATCCCTTAATCGGCAATTACGGAACATTTGCCGAGGCAGCGGAGTCGCTGTTTTTGTGGCCCAATGCCGTGATCGTCAAAGAAGATGCGCAGATAGCCTCTCATTTTGGAGGAGCGGAAACTTTTGATTCGTACCTGAAGCGTTATCACAAGTGCGGACTCAGAGGTGTGGATACCCGGGCTTTGACACGACACATTCGGAACAGGGGAACCGAGCATGCAGTGTTGGGACGGGTTGATATGCCGGAATCTGACAAAATGCAATACTTGAGTCAAATTGATCTTTCTCAAAGTGTCTTTCAAGTGACAACCCCTCAAGCCTACACTTTGGGAGAGGAGGGACCACATGTTGTGGTCATAGATTACGGAGCGAAGAATTCCATCATGGCCCAACTCCTTGAACGTCATTTCCGGGTTACGGTTTTACCGGCTACAACCACTGTCCGGGAATTGACGGATTATAGACCGGATGGTGTGGTGCTATCCAATGGCCCCGGGAACCCCAGTGATTTTGGGATGCTTTTGGATCCGGTCCGCTGTGCCATCGATCGTTACCCGACTTTGGGCATCTGTTTAGGACATCAGTTGATCGGATTAGCAGAAAACGCTAGCACGTACCCATTGAAGTTTGGCCATCACGGCGCTAACCATCCTTTGTTGGATCACGTGAGCGGAAAAGTACTGATTACTTCACAAAACCATGGATATAGCGTCGATCCCGCTCCCCTTCTTGACCGGTATCGGATTCGGCTCACCAATTTGCATGATCAAACCGTGGAGGGGCTTCAACATAAGGAAAAGCCGGTCATGACTGTGCAGCACCACCCGGAAGCGGGACCCGGACCTTGGGATTCCCATTACTTGTTTGATGAATTCGTGGAGATGATTATGCGACGAAAAGAGGTAGCTGATGCCTAAGCGAAGGGATGTCCATAAGGTTTTGGTTATTGGATCAGGACCGATTATTATCGGCCAGGCCGCCGAATTCGATTATGCGGGAACTCAGGCCTGCCGAGCATTGCACGAAGAAGGGTTGGAAGTCGTATTAGTGAACAGCAACCCCGCCACGATCATGACGGATCTGTCGGTAGCCGATGTGGTATATCTCGAACCCCTAACCGTGTCTTTTCTGGCCTATATTCTGGGAAAGGAGCGCCCGGATGGCGTGCTCGCCACCTTGGGTGGGCAGATGGGCCTGAATCTGGCCTCCGAACTGGGAAGAACAGGCGTGCTGACGGATCTCGGTATACCTCTTTTGGGAACGCCGCTGTCGGCGATAAAGCTGGCGGAAGATCGTGAAGAGTTTCGGAATTTAATGCTTCGCTTGGGTTATCCCATCGCCAGAAGCCGCACGGTGGGAACGTTGGAAGACGGAATTGTGTTTGCCCAGGAGATCGGTTATCCTGTGGTCCTTCGTCCCGCATACACCCTTGGGGGCACCGGCGGAGGATTTGCTGCCAACGATCAGGAACTTTTGGAACGCTTGCCCCATGCCCTGGCTTTAAGTCCCATTACTCAGGTATTGGTGGAAGAATCGATTGCCGGATACAAAGAAGTGGAATATGAGATTATCCGAGATCATCTCGGTAATGCCATTACGGTATGTAACATGGAAAATATGGATCCGGTGGGAATTCACACCGGCGACTCCATAGTCGTCGCCCCCAGTCAAACTTTAAGTGATTATGAGTATCAACTGCTTCGTACGGCGGCTATCGATATCGTCGACCAGTTGGGAGTGGTGGGAGGATGCAATGTTCAGTTTGCCTTTCATCCGGATGGGCGATATCGCGTGATAGAGGTCAATCCCCGGGTATCCCGATCCAGTGCACTGGCCTCCAAAGCCACCGGTTATCCTATTGCCCGGATTGTCACAAAAATTGCGTTGGGGCTTACACTGCCTGAAATTGCTAATCCGGTTACGGTCAACACCACGGCAGCATTCGAGCCGGCTCTGGATTATGTGGTGGTGAAAATCCCGCGTTGGCCGTTTGACAAATTTCCCAATGCAGATAGGCAACTGGGGACGCAAATGAAAGCGACCGGAGAGGTTATGGCCATTGACAGAACCTTTGCCGGCAGCTTGCAAAAAGCGGTGCGATCCTTGGAAATCAAGCGTACGTCGCTAGACGGTGCAAACGTGGCTCAAAAGAGTGACGAAGAGATTTGGAAGGGTATTGAATTCGCTACCGATGAGCGGTTGTTCTTCGTCGTTGAGGGTATCCGAAGAGGATTTACAGTGCGGGAAATCGTCCAAAGAACGGCGATTGACCAGTGGTTCGTTGAAGAGTTGCGGGGGATTGTTCGGGATGAAGAGTGGATTCTGCAACATCCCAGCAATTGGACCCAACGGATAAGGGAACTCAAACAGCGGGGATTCTCAGATCACCGTATTGGTGAATTAACCAATAAGACAGAGGACGAGATTAGAACCCAGCGGATAAAGCTGGGTGTTCTCCCCAGCTATAAAATGGTCGATACATGCGCGGGCGAATTTCCGGCTCAGACTCCCTACTATTATGCAACCTATGAGGATGAAAATGAGGCTGAACCCTTGGCAGGCCCTAAGATCTTGGTGATTGGCTCAGGTCCTATTCGTATCGGTCAGGGCATTGAGTTTGATGCGGCCAGCGTTTATGCGCTAAATGCGCTGAAAAAACTCCATTACCAAGCGATTATGGTGAATAACAATCCGGAAACCGTATCAACCGACTTTAACGCATCGGATCGGTTATATTTTGAGCCGATTACCTTGGAAGATGTGTTAAATATCATTGATTGGGAAAAACCTGACGGCGTTGTTGTGCAATTTGGAGGACAGACCGCAATCAATTTGGCCGAGTCGCTGACAAAACATGGCGTGAGAATCATCGGGACGAACTGGGAAGGACTGCAAGCGGCTGAGGACAGAGAACTGTTTGATCGTCTGGGGGAGCAACTGGGGATTCAACGCCCGCCGGGTTTGACGGTGACAACCATACCCGAAGCTCTCGCTGCCTGTGAAAAAATCGGATTTCCACTTTTGGTTCGCCCTTCTTATGTCTTGGGAGGACGTGCCATGAAAATTGTGGAAGATTTGGTCCAACTGCAGCGATATTTGAAAGAAAATCATGAAATGGGTATCTCTCAGCCATTATTGATGGACCGCTACATGAACGGTTTGGAGTTGGAAGTGGACGTTGTCAGTGACGGGCATCGCGTCGTAATTCCTGCGGTTATGGAACATGTGGAACGCGCCGGGGTGCATTCGGGCGATTCGTTAGCGGTGCTTCCACCCGTTAAAGCTCAACAAACCGTTATAGACCAAGTGGTCGACATTTCTGTTAAGCTTTGTCGGGGAATCGGGGTTAAAGGCCTTCTGAATATTCAGTTTGTGGCGGTAGATAATCAGGTTTATGTCATTGAGGCTAATCCCAGATCCAGCCGTACTGTCCCCTTTGTGATTAAAGCTACCGGTGTTCCCTTGGTCGATTTGGCAATGGAAGCCGGTATTACCGGGCACTTTGATGAGCGTTGGGGTGAGGGACTTCTCACGTTCCCCGACTATTTTTCCGTAAAAATGCCGGTATTTTCGTTTGCCAAACTGGGGAAAGTCGATGCCATATTGGATCCTGAGATGAAGTCAACAGGCGAAGTGATGGGAATAGACCGCGATTTTTCCAGTGCATTATATAAGGCCTTAATAGCGGGAGGCTTTCGCGTACCCGGAGGGGGACGAATTTTAGTGACGATAGCCGATGCGGACAAACAAGAAGCATTGCCGTATTTGCGAGAACTTGCCGATCTCGGATACCGGCTGTACGCTACTCAGGGTACTTTAGCCATGCTGTCCGCGCAAGGAATTCCCGCTACGCCGGTGTATAAGCTTCGCGACAGGCGTCCTCATCTGGTTGATCTCATACACCAAGGCCAATTTGATTTGGTGATTAATACGATTACCGTGGGCGGGGACCAAGAACGGGAAGGCTTCCTAATTCGCCGAGCCGCTGTTGAACAGGGAATTCTCTGCTTTACTTCGCTGGATACGGTCCAAGCTGCGATTGAAGCTCTGAAAGGGCGCCAACGGCAAACATTCTCTGTGCATCCACTCAACGAATGGTTGCGGGTAGGGCAGGTGAGATAAGAGGATGGAAGAGGCAAAGCGGTTAACATGCCCTGTTGTCGCGCGTACTCAAGCGGCCGAAGGGCACGTCGAATTGATTCTCCAAAGCCGGGAATTGGCTAGGGCAGTGCCGGGACAGTTTGCGCACATTCTGACTCCGGGTGTGTTGCGTCGGCCCATATCATTTTCACGTATCGAGTCGGAGAATGATTTGGTAGGACTCTTGTTTCAAGTAGTGGGTTCAGGAACCCGGTGGTTGGCGGAGCGCTCCATAGGGGACGAGCTGGACGTTCTGGGACCGTTAGGGAATGGTTTTCCTGCACCGGATCCCATGAAACCCTGGGCCGCGGTAGGAGGGGGTGTTGGTGTTCCCCCGCTTTTTGCCGCCGTTCAGAAGTGGTCTCATTTAACAGGGGATAGACCCGAAATCATCATCGGAGCCCGCACGGCAGGGTGGGTGGTAATGGAGAATGACTTTAAGGAATTGGGCATTGAACCGATTGTCACGACTGATGACGGCAGCAAAGGACAGAAAGGGAATGTGGCGGATCCTCTCTCGTTGTGGCTCGACAATCATAATGAGGCACAAGTGTACGCATGCGGCCCGATTCCTATGCTTCAGGCCGTTCGCCGTCTAGCGGCGGGACGGGCGATAACCTATCTTGCATTGGAACAGCGGATGGGGTGCGGCATCGGTGCCTGTTTAGCCTGCGTCGTACCAACGGTTGGGGATTGCGGTTTGTCCTACCGAAGGGTCTGTACGGACGGTCCTGTTTTCAGAGGAGAGGAGATGATGTGGTGACGGATTTGGGTATCGAGTTACCGCGGGGGATGAAACTGTCAAACCCGGTTATCGCCGCCTCAGGAACCTTCGGGTTCGGCTCCGAATACGCTCGGTTTGTCGATATAGGTGCTTTGGGAGGAGTCAGCGTGAAAGGGGTCTCGCCCAAGCCATGGCTTGGAAACCCGCCGCCCCGCGTTTGGGAAACGCCCATGGGTCTGTTAAACTCCATCGGGCTCCAGAATCCCGGGGTCGAGACCTTCATCGAGAAAGACTTGCCGCTATTGCGCAGCCATCCCACGAAGATCATTGTGAACATTATTGGGCACACGGTGGAAGAATACCGCCAAGTCGCTGAACGTTTAACCAATCAAGATGGGGTTCATGCTTTAGAGGTCAATATTTCGTGCCCCAACATCAAAGAGGGCGGAATGATGTTCGGGCAAGATCCCGACCAGGCTTTTGCCGTGACCCGAGCCGTCAGGGACGCCACGGATTTACCGCTTCTGGTGAAATTGTCTCCAAATGTCACATCTCCCGTAATCATTGCGCAAGCAGTGGAGGCGGCCGGCGCGGATGTAATTTCCGCTATTAACACGGTACTCGGCCTCGCCATTGATATTGGCCTAAGACGGCCGGCCTTGGGAGGTATCACGGGAGGACTCTCGGGACCTGCGATTAAGCCCTTGGCATTGCGAATTGTATATGAAATCGCCCAACAGGTGACGATTCCCATCATCGGAATGGGAGGTATTCAGAATGCGGAGGATGTCATCGAGTTTCTTATGGCCGGGGCGAGCGCGGTGATGGTGGGAACAATCACTTTTCAGCATCCGGATCGCATGAACCAAATCATTAGGGAATTGCCTGACGTGTTGCAAAGCTGTGGATTTGCGTCCTTACGGGAAGTTGTGGGAGTGGCCTTGCCGCAAGGCCAAAAGTCTAACGTGCAAAGAAGAGGAAGTGTGATATGAGTGAGCAGAGTGGGAGCGCGGGAGACAAAGCCAGATTGTGGATCGCATTGGATGTTGGGGATCAAGAAGGAGCGGAACTATGGATGAAGACCTTTCCTTTACACCGCCATTACAAAGTGGGCATGGAATTATTTTATCGTATCGGACCGCAAGTTTTACGCCAATGGATCGAAGAGAAAGAATTGCATATCTTTTTAGATCTTAAATTGCATGACATTCCACGTACCGTGGGCCGTGCCATCGCTCAGTTGGACAAACTTGGCGTTCACCTGGTGACCATTCACTTGGCGGGCGGCGCCAAAATGTGTGAGGCCGCTAAAGAAGCCAGTCATGTTATGGATATTGTCGGGGTCAGTGTGTTAACGAGCCTCGGGAGTGAAGACTTAGCCCAAATGGGGATTAAGGGATCGGTGTCGGATCACATAAAGCGGTTAGTGCGCATCGCCCGGCAAGCAGAACTACAAGGAGTAGTAATCTCTGGCCAAGAATTGCCGGAGTTTACCGATCTTTGGCCCGATGCTCGGTTTGTTGTGCCGGGCATTCGCCGATCCCAAGAAGCGCTCTATGATCAAAAACGCGTGATTACAGCAGATCAGGCGCTTTTGTGGGGCGCGACAGATTTAGTGATCGGCAGGACTTTATTAGCTGCCGAGAAACCGGAAGCAGTCTATCAAGAACTTGCGGCATTGCTGCCAAGAAAGGGTCCTTGATGAATATTTATTCGTATCCATAGCATTTCATACAGTGCTCTCAGAACACCTCGGTGAGATCTTTATGCGGTCATCATCTCCCGGTTGAGTGGAGATCGGCATTGGTACGGATTTTTATGTCCCAATGGATACCGTTCATATTGCAGGGTCCCATCAGCCACAATGCCAAGCATTTGTTTTCATAACAGAGGCTCTTTGAATAATGAAAATTCCGTGGATAGAACCCCTCACGCATTGGTGACAGATCGACGGCCGATACCGAGAGGAAGTGAGAATTTGAATAGAGAAAGGAAGAATGTTGTGATGATTGAGCCAGGAACCCTCGAAGACTTGCAGGATCTGGGCGCTTATTTACGGGGCCATTTTCTTTTGACAACCAAGCGGCACAGCGACACCTTTTTTATACTTGCGCGATTAACTGAACATCCTCAACGGCTCAAGCCGTGGGTAGCCATACTTCAGGATAAAATGAAAGATATCGATGCCCATACGATAGTCGGTCCGGCCATGGGAGGCATCATCCCCGCTTATGCCTTGGCTTCGATGAGAGATGATGCGCGGGTGATATTTGCGGAAAAAAGCGAGACAGGCATCATGGTCTTTCGCAGAGGATTTCGCCTAGAAGCGGGGGAACAGGTGATTATCATTGAAGATGCGATGACCACAGGCAGCTCTATTCTCAAGGTTCGGGATGCCGTTTTGGAACAAGGTGCTCATGTTTCAGCGGTGGCCACATTAGTCAACCGTTCGTTTGACGGACAGACGCCCTTTCGCATTCCATTTTTTTCTGTGGTGGATATTCCCGGTATCGAAACTTGGTTACCGGAAGAGTGCCGTTTGTGTCGGCAGGGTGTGCCTTTGAGCCTGCCCAAACAATAGAATGCGATGCCAGGGCTTGTCTCTGATTAGCCTTGCAGACGAGTTCTAGTGTTTGAACCCAAAAGAGTTATTCCAGCAATTTATCGTGAGTAGCTCCCAACCGTCTCAACCTCTCTTGATTGGGGGTAACATACAGTGTCTTTTCTCGTTCGTATAACACTTGGGCGGCTTCGGCATGAGGCCTTTTGCGGACAAATTTTCGCTTGGTATAGTCCACAGCGACAGTGGAAGAATGTTTGGCGGCACTGTAGAAGGCGGCAAGATGAGCAGCATCCAACAGATCTTCTAGGTTGGCTTGACGTTTTCCGGTCCGCAGTACGACGTGTGAACCGGATGTCTGTTTGACATGAAACCACAGATCATCGGGACGAGCCCGCCTCATAGTCAATTCTTGATTTTCTTCACGGTTTCTTCCCACGAAAATCTCAAAGCCGCCTTGACTGACAAAGCGCCGGAATGGTAGATTATTCTGCCCCTTGGCTCCCTCGGCAGGAGCCAAGCGTTTGAGTTGACTGCGATAATAGTCAATGGAACGTGGTTCTTCGGCCTCGTTTAAAGAGTGCTCTGCATGATTCAATTCGTTTTCCAGAATCTCCATTAACCGTTTGCCTGCGGCAACACGGTTCTTAATTCGTTTATATTGGCGATAACAATCCTGAGCCATCTCTGTCGGCGTTTTGGCCTCCGGCAAGTTAAGCACAATCGTTCTTGAAGGGTCCGAAAATGTCGGCACTTCAGTTTCTTTGTTGTCTTTAAAGTGATATTGGTATGCCAGCCACAGATCCCCTTCTTCTTTCCACGCTTCACCGTTTTCTTGTGCCATCACGCGGCTCTCAACCAATCTTGCCCGAAGGTGACGTACCCGGTCTCGCCAGCGGGAGATCAATTGATCTTGGAGATTGGTTCTTAGGCGGTCTATTTCTTTCGCCCAAAATATCTCATCTAAGACTGCATCGGGTTGGTTCGTGGGTTCAACTGCAAATCCGATCAAAGGGAAAACCCATATATCTGTCAGATCATCGCGGTGTAATGTAAAAAATGACAGGGAGGCACTCTCATATTGTCGGCATAAGCTCTCCAAAGGCCAGGATTCGTCATGGGGAAGCAGTTTCCGAACTTGCGGAGATAGATCCCGAGTTTGATGGGTTTGACAGGGATGGGGCAAAGGTTCGGGTAAGCGGTAAGGTGTGCCCGGACGAATGAGACGTTTTCGGTTCTTATCTTGGAAATGATGCAAAGACTCCAGAATAGTGTGATCGCGGTCGAGGATAACCATATTGCTTACATGCCCCGTGAGCTCAATCACGAGATATCCGGTACTCACTTGGCCCCAGTCATCGCTCCAACGTACAGCCAACCACAGAATTCGGTCAAACGATGAAGTGAACACCCGGTCAATGGTAAAGGGTAAAAAGCGTGAAAATAATGGGTGAGTGGCCTTTGGCAAGTCATAGCGATGTTGGGTTTCATGTATGCGCGCGAATCCTGGAGTAAATGCTATTAAGAGACGAACAGTTTTGCGGTTTTGGGGGCTCCAGCCTTGCATGATGACACGGCTTTTGTCGGCCCACGCGGAGTTAATTTCCATATCTTTCCATCGTATGTTCCATTCGTGGGCTAACTGACCGAGTAAGAACGCATCAAAAGGCATGTCAAACCCCCGAAAATTACAGTGTAGGATCATCGTGGTGAGTCGGATTGATTAATGGCATTATATATTGTTATCGCTGTGATGAGAAGGGCGAGGGGAATTCTGGACTTATCGGATTCTCGGCGGGCAGCGAGATTGAGTTTATTTGAGAACACATTCACAATCGGAGCGTGCAAAGATGGTGAGAGTCACGAGCTTGCGGGAGATATGGAAAACGCTGCCACTGAAACGCTTTACCTCGCGCCATAATTACACGTGGTTGGTGGTTGCGACCGTATGCATCGGTGCTTTCATGGCGGCATTGGACGCGAGTATTGTGAATGTTGCCCTGCCGGAGTTGAGCACGTATTTTCATTCAAGCGCATCTTTAGTGAGTTGGGTACTCATCTCTTATCTGCTCACACTAACCACGCTTTTGACTCTCTTTGGCCGTTTGGCCGACATTTTGGGAAGACGGCCTTTATATACCTTCGGGTTTCTTGTCTTTATCGTCGGGTCTGCAGCCTCTGGGGCCGCAATGAATTTGCCGATGCTGATTGTCTCGCGAATTTTCCAGGCGTCGGGGGCGGCAATGCTTCAGGCCAATTCCGTGGCTATTATTACGGCGACGGTGCCGCCCCGGGTTAGAGGACGAGCAATTGGTTTTCAAGGTTCGGCCCAGGCAGTGGGTTTGTCGTTGGGGCCGGCGGTCGGAGGAGCTTTAGTAGGGTTGTTTGGATGGCGTGCGATTTTTTATGTGAATGTTCCGGTTGGCCTTATTGGTACTATCATGGCTGCCATGATATTGCCTAGAGATAAACTGACTCGTCGTAATACAACATTTGATTGGTGGGGCACGTTGTTACTAACCCCGTTCTTAATATTGGTTATGCTGGATTTAACCGAAGGCAACAGCTTAGGATGGTCGTCTCCCATTATAGCGGGAATGTCTGCGACCTCCGTGTTATTGCTCATTGGATTTATATTCCGCGAATTGTCTTTCCGAGCACCATTGGTAGACATGAGACTCTTCAAGATTCCTGTTTTCAGTATCGGTAATTTTACGGGGCTTTTGTCCTATTTGGTCATGTTTGGCGTGTTGTTTTTGATGCCATTTTTCTTTGAGCGCGTTCTTATGTACAATTCGGTGATTTCAGGTTTCATTCTCACGGCTGTGCCTGTCGGGATGACCATGGCGGCACCCCAATCCGGGGCCTTGGCCGATCGTTACGGATCTCGTCTTCTGACCACTTCCGGCATGGCATTAACCGGATTGGCAGCCTGGCTTTTGGCACGGACGGTCGCGATTTCTCCCAATGTCGCCATGACGGTGGTCGAATTGATTCTCTTAGGAACAGGACTGGGAATCTTTACTCCGCCAAATAATTCGTCAGTTATGGGCAGTCTGCCCTCATCGCGTCTGGGAGTAGGCGGGGGTATTCTCAATATGGCGCGATCATTGGGAATGGCTATGGGTACGGCGTTGTCGGGAATGGTGCTGGCATTGTTCTTGCGGATTCACGCGGGCGTTGAAAGCCCGGGCGGGCCGAAAGGTCCTTGGATCCCGTCTACTCGTTATGCTCTCTATCTGTTGGCGGGTTTATCCATTGTCGCGGCCGTATTGTCACTCTTTAGGATGGCTTCAGAAAAACCTGCGCAAAAAAGTCCCTTAGAGTGGTAGGAATCTTAAGTCGCATGTCACGGCCTTTTTGTGTATGATTCCATGGACAGTTTGACGGTTGTTATGACAGCCTGTCCATTGTATGCTTAACCTATATTGACCAAACAAGGTGGCAGGAGGGTACAGGGATGTGGACTGTCGTATATATTGCTCCAACCAAAACCATTGCCGACCGCATTTGTGGCATATTGCAAAATGAAGGAGTGTTAGTCCACCTCAAGACGGTTGAACTGGATGCTAATGATCATGGCAGTATTGAAATCCAAGTTCCTGAAGGCGAAGCAGAAGAGGCAACCGAAATCATTGCCGAACATCTTGGTCGGTTACGATAACTACGAAAGGGAGTTCCACGAGTGAGACGCACAAAAATTGTGGCCACTATTGGTCCCGCATGTGATGACCCGAAGCTATTGAGGGAGATGATCCACGCGGGAATGGATGTGGCGCGTTTGAATTTGTCCCACGGTGATCTCGAAACCCATCGTGAAAGGGTAAGGAGTCTTCGTGCGGTTTCTCGGGAGGTTGGGACCGAGATTGGTATTATGTTGGATACCTGCGGACCTGAAGTTCGGCTCACACACTTAAATCAATCCCTGAAACTGACGGTGGGAGATCGGTTTGTTTTGAGTGCTCGCCCCGATGGGTCCAGTCATCAGGGGGGTGTGACGTGGGGCGGTATTTTTTCCATGATTGAACCGGGACATTTATTGTGGGTAGACGATGGGAACATTGTGCTGCGATGTGCCGAGCAATATGTAGATACGTTGGTAATGGAAACGGTTGTCGGTGGAATTCTGAAAAATCGAAAAAAATTGAGCTCGCCGACCATGACTTGGCCACTGGATATTTTGACAGATACCGACCGGTCGGTCTTGTCAATGGGTATCGCAGAAGGCGTGGATTTTGTCGCTGCTTCTTTTGTCCGATCGGCAGAAGATGTTGTCAAGATCCGCAAATTTTTTGAAGTCCACCATTCCGATGTTTTTATTGTCAGTAAAATTGAGAATCGTGCGGGTGTCGAAAATTTGGCGGAAATTCTGGCAGTATCTGACGGTGTCATGGTGGCACGGGGAGATTTGGGAGTCGAACTCCCTCCGGAACGTGTGCCTTGGCTGCAAAAGGACATCATTGGTCAAGCCAATGAACTAGGGATTCCGGTTGTGACCGCGACGCAGATGTTGGAGTCAATGACTCATGCTCCTCGCCCTACCCGCGCCGAGGTTTCGGATGTGGCTCATGCCATCTGGGACGGATCGGACAGTGTCATGCTGTCGGCCGAAACCGCCTCGGGGGAATATCCGGTAGAAGCGGTGCAAATGATGGCGAAAATTGCGGAAGACGCCGATAACCGTCGCGGGTTTTTGACTTCCCGGACTTTTTCGGTTTTGCGTGTGGGAGACGCAGTCAGCCGCGCATCGGCCGAAATGGCGGAGAGTTTGGGGGCCCGAGCCATTTTGACTGCAACCACTACAGGGTACACGGCACGGATGGTCAGCCGCTCCCGTCCCAGCGTTCCCATTATCGCAATTTCCACTCAACAACGGGTGATGCGTCGCCTGAAATTGACATGGGGAGTATTCCCCATCATCTCGGATGACCCGGAACACTCGGACGATATGGTGAATAAAGCGATTGAAGCCGCCGTGGAATATGGCTACGTAGCTGACGGCGATCTCGTGATCTTGACTGCCGGAGTTCCTGCCGGTATTCCTGGGACAACTAATATGGTTCGCGTGGAAACAGTATCCAGTCCTGTTTTAATGGGAGCCGGACTGGGTTACGGTGAACCGATGACCGGGGTGGTATGTTTTCAGCCCCAAGATCTCAAATCATTGCCCCAAGATCCGTATGTTGCGGTTGTGAGGGATTATGATAGTGATGCGAAGGAATTTTTTTCGCATGCCAAGGCTATTATCGCGGAACGCAATGGCAGGACCTCCGATGTAGCAGTGGCTGCAGTCACCATGGGAATACCGGCGATAGTGGGGGTTGAGGGGGCTATGGAACGACTACATAGTAATCAACTTGTCACCATTGATCCGGTTCGGGGTGTAATTTATAAAGGACGCGTGAAAATTTAATGACGTCTTGACCGAGACTTTCCTATCCAATTTACCTTCATCCGATCTCAGCTAGCCCTGATGGGTCGGATGCGGAAGCCAAAGCGAGAAAGCTAACCGTTTTCTCGAATTGCGGTGGAGTTTGGATCCAAGCTCCGGCCTTTAGGCCGATGTCGTTGACGTACCATTGCGGAATAGGAGAGGCGGCAAGGAAAGGGGTCTATTCGTGATGATGGTCTATCTAAATGGTAACCTGATTGATGAAAAAACGGCACATATCGGCTTTGATGATCGCGGTTTTCTCTTTGCCGATGGGGTTTACGAAGTGATTCACATATATTCTCGGAAATTTTTTGAATGGGATCGACACATGGCGCGTCTGCAACGTTCCATGGCCGGTATTAATTTGTCCGAAGTCGATATGCATGCTCTGAGTAAGGGGGCTGAGGCGTTGTTGGAGGACTTCGACGGGGAAGAAGGGATCTTGTACCTAGAAATTACGCGGGGCGTTCATCCTCGTTCGCATGCGTTTCCTCCTCCAGAGGTTCGGCCGACCATTTTGATGTGGGTGCGCTCTCACCAACCGTTTTCAACTGACGCCATAACCCAAGGAGTCAGTGTGATAACGGTGGCGGATGACCGGTGGGCCAAAGTTTGGATCAAAACTATTGGGCTGCTGCCCAATGTGCTGGCCAAGGAAAAAGCACACAAAATGGGCGTGTATGATGCCGTATTTGTGCGCGATGGAATGGTGATGGAAGCCACCAGTGCCAATATCTTTATCGTACGTCGGGGAATATTGCGGACGGCTCCGGTCACCAATTACATTTTGCCTGGGATAACCAGGGAAGTGGCATTGGAAATCGCGAAAGAGCAAGGGATTGCCATTGCTCTGGAACCATTTTCTGTGGAGGATATGTATTCAGCCGAGGAGATTTTCCTTACTGGCACGACCACGGAAATCCTGCCTGTGACGCAAGTGGATGGCCGGACAGTAGGCAAAAAGGCTGGGGCTGTGACGCTCCTGCTGCTGGACGCCTTACGAGCAAAAGCATACGCGGTATCATAACCGTCTTTTCAGGGGAAACTGGCTGGGGAGGCGAATTTATGCAAAACAGGCAACTTTTAACCGACGAAGCACGGGGCTATTTTTTTGCTCTGGCAGAGGTATTGCGGGAGTTGGAACAAAGCGATCTATTGGGACGTCTGGCCGAATTATACAAAGATTTTCGCCTAATCG
The DNA here is from genome assembly GCA_021821465.1 of Bacillota bacterium. Lineage (GTDB taxonomy): Bacteria > Bacillota > Sulfobacillia > Sulfobacillales > Sulfobacillaceae > Sulfobacillus. Next base: position 50,906 of record JAKACM010000005.1, read on the forward strand.
AATCGTGAAGGATTGTGTTGGGATAGATGACTCGGTTTGAGAACAATTGTGTCTCAAGGGGGGATGGGGTATGCATGTCGTGTTAGTTGAACCGGAAATCCCCCCCAATACCGGTAACATTGCTCGCACGTGCGCAGCCACTGGTAGCTGTTTGCATTTGGTGGAACCTCTGGGATTTTCCGTGAGTGATCGTTACCTTAGGCGTGCGGGTCTCGATTATTGGGAATTCGTACATGTGCGCATTTATCCGGAATGGAAGGATTTGGTCGAAACTTTGGGACATCCTGAAAACTGGTACTATTTTACTTCCCACAGTTCTCGACTGTATTCGGAAGCCTGTTATACCCAAGACTCTGTACTGGTATTTGGGAAAGAATCCACAGGCCTTCCCAAAGAGCTTTTGGAGAGTTATTCCGAGTCCACTTATGTCATACCCATGAAACGGGAGATTCGATCCCTAAACTTATCAAATGCGGTGGCGATTGTTGTGTATGAAGCAATGCGTCAACAATATTTTCGGCCGATTGAACCCTCTTAAAGGTGTAGGGAGCGGGACTTTAATATGCCTTGGTTATTGCTGACCGTAAGCGGAATGGTATTGATTGTGCTGTCGGCTGACTATTTCACCAATGGTGTGGAATGGGTCGGATTTTACCTACATTTGGAAGAAGGTGCAGTAGGCTCACTTTTGGCTGCTCTGGGCACCGCTTTGCCGGAAACTCTGGTTCCGGTTGTGGCCATTATCTTCAGTCCCGACCATAGCGAAGCGGCCATAGGGCTGGGAGCCGTCTTGGGTGCGCCTTTAATGCTGGCGACCATTGGTTTTGCGGTGATAGGGTTGGGTTTAGGGGCAAGAAAATCGACGCCGAATCTTGATACGTCCACGTGGGGCACCATGACTAAAGATTTGGGATTTTTTCTGTTGGCTTTTGGCGCGGCTCTGGTGACAACCTTTCTTCCGCACCCAATTCATTTCGCGATGGTTGTGCTCTTGTTGGGACTTTATCTATGGCACGCTTGGAGACTAATTAAGGGAGATCGGCACGAAGGAGTTCTTGGACATGCCCCCTCTCAGCCTCTGAGATTGTCGCAGACGCCTCGAAAGACGCCATGGTTGGCCATTCTGCAAGTGTCATTAGCACTCATCGGATTGATTTTAGGGGCACACTTCTTTGTTACGGCTCTGGATGCGGCGACAAAAATTTTTCACTTTCCCCCTTTTCTTTTGTCGGTGATCATCACACCCGTTGCAACCGAATTGCCCGAAGTGCTAAATAGTGTGATATGGATTCGCCGAGGAAAAGATACCCTCGCAGTGGGCAATGTCACGGGCGCTATGGCTTTTCAGTCAAGTGTCGTACCAGCTCTCGCTATCGCATTTATGCCATGGTCATTGACCCCTTTGGAATTGGCGACAGGCACTTTAACCTGGCTGGCTGCATTGTGGATTTGGACGAGGAGCCGATCGCGAAGTCTTTATATTAAGGAACTATTGACGGCAGGGTTGTTTTATGTTGTTTATATTGCCATTGTGGCCAGCTTATATACCTAATCGGTAAGGTAGCCCATACCACTTCGTATAAAGATATTGGGCTCGGGGATTGCAGACATAGTCCCGGGAAAGTGTGAAGAGTGGCGCTTGACAATGCGGCCTGGTAAACTCAAATAAGATCGTAACAGTATCCTTCATGATTCACACAAAAAATGATGCAAAAGTAACAAACGAAGCTTAGAGATATTGAGAATCGGCGTTTTTCTCAAAGAGTGTGAAGCGGCAAACGGTGATCATGGGTGGTAGCCATGAGATTTGTTGTTTGATCAAAGGGTGAAATGTCGATGTATTGGGATCAACTGACAACCAAGAATTTCTTGGAGGAGATTGTCGGTCGAGTGGATACGGCCATCCTGCCTGTCGGCAGCATTGAAGCTCACGGACAACATTGCCCGTTAGGGACCGACAATATGGCTCCGGCCTATTTTGCCGCACAGCTCGAAAAGATCTATCGTGACCGGATCCTGATTCTTCCTCCGGTGGCTTATGGCTATACTCCCGACTTGAGTGTATGGCCAGGAAGTCTGTCCATATCAGCTTCTGTGTTGCAGCAATATGTCCAAGAAATCGGCCAGGGCGTTGCCAAATGGGGGATCAATAACCTGATCTTGTTAAATGGGCATGGAGGCAATATTGGAGCATTGCAAGCGGCCATGGACACGATTGTTCAAGAACCGGTGCGAGTGGTAATGATAAACTGGTGGCTGGATTATAGCACGCAAATTCTTACGATTACGCGAGGCCAGGGACACGCGGGGGAAGATGAAACTTCCGTGATGCTTAAAGTGGCCCCGGAATGGGTCCGTATGGAGCATGCGTCTTTTAATCCTTTTCGGCCACGCTACCGTATTAAGGGACCAGGCATTTCGGATAAAAGGCTGCGCAATGCGACCACCGGGGACGGAAGATCGGCCACCAAAGAAAAAGGCGAGAAGATCGTGGAACTGATTATGAAGGAACTTGGTGTGCTTTTGGAACGCTTGTGGAACGATGATCTATTCGAGCGAACCGATAACGGTTGAAAAAATTATCAAAGGCGCCGTAAAACCCCTCATCTTAGCTATGGGAATACATGGCGCTCGCCGTCAGGCGAAGTCTTTTCGTACAACGCCAACTTTCCGGGAATTTGTGCTATCTTAAAATACGTGTTCACCCTTTGAAAGTCGGATACGTTGGCGGTCGCCTCCCGCAATCGTGGGAGACCTAAAACGTCAAGACCAGACGTACCCGGAGACCTTCGGGCGACCGAATGGGGCTTTTAGCTCGCCCTTTGCGAGTAAAGCTGACATAAAGGTTCCCTCGCAAGAACCCCGGCTTTAGCGGTGGGGAGTGTCAAATCCCAGTTTATTGTCAAGCGTGAGAATGACAGTTAGGCTATTCCAGGGTCCGGATCAGAACCTGTCCCGTGCACCACACTTTATGATTGAATTGACTGGAAGAACTATCGTCAGAGAGTATTCTAGGGGGAATGTTTTCCCTTATAGCGCGGCTAGGGACACATTTCGCAAAAGACGATGTGCTTAGCCGAAATCCAGAAATTCGAACATGGTTCCCATGTTTAGAAAGGCAGGACCGTAAAATGCTGAAGACATTGTCCCTCGCCGAGAGAGTGCGACAATTACATCCGTCGCCGACGATGGCTATTGACTCCAAAGCCAAATCCTTAATCGCGGAGGGAAAGGATGTCGTCAATTTCGGCGCCGGAGAACCGGATTTTGATACACCGGAAAATATTCGCCAGGCCGCGATAACTGCAATTAATCACGGACAGACCCGCTATACTGCGGTAGGGGGCATCGAAGCGCTCAAGACGGCAATCCAAGAGCGTATTCGCTTGGACACGGGGCTCGAATACCACTCCGACGAAATTTTGGTGTCGGTAGGCGCCAAACATTCTTTATACAATGCCATTATGGCACTGGTCGATCCGCAAGACGGAGTGCTCCTGCCTGTTCCTTATTGGGTCACCTATCCCGAACAAATTGCCTTGGCGGGAGGTGTTGCGCAATACGTCGTTTCCGATCCGAAACAGGAAGGGGCCGTGCATGCAGAGGACATTGCCAATGTCTTGACGGATCGTTCACGAGGGTTGCTCTTGAATTCTCCAAGCAATCCGAGCGGGGCCGTTATTAACCCCCCGGCCTTGGCCCAGATCGCCCGTTTGGTTTCTGAGCGAGATCTCTGGGTTATCTCCGATGAAATTTATAACCGGCTGGTCTATGACGACGCGACTCACGTGTCAATCGCCTCTTTTCCGGGAATGCGCGAACGTACCATCCTGATTAACGGTGTATCAAAATCTTATGCCATGACCGGATGGCGTATCGGATATGCTGCCGGACCTCAACATATTATCAAGGCCATGACCAGTTTGCAGTCTCAATCGACATCTAATCCGTCGACCATGGCCCAATATGCCGCGTTGGAGGCTTTAAAGGGACCTCAGGAACAAGTTGAACTGATGCGCCGCGAATTTGACCGCCGGCGGCAATATATTGTGGAGCGAATTAATCAGATTTCCGGCCTGTCTCTTGATAATCCTAAAGGAGCATTTTATGTGTGGGTGAATATGGCCGCATATAAGAACCGGAAAGTGGGAGGACGTCTTATCAAAAACGCGGATGACCTGGCTCTGGTCTGGCTCGAGCAGGCAAACGTGGCCGTCGTGCCCGGATCCGGATTTGGCATGCCTGAGCATTTTCGTATTTCTTATGCCACGTCCATGGAAAGGATAGAAACCGGGCTAAATCGCATGCAAAGCCTGTTGGAGTCGACTCAATGACGCTCAAACCTAAAGTGGCCATTGTTGGACTAGGGGTCAACAACAAACCCCTGGTCCCTTTTCTCTATAATCGCGGCATGGAGGTCATTGTCGCGGATAAGAATCCGCCCTCAGAGTTGCAGCGTGCATTGTCCGCGATGGGGTTGACGGATGTGAAGGTTCTGGGAGGTCAAAACTATTTGGCTGAGTTGTCCTCGATCTCGGATCTCCGGGCTTTGTACTTAACCCCGGGCATGATTAAAACCCTTCCGGAAATTGAACAGATGCGAAGACGGGGAACGGAAATAACCTGCGATACTGATGTCTTTTTTCAACAGTGTCCCGCCCCCATCATCGGAATTACCGGCTCCGCCGGGAAAACCACTACCACGACGCTTGTTTCGCAAGCATTAGCAGCAAAGGGTGAACCCAGGGTCTTCACCGGGGGTAACATTGGACATTCATTGTGGGAGGATTGGCCAAATATTACCCGAAACGGCTTGGTTGTGATGGAGTTGTCAAGTTTTCAGCTGGAATTAACCACTCATAGTCCCCATGGTGCGGCTGTGCTCAATCTTGCTCCCAACCATTTGGATATTCATGGAACAATGGAGGCTTATGCTCAGGCCAAATCCAATATCTACCGCTATCAGACGCCCGAGGACTGGGTGGTGCTTCCCCACCCTCCTTCTCTGCTCCAACTGATGACGGCCGAAATTCCGGGGCGTGTAGCCTATTTTGCTTTGCACGATCATGCTCAAGCAGGCACCTTTGTTTCCGGAGGAAAGGTGATGTACCGGGATTTTTCCGACCACGTGACGAGCTGTTTTCCCGTTTCGGTTATCCAGATACCCGGAACTCATAACCTTTTAAATGTGTTGGCGGCCACAGCGATAATAGGCATGGCCCAAGGTGAGATGAGTGCCATGGAGCATGTTCTTTCCGGTTTTTTGGGGGTGTCTCACCGTTTGGAAAAAGTGCGAATTCATGATAACATTTTATACATCAATGACTCGATCGCCACAGCTCCTGATCGGACAATGGCCGCCTTAGAGGCTATCAAAGCTTCAGTTGTTTTGCTGGCCGGAGGATATGACAAACAGCTGGATTATGATGAGTTAGGACAGGTCATTGCCCGAAGCTCCGTTCATCATGTCGTGGTTTTGGGACAGGTGCAGGAAAAATTGGCTCAAGCCATATCCCGTTACAGCACAATCCCGGTTGTGCATGCCGATTCATTGGAAATGGCTGTAAGTTTGGCCAGGCAAGTCGCCAGAGCCGGAGATGCGGTCTTGTTGTCTCCGGCTGCGGCAAGTTACGATATGTTCAGGAACTTTGAAGAGCGTGGGGAAAGGTTTCGCGAGATTGTGGAGGGTTTTTAGGGAACGGAAGTACCATTTTTAGGAGGGCTTTATAGTGGAACGGCGCGACGTACGTAACATAGCCATTATTGCTCACGTGGATCACGGTAAAACAACTTTAGTTGATGCCATGTTGCGGCAAAGCGGAATTTTTCGGGATCCATCCCAAATGGCGGATAGGGTTCTTGATTCCAATGATTTAGAGCGTGAGCGTGGCATTACAATTTTATCCAAAACAACGGCGGTTCATTATGAAGATACAATAATAAACATCGTTGATACTCCCGGACATGCCGACTTTGGCGGTGAAGTGGAGCGAATCTTGAGTATGGTAGACGGCGCACTGTTAGTAGTGGACGCTAATGAGGGACCGATGCCACAAACGCGATATGTCCTGCACAAGGCGTTGAGTGCCGGAATTAAACCCATTGTGGTTCTTAACAAAATGGACCGGGACGGGGCCAGGCCCCACGAAGTGGTAGATCAGGTATTGGAACTCTTTATTGATTTGGAAGCGTCGGATGATCAGCTGGAATTTCCTGTTCTTTATGCCTCCGCTAAACAAGGGGTGGCATCGACCGAAGCCGTTCTTCCGGAAAACGGGAATTTAGGGGCATTGTTCCGCACAATTCTCAACGAAATCCCTTTTCCTGTTGGCGATGAACAAGGTTCTTTGCAAATTTTGGCCACGACCTTGGAGCATGACGATTATTTGGGGAGGATGGTGATCGGACGAGTCACTCAAGGACAGGTTTCGGTGAACCAAACGGTAGGAATTGTCAATCATGAGGGTGATGTCAGGCGGGCGAGACTCAGCAAGATTTTTGGTCGCATCGGTTTAAAACGGGTAGAGTTGGAAGCCGCGACTGTGGGCGACATTGTGACATTGGCCGGATTACCTGACGTAACTATCGGTGAGACAATCACTGACGCCGACAATCCGGAACCTTTGCCCCCCATAATTGTTGATGAGCCGACACTCACGATATTAATAGGTGTCAATACGAGTCCGTTTTCGGGACAGGAAGGACAATACGTTACGTCACGGCATTTGCGCGAGAGACTCTTCCGTGAACAAGAACGAAACGTCGCCTTAAGAGTGGAAGACACCAAGGATGCCGAGGTGTTTCGGGTCTCGGGACGCGGGGAGTTGCACTTGGGAATTTTGTTGGAACAAATGCGACGTGAAGGTTATGAAATGGAAGTTTCCAAACCGGAAGTGATTTTGCACAAGTCCTCAGAGGGCGAGTGGGTGGAACCGTTTGAACATCTTTACCTTGATGTGCCGGATGAGTATGTGGGACCGGTGATGGAACTTTTGGGCCCCCGCAAGGCGGAAATGACTCACATGGGCCAAGCCGGGCCTAATCAAACCCGTTTGGAATTTGTAATTCCGGCCCGAGGTTTATTGGGATTTCGCACCGCTTTCGTTAACCAAACTCGAGGCTATGGTATTATGAACCACCTATTTGAGGGTTATCGTCCCTACGGCGGAGCGATTGATGAGGCCCCTAGGGGAGCTCTCATTGCCATAGAGGATGGTGTGACGACCTCTTATGCCTTGGACAATGCTCAACAACGGGGGACTCTATTTATTGGCCCCGGAGTGTCTGTGTATACCGGCATGGTTGTGGGCGAGAACAGTAGGCCAACGGATCTGGAACTCAACGTCTGCAAAAGGAAGCATGTGACCAATATGCGCAGTTCCACCGCTGACGAAGCCGTTCGCTTGACTCCTCCGAGGCCCTTGACTCTGGATTTAGCCTTGGAATATGTGAAATCGGATGAACTGGTGGAAATTACCCCCAAGTCAATTAGGTTGCGGAAGGCTACGCTCGACAAGACATTACGCAAACGGGAAAAGATCCAAAAAATATAGAGGAGGAAGGTCGGGACTGGCCGGTGCAGTCTTTTCCCTTGCTCAACATATGGTCGGCGTATTCTCTCTTGCAATCTGCCTGGGATTTGTCTACCGGGATTGTCGAACTGGAGAATGCGGGTTTTAAGTCCGCAGGCTTGGCTGATTATTATTCCTTAGCGGGAGCAGAGCATTTCGAGTATGAGGCCCAATCCCACAACATTCAGGCGTGGCTCGGCGTGAGTGTGGCTTGCGAGGCCGGAGGCGAGCCATTCTTGGGCTCACTATATGCCCTTGATCATACGGGTTGGCAAAAATTGTGCCAACTTGCCGGTCGTCGAGAAGCGGTTGTAAGTCTTGAAGAGGTGGCATCGTCCCATCTTTTGCTTCTCTTGTGGAGGGAAACGAGGGCCTTTTGGGACGCAGCTTTTTCCTATATTCGATCCCTGGGGTTCGGTGCCTTCGTAGAGGAATTATTACCCTCTGAGACGCCCCATGGCATCCAATGGGTGCCTTCTTATCCCATTCGTTTTAACCGGCGGGCGGATGCCGTGGAAGCTTATCGTCTTTTGACCCGGTTAGGAGATTATGAGCCACGAACCCGTGCTCTGGCCGTACCGGAACTTTCGGAGGCTTTGGCGAATTATCCTCAGTCATGGTCAGCTTCCTTGTTTCGGGAAAATGCTCCTCGCGTCCTCCCCCGCCAGAATTTCTATATGCCCAAATTCACCCAGGTAGACGTAGACGATGGCAGAATGTTACGGGAAATGGCTCGGATGCGACTCAGTCATTGGCATCCCGAGCCCATTGTCAAGTATACTCAACGCCTGGAACAGGAATTAGAAGTTATTACCCAACTGGGATTTTCCTCGTATTTTCTCATCGTTGAAGATTTGGTTCGATATGCCGGTGATAACCATATTGCTACCGGACCCGGACGCGGTTCTGCGGCGGGGAGCTTGGTGGCCAAGGTTTTGGGTATCACCCGGGTGGATCCCATAAAACACGGTCTCATCTTCGAAAGATTTCTGAATCCTCATCGACACAACCTACCCGACATTGATCTGGATGTAGACCATCTTAAGCGCAATCAATTGCTTGCCTACCTAAGACGGCGTTGGGGCAGGGAGTATGTCGGGCAGATTGGGACCTATGGGAGTTTAGGAGCCAGGGCCGCTCTGCGGGATGTCGCAAGAGTTCTTCGCATTCCCGGCGAACAAGTCAACCGAGTGTTGGAAAAAAGCCGTTTGACGTCCGGAATGCATTTAGAAGACGGAGGAGAAGTCCTGAGGGAGACCGTCATGAAGGTTGATCCCGGTGGACAATGGTGGAAAATCAGTAGGCTTTTGGAAGGATTGCCTCGCCATGCCTCGATTCATGCCGCAGGGGTGGTACTGTCGAATCGCCCCCTTAAGGAGCTAATCCCTTGCACCGAGGACGATGAAGGAAATCTTGTGACCCAAATGGACATGGATTCGGTACAGCGGCTGGGCTTGTTGAAACTTGACTTGTTGGGATTGCGCACTTTGAGTGTCATGGACCGAATTCATGCCCGTTTTGGAGACCATTTTGATTCTGTCGACCATAAAGACCCGCGCACATTGAACCTCTTGGGAAGAGGCGATACCGATGCCATATTTCAACTCGATGGGAAAGGCGTGCGCGTTTTGCTGCAACGACTCAAGCCCCAATCGGCCGAAGATGTCATCGATGTGGTGGCATTATACCGCCCTGGTCCCATGGATACCTTGGAAACCTATTTGCTTAGGCGTCAGGGCTCGAGCGAGATGCCTCATGATATTTTAGGAAATTTGTGTCACGATACATTTGGGGTGATGGTCTACCAGGAGCAATTAATGATGTTGGTGCAGCAAGTAGCCGGTTATTCTCTGGCCGAAGCCGACTTATTTCGCCGTGCTGTGAGTAAGAAAGATCATGATGCACTGCAGGAAATGTCCTCGGATTTTGCCCAGAGATGTCGCGTGCGGGGGTTGTCCTCGGCGGAAATAAAAGGTCTTTGGCACCGAATCCTGGCCTTCGGCGATTATGGATTCAACAAATCACATGCGGCCGCCTATGGCCTACTCAGTTATTATATGGCATTCTTAAAGACTCACTATCCCCTCGACTTCTGGGCTGCCGAATTCAGCACCGTCGGTGCCGAACGCTTAGAGTACGAGATGAGTGTGGCAGTGTCCCAAGGTGTGATCATCCTTCCTCCCGATATCCGTTATAGCCAGGTAGATTTTCAGGCCGTCGAGGACGAAATGGTTGTGGGGGGATTATCTATGATTCGCGGTATGAATTCCTTGGTTGCGGAGGAGATTGAGCTAGAGCGAAAGAAATCAGGGCCTTACCAAACACAACAGCAAGCCTATAATCGAATCAAGAAAAATCTCGGCCCACGGATAGCCGATTTGTTGGAAGAGTCCGGCTGTTTCTCTTCTCTGCCCGGAAAGATTGTGCATACGGGACAGCTCGAATTGTTTTCCGATGCTCCGAGTACCGGGAGTACTCCCATGATAATTGACGCCGTGAAGAGCTTTGGGTTCCCTTGGCCTCACGCCGTAGGGCCAATTTACATTCGTATAACCGGCCCAATCGATGTAAAATGGTGGCAAAGGACGTTGTCCCGGGTTGCGGAAAGATTTCCGGGGTCCTCTTCGGTTGTGATTGGTAACAAAGAGGGGCGGGCTTATCGATTGGATGCCGTAGCTTTAGAACCCACGTGGAGGAGTTTAGACGCCATCCGGCAAATTCCAACAGTGGCGGCTTGTGGACGACGCGTTGAATCTAAAGAGAGGTGGTCAATTTGAGCAAGGTAACGCGAGAAGAGCTCGTGCAACACTTAACTCCTCCCCCGGGGATTACTATTCCCCCTTATCCGGCCAAACGAGATAAGATTTACAGATTATCTTTGGTGTTGGTAGGACTCGGCTTGGCTGCAGAGGGGATAAGCGGCATTTTTGGAATGACCCAGGCGCAATTCTGGATTCAAGGCGCAATTAGCCTTATTTTCATCATATCCGGATGGACGTTTCTGGTCTGGCTGAAACAATGGCGGTGGATTGTGCGTGCGATGGTCGTGCTCGGCCTCATTGTGTGGCCATTTGGGTCTTTGGAAGCATGGGCGCTGTCCTTGGTTGCGGGCGCAATTATGGCAGCTAAGGAGACGCATTGTTTCCATTTTTGGGCCGGTCGTGTAATACCATGGTACACTTTGATTTTAGGGGTGCTTTTGGTGGCCGGATTACCCCAACCTTACATGGGTGTCGGCTGGCTGGGACTCGCGGTCTTGTGGATGAGTTTGGCCATGGGACGGTCTAAGCTTCCTTTGTTTGAAGTTTGAGGCTGCCCGATGAAAGGATCTATCCTCGTATCATGCCTGCCCGATACTCCGGTTGCGAGCGGAAAAAGCGGCCTGACGTATTACAAAAAGCATAATGGCGGCGCCAGGAAAAACTGACGCCGGCAGCAGTAGAGAAGTTGGTGGTTAACGTATCATAACTATATACATTAATCCCTTTAATAGAATTCGGGGGGGCGTGATGCTTCTTCGTGGACACCCAACTGGGCATTAACGTATCGGGCGGCGGCAAATAGCACGTCAGATAAACGGTTGACGAATGTCAGAACAGCATGCGGCGTGCTTTCCATTTTATTCAGGGCCCATATTTCACGCTCGGCTCGACGGCACACAGTTGTGCAGACATATAGACTCGTGGCAGCTAAGGTGCCTTCGGGAATGGTAAAAGGTTTCCAAGGAGGTGTGTTAGTGCGTAATAGATCGGCCAACTGCTCCAGTTGCTTGGTCAAATTGTCTGGTGTGGAGACTTGCGCTTCGGAATTCAGTGTGGTGGACAAATCGCGCCCGACCATAAATAATCGGTGCTGAAGGTCGTGGAGAAATTTCTCTAAAACCTCCCATTCCTTTGGAGGCACTTGAGGCCTCGACTGGACCAAATATGCTCGCGCTTGACCGATAAATGCATTGAGTTCATAAAGCGTGCCATATGCATTGACTCTTTGTGAGTGTTTTTCAATCTTCTTTCCTTTGCTCAGATGGGTAACCCCTGTGTCGCCATTCCGGGTATACAGTCGGCTCGGCATAGATAACTACTCCTTTCCGAGATCTTTATAATGAACGAGCCTTTTGGGGAGTCTCTGGCCCGTGGGTGATGCTAGAAATCCCCATTAATATTACCATATCTTCGCCATTTCTCTTGACTGGAAATGACCCGAATCCCGCCCTCTTCGCGACACAACACTCGCCTAGGGCCGGGGTCTCGGAGTGAGTCAGTGGTTTGCCCCTAACCTTCTTGGTTGACGGTCAAAATGAGAGTTCCGTTGTGCAAATCATGAACAATGGCATTGGTGATCCGGGTCAGCCACATCGCGATCCGTTCTCGTTCCTGGTCGTCTTCGGCTATGAAAATGGGGGCCATGCCACCGGATACCGACTCTCTTCGGGTTGTGACAATCGCGAACATTACGGGTGTCGGTGCATCAGCCAATGTTTACATCTCCTCTCGGTTCAGCACGGGACTACTTATTCGGTTCCATTTGCTTGCTTCAAGCACGGGGGTGCGCTTGATGGCACGGATGAGTTTGTCCATATCCCGCTCCACGGGCAATATCGATAGCCCAGCCTTTCCCGTACTGGCGGGCATTGCCATTCGGCATAAGGGAGTTTGCTCGGGATATCCCACGTCCTTTTGTACTCCGACGGCTGTGGCGGCTTCGTAGGATATGGCTTGTCGTTGGGAAACGTTCCATAATACGGCCTGCCCTCGTTCATTCTTGGGAGTTAAGGTCACTCCCAAGCCTTCTTTTTCGTACCGTTCGCGTGGATGAGGCAAACCGACTTCCATCATCATGACGTCATCAACATAAAGAAGAGTGCCTTTGTCAAACCAAACCTTCGCCGGTTCGACTTCAATGATGTCTCCGATGTGTCGGCCAGACATGAAGATTTCTCCGATGACAATCATGATTACCCCGCCGATTATTCCCACAACCGTACCCCCGATCACCGTAATGGCGGATGTGCTCAAGGCTACCAGCATTGCCAGATAATTCCGGGCTTCAAATGTGATGGCAATACCCTCGATATATCCTGGCCCTCGAGAGACTAAAATCAACTTTTCTTCTTGGATCAGGGTATTGCGTTCCGTGTTTCTTACATCTCGGAACTGAGTGGCCGCCAGAGTCAAAAATGTAGCAGCCGTAAACTGTTTGCCAATCAGTGCCGTGAGGACGCTGGATCCAATCATGGCGGCAATGACAGCCAGGGCTAGTTGAGAGATGTATCCGGAGGGGTATCCGGGGTAATGGGTGTTTCCACTTTTTAAGGAAACGAGCCGTGAGATTAGTCCTGCCACAAATCCCATAATCATGGGTGTCCAATTAATGGATATCGAGCTACTTGACATATCTTCCTCCTACCAGTGGCATTGGATTTTTCCAGATAATGCTCCGATCTATTTTGGTGTAAGCCAGTTCGACGTTATTGTGAGTCAATATCTTGTCGGGCATACATATTTTTTCGGTGAGGGACACTGAAGGAGAATGACTTGGGAACTTGGGTCGACGGTCGGAAGGAGGGCAATTAGTGCCGGAATACTTGAGCTATGTACACGGCAAATCGGTGAGTCAAAACCACTGGCCTGGTGAAAATAGGGACATATGGGTGGATTTGGGGACCGGTGAGGAGAACAGTTTAAAGGACGTAGTGAATCTGTTATATCATCCCCACCCTGTGGCTGTGGAAAGGGTTTTGCATGGACACGAAAGACCGGCGGCGCTATTGATTGAACAAGATGCACTGGTCTTTGTGATTTCAGATCCGCCGCTCAGGGTGGGCAATGACGTAAGTTGCCCCATAGGAGTTTTTTTGGGTCATCATTTTCTCGTCACCACCCATTTTTACGGAGATAATCATCTGATAGAAACAACCCGGCACAGAGTGCTGTCCGACGATCAACTCCAACATGGAGTGGATTTTGTTTTGTATCATTTATTATACAGTCATCTTCGTCATTTTTATCGGGTGAGCGAGGAAATCGGTCGGGAATTTGAGACATTGCACATCAAATTATTGCGACATCCCACTAATAATTTCTCTTTGGATATTGTGCGGTTGCGTAAAAAAACCTATTGGCTATACAGTGTCATCCGGCCCGAGATCAAGATATTTGCCTTGTTAAAGGAGCATGTGAGCTATGTGCAAAAGGACAACCACCCCTATTTCGAAGATCTGTACAGTCAAGTGGATGAGATACTCAATGATATTGAAGCCTATCGTGACGGATTAGAAGGGGTAGTCGAGGCATTTGCCGGCATGCAATCCAATCAAATTAATAAGGTGATGAAGTTCTTAACTATTCTCTCTATTTTGGCTCTGCCGGCAACCACTATTGCTTCCATTTATGGAATGAATTTTTGGATTCCTGAGATCCACTGGCATTATGGATATTGGTACTCGCTTATTGTGATGGTTTTGGTAACGGGGGCATTGCTCTTGTATATGCGTCTGCACGGATGGTTTCGTTGACATATTCTCGATAGGCCCACCTCGATCTCTTGGGATAAGATGACGAGGGGGTTAGCCTCATGTTCAACAAAAAACTCCCAATAACCGGATAATATGGTCAAGAATGGAGAAACTAAAGATAAATTCAACATCGGAGGAGCGCGAACATGCTTTCAACACCCGGAGACCAATCCGCAAACAATCGAAACTATGTGGACCCCAAATGGGTGGGAACATTCGGCGATTATCTTGATATTGTTCGAGATCTGCCTATGGTGGCCGAAAGCGCGCATCAAAGATTATGGCGCATGGTCATGAGTCGCGGAAAAATAGGAGGAGATGGTCAGAAGTACCCGTTTTTTACGGATTCGTTATATGGGATCGAAGATACGGTGAAAACCCTGGTTGAAGACTACCTTAGGCCGGCCGCAAGGGGATTTGAAGTCAAAAAAAGGATTCTTCTTTTGGTAGGGCCTATTAGTGGAGGCAAATCCACCTTGGTGACTTTGTTGAAGCGGGGCTTGGAGTCCTTTACGGCCACGAAAGAAGGACAATTATTTGGCATTCGTGGCTGCCCAATGCATGAAGAACCTCTGCATTTGATTCATCAGTCGGGCAAGAAGGCATGGGAGCGAGATTTAGGGGTGCAAATCGAAGGACACCTCTGTCCGGTGTGCCAATGGAATGTGGAGAATCTCTATGAGGGGCATATTGCACAAGTGCCGGTAGAGCGAATTGTTCTCTCAGAGCACAAAAGAATTGGCATCGGCACATATGCTCCTTCCGATCCGAAATCCCAGGATATCGCTGATTTAACCGGAGCCGTCGACTTTCAAGGTCTTTCGCATTACGGGTCGGAATCTGATCCCAGGGCATTTCGTTTTGATGGGGAGTTAAATATCGCCAACCGTGGACTCGTGGAATTTCAGGAAATGCTGAAGTTGGACGAGAAATTTCTCTACCAACTCTTGTCTCTCAGTCAAGAAGGCAATATGAAAACCACCCGGTTTCAGCTCATTTCCGCAGATGAGGTCATTATCGGCCACACCAATGAGAACGAATTCCGCACTTTTATGCAGAACCCGCGTAATGAAGCCCTTCTCTCCCGAATGTTTGTCGTGCCGGTTCCCTATAATCTTGACATGTCGCAAGAAGTGAGAATTTATCAAAAGTTGTTGGAACCTTATGAAGTGCCAACCATACACAAGGGACCAGGTGTTTTGGAAGCTGCCGCTCAGGTGGCGGTCCTCTCCCGCATCAAAGAGCTACCTAAGCCGGGGCGCGATAAAATGAGCAAGCTATTGCTTTATCAGTCACGAGACAACGAAAATGAGCGCCGGATCGCTTTGGATGAAGGACGTCAGATGGGAGAAGGATTGAAAGGGGTGGATCCCAGGTATCTGATTAACTGCTTATCGGCTTTGTTCTCTGATTCAGAGCGAGAATGCGTGGATACTTTGGATGTACTGGAAACCATTCGGTCCGGCGTGGAGATTTCGCCGTTCGGAGAACGAGGATTGCGGATGGAAGTACAGGATTGGACTCAGATGGTGAAATCTTTATATGATCAACACATCGAAAGATTGGTTTTGGCTGCGTTTTCAGATGACTGGAGTCGGGAATTGGACAAGCTCTATCACAATTATCTCGATCACGTTATCCGATTTGTCGGGGATAGCACTGCCGATGAAGAGCTTTTGCGTTCGGTTGAAGAACGCATGGGGATCATGGAAACTCAGGCCCCGTCATTTCGCGAGGAAATTTTCGCCCGTTTCCAACGAGGGGCGGAATCCCAAGATCTTGCATCCTACCGCGACTATGCGCAATTGCAACATGCCCTGGAGCAAAAACTGTTTGACGACCTGAGGGACATGGTGAAAATTACTACGCATTCGTTGAATCCCGATCCCGAGACATTGGAACGTATCGAAAAGGCCGCTCAGGTGTTAGTCTCTCGGCATGGATTTTGTCCGCGGTGTGCCACTAAGGCCATTTCTCATGTGGGAGGACTGTTAAACCGATGAACTCCGGATCCTACAGCATCGGGCAGGGGGAATGGTGGAAATATCACGGTGTCTACCAAGACCAATGCAGACATGACCAGAAAGTTAAAGAGGCTGTCAAGACGAATTTGGCTGATTTAGTATCGGATGAACAAATTACCGTGGCCGATGGCCGT
The DNA here is from genome assembly GCA_021821465.1 of Bacillota bacterium. Lineage (GTDB taxonomy): Bacteria > Bacillota > Sulfobacillia > Sulfobacillales > Sulfobacillaceae > Sulfobacillus. The sequence continues at coordinate 67,149 of JAKACM010000005.1, forward strand.
CGGATCATTAATGTTCCACTGCCGGAACTCAAAGAATTCCGAATTGCATATGATTGGCATCACTATGCGAGTGTTGGTCAAAGGGATGACGGTCTTGACAAAGTAGATCCGTCAAATTCCCAAAGAGCAGACTCGGCAGGGAAATCCGGGGGAAACGAGCTGGGTCAAGATATCGAAGATGCGGCTGTTACGTTGGAAGAAGCCGCCGATATTATTTTTGAAAAACTTGCTCTCCCCGATCTCGATCCCTTGAAACGATCTCAAGGCAAGGGACTTGAGTTGCAACCCTCGTCATGGAACAAATCGGGATTGAAAAGTCTGTGGGTGAGGCGCGCCACTTTGCGTGAGGCATTGAAAAGACATGTTCAAAACCAAGATGAGCCCGAAATCTTGGCTGCGGATGTCCGATATTGGCAATATGATTCCTTGCCCGCCGACGATGGGGGAGCCGTCGTACTTGCAATGATGGACACGTCGGGGTCGATGGGAACCTTCGAGAAATATTTAGCCAAGAGTTTCTTTTTCTGGACCGTGGAATTTCTTCGCCGGAATTACCCTCGGGTTGAGATCGTTTTTTTGGCGCATGACGTAAGAGCACGGGAAGTGGACGAGGAAACCTTCTTTCATCGCGGATCTTCCGGGGGGACGGTTTCATCATCGGTCTATCGTCTCGGACTGGATATTTTGGCTGAGAGGTATCCGGAGGCACGATTTAATCGTTATGCTTTTCATTTTACTGATGGAGGGAATTTGACCTCGGACAATGCTCTGGCAGTCGAAGTGGCTTCGGAACTGGCTTCTCGGACCAACTTATTTGGATATGGAGAAATTCATGATACCGATCGGAATCCGTCTCCCTTATTCCAGTCCTTGTCGGAACACAATGATATAGGGGCGATCCTGCTGCGTCGAAAGGAAGATATCTTTGCGGCCTTAGAGCATTATTTCGGGGGGGACAAGACGGATCATGCTGACACAAACTAAACTGGAAATTCTCATAGAGAAGATTTTACCCCATGCCCTGAGATCCGGTCTCGAATTTCCCCATATCCATTTTGAACTGGTGGATACCGCGGACATTTATGCTCTGGCCTCTTATCATGGTCTCCCCGTACGTTACGCTCATTGGAGTTTCGGCAAAAATTTCGGGCGCTTGAAGACCGCATACGACTACCGAATGTCACAAATTTATGAGCTGGTCATTAACACCAGGCCATTCTATGCCTTTATAGACCGAACCAGCACAGACGCACAAGCCTTGCTAATTATTGCTCATGTTTTGGCTCATGTTGATTATTTCTCCCATTCCCGGCTGTTTGCCGGAACGAGAACCGATATATTACATCAAATGGCGCAGCATTCTCATCGGATCTCGGAGGTCCGAAGAACTTTTGGCCAGAATCAGGTCGAGTCCTTGTTGGATGCAGCCATGACACTAGAAGACCATGTAGGCCGTCCGACCACAGGCAAGAAGCTCGGGCAGGATTCAACCGATATATTAGGATTTATTGCTCTCAACAGCCCAATTTTAGCGGATTGGGAACGGCAGATTTTGCTCATGGTTCGCGATGAATCACGGTATTTTTGGCCACAGCGTTTGTCAAAGATCAATAATGAAGGATATGCGACTTTCTGGCATACGCGACTAATCAGAGAATTATCTCTGGGGACTGCCATGACATGGGAAATAGCCAGCCTAAACAGCAAGCTATTGACCATTAGGCCTCCCCAGTTGAATCCTTATGCCTTGGGGGCGAGAATATACGAAAGTCTTTACCGCCAGCGCGGCACAAACCGGGTTATCGAGGCCCGAAATCTTCTGGATGACGCGGGGTTGATCCGGGTGGGACTCACCGATGACGTAATTAGACAGTGTCATCTGGATGTGTTCCGTGAGCATGACTCATCCTTTAGTTCACCAGATGGTGAGCCGGAACAGATCAAGCAACAATTGCTCCAGGATGTTGACAATGGGGGCGTACCCCATCTTTGCGTCAATCCCATATCTCGTGCCCGGAAAACCCTTGTCATTGATCACCGTTACGATGGACGGGATTTGGATTTTTATGAACTGCCTTGGGTGTTAAAGGCCATCTCACAACGATTATGGGGCAATTTGGTTCAGATCCATACTCTCAAGCAAGGCGTTCCCCACATAGCCGGTCACAACGGTTCCAGGTGGACGGACGAGGTTGTCTAAGGATCTTAGGGATGCATGGGAACCAAGTAGGGCAACAATAAACTACCCGCTAAAATAGCAATAAACCACCAAAACACCGGTCCTTTGACAAAATGTCCGCGGCGTCCGTTCGACGAAGGCGGACGTCGCCGTTTTTTGCGCGGACGAAAGGGCACGACTTTAGATGTTTTCTTAATCGGACTTGGGTTTGGCGCGTCAAAGCCACACTGTGCGCAACTTGACTCGTTACGGTCGAGAAGATTGCCGCAATGTTCACAAGTCATAATCTCCATCCCTCTCTTGACATCATCTTCTGCAAAACCAGGACGTCCTTTTCACGTCTTTATTTTATCCGAAACTGCCGCGAACAGGGAATCTTTTTAACGGGAAGAGCCTCTTTTGGCTTCGCATGCAGGGCGCCAGCGACCCCTTTGCAGCAACCAGCCCTGCGCATTAAGAAAATAGACAAGGCCGAGATGAGTTTTGGCATCGGCAGCTCTTCCCTCAATAAGCAAATTCGGCACTTCGCTCACGGGAATAACTTTGACATCAATTTCCTCGGTCGGATCCCAGTTTGTGGACCCGGCTACCGGATTTGCGGTGTAGTACAGATGAACTTTGTGCCGGGAAAGGCCCACAGAGGGATAGAAGCGAGATAACAACCGCATCTCGCCGGCTTGGTATCCGGTTTCTTCTTGTAATTCACGCCGTGCTCCTTGGACCGGTTCTTCTCCTCGACGCAGCCGACCGGCAGGCAATTCCAGAATTTTTCGACCCAAAGCGGGACGAAATTGTTCTACGAGAATGACTCCTTCGGGAATTTCTGCAATGACAGCACAGACATCCGGCAATATGAGATATTCATGAATATAGTGTGTGCCTCTGACGGTCACAGGCACACGGCGTATCCGATTCCTTAGCAATGGACGACACCTCTAACGTGTATTACTTTATATTATAGCAATTGTGACGGAGGAAAGGGAAAAGCGATGGATGAAGGTGGGCGGAAAGAGGAGATTCTCAAAGCGGCTCAGAATGTTTTTAGCCATTACGGATATCATCAAGCGACGATTCGCATGATAGCCGATCAGGCACAGTGTGCCACGGGCACCTTTTATTTGTACTTCGTGAGTAAACAGGATTGTTTTCTGGCTTTAGTGGAACAATTATATACCCACGTCATGGAACAGATTATGCGGGCTCGTGCAGATCACGATGCTCCTTCGGAAAAACTGAAAAGATCTTTGGGGGCGGCGGTAGACGTATTTCGTCGTGATTATGAACTGGCTCAAGTGGTATTGGTTCGAGGTTCCGGTGCCGATCCGTTGTTTGAGGAGCGAATGTGGCGGGTTAGGGAGGCGTTTAGTGAATTTATCGTAAATGACCTGATAGAATGCGGATTGGATCCGGAACGCGCGGTCATCGGAGCGCATGCCTGGGTGGGAGCTCTTGCGGAAATTGTGGGGGTATGGATTCGCCGGGACCAAGATCTCGATCTTACCGAAGCTGCCTTGGAGGTTCATCGAATTTTTTGGACGGCGTGGGGGCTCAATGATTTCCATTCGACCGCTTAGACTATAAAGTGCAAGAGCTAGGAGTCAAATCACAAGCCACGTAATCCGCGGGGAAGACAATAACAGTACGTATTGGATAATATGTGTAAGTGTGTTACAATATATTAATCTTATGCATATGGTATCCCAAAAAGCATGATCATTTGATTGGAAATCGGTGTCGAGGTCGCGGCGAGAGGACACAGACACCTGTTGGAGGATCGTAACTTGGCCCGAAGCGATTCTTGGTATGTGCGAGTCTCCACACAATCATTACTCCGATTTACCGACGCAGTGGTAGTTGGGAGCCGTGTCAACAGGGAATTGTCCTGACCGATACGGTTTCGTGATAGGGACTGGGCTGAATTATCGCCGCATGGAATTCAATACATCTTTAACGATGTTTAGAAAGGCAGACAAAACGATGGCAATAGACATTACAGCGGTTAGGGAGAAAGACGAAGTGTGGCTGATAACCCTCAACGTCCGTGAAGGAGTCTACAAGAAAGAGGGTTATAGCGTTCGCGTAATCGATGTGCCTTTGGCGGCCGATACAATGAGCCGTGAAAGTCAAGAACAACATATGAAGACTTTTGTTTTGGAGCAGGTAACGGCGCACATGCGCCGCGGATCATTGCCGCCTACCGGTATGCAAATTGATGGCCGCAAGGTGTGGAATCCGAATGCTTCCACCGTCTCATAGTGGCAGAAAAGGGGTGTTGACAGAAGATTACGAGTTTGGATGAATTTTTCGAGGAGACGATACGCCCCAGCAAGCCGGGTTTTACAATTTAGTTGCTGGAACGCAAGAAGACTAAACCATTTGCGTGGACGTAAGAAAAGGAGGCCAATATCATGGCGGAAGTCAAATTCAAAGAAGGCCTGGAAGATGTTGTGGCGGGAACCTCGGAGATTTGCTTCATAGATGGTAAAGAGGGTCGGTTGGTCTATCGCGGGTATGATGTTCGCGATCTGGCCGAACACACCGCATTTGAAGAAGTGGTATACCTTCTGTGGGAAGGGCATTTGCCGACACCGGCGGAGTTCGACGAGTTTGTTGCCAAACTTTATCCGATGGAAGTACTGGCCCAACCTGTCAACGATTTAATCGCATCGCTTCCTGTGTCAACCAATCCCATGGATGCATTGAGAACCGCGGTCAGTCTCGCGGGTATTTACGACCCTGAGGCGAGTGACAATTCCTATGAAGCCAGCTACCGTAAAGCCATGAGACTCGTTGCGCAAATTCCGACCATAGTTGCAGCATTTGAGCGCAGACACCAAGGTTTGGAGCCGATTGCGCCGGATCCCAGCCTTAGATTGGCTGATAATTTTTTGTACATGCTGCATGGACAACGTCCCGATAAATTCTCTGCACACGTGTTCGACACTGCCTTAGTTCTTCATGCGGATCATGAGCTGAACGCTTCGACCTTCGCCGCACGTGTCACAGCAGCGACCTTAACCGATTTGTATTCGGCCGTGACCTCGGCCATCGGCACGTTAAAAGGCCCTCTTCACGGTGGGGCGAACGAGCAAGTGATGTTGATGCTCGACGAAATCGGCAGCGTCGAATTGGTCGACAAGTGGATCGAACAGGCATTGGCACAACATAAGAAAATTATGGGTTTTGGTCACCGCGTGTACAAGACTGAAGATCCGCGAGCCACGATCTTGCGTCGATTTTCGCGAGAACTGGGAGAGCAGACGGGGACTCTGAAGTATTACGATATTTCGGAAGCCGTTAAGAGGGCCATCCAATCGACCAAGATGTTGTATCCTAATGTGGATTTTTATTCGGGTTCCGTTTACAAGGCCATGGACATTCCTACTGAACTCTTCACCCCGGTGTTTGCCATCAGCCGAATCGGAGGATGGACGGCCCATGTTTTGGAGCAATATCGTCACAACCGGATTATTCGACCGCGTGCCGAGTACACCGGGGCTACTCATCTTGAATTTTTACCGATCAACGAGAGAAAATAGATGTAGATAAAAAAGACAACTTATCGAGATAGCGATTGCCAAGATAGCTTGGTAAAGATGGTTTCTCTGCAAAGACAGGTCGGACAAGTTGGCCTGTCTTTTTCATGACCAGAACAACAGCCAGGGGAGGGTTGGAACGGAGAAAAGGTTTGTTTTTTGTGGGAAATTTATCTCGAGATCAAATTGGGCTATTATCCGAAAAAATCATGCCGACATCGTGTTCACCAGGTGGGCGAGTGCCTGTGATTAAGCCGATTAACGGTGGTAAAAGCCGTGCGACGCCGTAAGGATTATTTCCGTGTCACGTATGCGTTTATGTATGAAGACCGTGATCGAACTTTCATACTTTTTGTAGAATAGTCGACCACCAAAAAGCAAGAATACAATAATCACGGTATCCGGGAATGATGGTGAAAGGAATGAACGATGTGGCGATATTCAATCGTGACGAATATGAAGCACGCGTGCGTGCCGTGAGAAATCGCATGGAACAACAAGGTCTCGATACATTAATTGTCACGGATCCGGCCAATATCAATTATTTAACAGGATACGATGGTTGGTCTTTTTATGTTCCGCAAGCCATCATTGTTTCCCTTGTACTCACGGAACCTTTGTGGGTGGGACGAGAACAAGACCTATTTGGGGCCCGGTTGACCTGTTGGATGAATGAAAATGCCCTGAAACCGTATGCCGATCACTATGTGCAGTCACTGATCAGGCATCCTATGGATTATATGGCTCAAGTCATTAAAAGTTATAGTTTGCATCATGGTCGGATTGGGGTGGAAATGGACGGCTACTATTTTTCTGCGCTGTCCTATCAGAGGTTGCTTCAGGGATTGCCGGACGCACACTTTCAGGATGCGACCTTATTGATTAACTGGATTCGGTTAATTAAATCAGAGGCAGAAATTCATGTCATCAAACAAGCGGCCCATATTGTGACTCGTGCCATGGATACCGCGATGGAGGTTATTCGTGCCGGAGTCAGAGAATGCGATGCGGCAGCCGAAGTTCTTCGGGCCCAAATTCAGGGAACCGAGGAGGTTGGGGGAGACTATCCGGCTATTGTTCCTTTGATGCCTTCTGCGGTGCGTACTGGGGCTGCTCATCTCACGTGGGTTAATCGCCGATATGAGCCTGGGGACACCGTCAATATTGAAATTGCCGGCTGTGTCCAACGTTATCATTGCCCCTTGGCGAGAAGCGCGGTGATAGGCGTCCCTTCGCCACATTTGACGGAGCTCTCGCAAGTGGTGGCTGAAGGCGTTACGAACGCTTTGGATGTTGTTAAGCCCGGAGCTTTGGCGGAGGAAGTGGAAGGGGCATGGCAGAAGGTTATTCAGCATTACGGATATCAGAAATCTTCTCGCTTGGGTTATGCAGTGGGTTTAAACTATCCCCCGGATTGGGGTGAGCACACGGTAAGTCTTAGAAAGGGAGATCTGACGGAACTTCAGCCCAATATGGTGTTTCACTTGATTGCAGGCATGTGGCTTGACGGCTACGGCCTTGAGATCAGTGAAACCTTCCGGGTAATTCCGGAGGGTGTGGAAGTTCTTACCGGAACCGAAAGGAAGCTCTTCGTCCTGGAAGAACCCCAAGCCTTATGTTCTTAAATTGCTTGCGAGGAGGGGAGAACATGGAGATTATTTTTGAGGAAGAATTGCGAAAACGGGTGGATTTAAACGAAGACATCATCGAGGCCGTCGAGAAAGGATTTAGTCTATTGGCCAAAGGGGATGTTCAAACACCTTCGATAATGCGTATTGAAGTGCCCGAGAATAACGGAGAGGTTGATATCAAAGCCGCTAAAGTTCAGGGTTTAGGACAGTTTGCTATTAAAGTCTCCTCAGGATTCTTTAATAATCCCAGCCGGGGCCTTGCGAGCGGAAGTGGAATGATGTTGGTGTTAAGTGCACTGACGGGATATCCGGATGCCATACTTGTAGATAACGGATACCTTACGGATTTGCGCACCGCTGCCGCAGGTGCTATTTCGGCCAAATACCTGGCCAACACGGTAGTGGATACCGTCGGGGTGATTGGAGCGGGAAACCAAGCCGGGTATCAATTGCGTGCCTTGTCATTGGTGCGGGATTTTCGAGTGGCATTGGTATTCTCCAGAAATCCGGAGCATGCCAAGAGATTTTCCGAGGAAATGACACAATTGTTGGAAAGACCGGTGTTAGTGGCGATATCACCTGAGGAAGTGGTCCGCTCGTCGGATATTGTGATTACGGCGACACCGGCAACACAACCTGTGATTTTATCTTCTTGGCTTCATCCCGGTCTGCATATCACGGCTATGGGATCGGATGCCGAGTTTAAGCAGGAACTGGACCCAAGAATTTTTGCCGAAGCTGATAAGGTATGTTGCGACTTGACGGTTCAAAGTTTACGCCTGGGCGAATTGCATCACGCCGTAGACGCCGGATTTGTGTCGAAGGACCATATTGTCGAATTGGGCGATATCACATCAAAAAAGTTGCTGGGGCGAACGCATCCCCAACACATTACCGTGTGCGATTTAACGGGAACAGGAGTACAAGACACGATGATTGCGGTCTATGCTCTTGAGCAAGTCATGACTCACCGAGTGAAAGTTAAACAGGCCTAGAAGTTCGCTATGAAGGAAAGAAGGCTGAAAGATGCGCCAAGGACACACAGAAGAGAGTCGAATCGGCACCCGATCGGTTTGGGGTGGCGAGGATGAATATTTGATGCAGCATGCCACGCAAGTTCCTGTGGTGTACAGTGTGGGATTCGGTTACGATGATTTGGAACAATGGCACGAAGTGGCATTGGGTCTAAGGGAAGGTCATATCTACGGTCGCAATACGAATCCAACGGTTCACGTATTTGAGGAAAAAGTCAGGATACTGGAGAACGCAGAAGACGCCACGAGTTTTTCTACAGGCATGGCAGCCATTAGCGGCACCCTGTTTACTTTGTTGCGCCCGGGAGATCGGGTGGTGTCATTAGTGGATACCTATGGTGGCACCAATAAGATTTTCAGTGAGTTTCTTCCCAATTTTCACATAGACGCCGTTTTATGTCCTACCACCGACCACGAATACATTATTCGTGAAGTGAACAAAGGCGCAAAGATTCTTTACCTGGAAAGTCCAACGAATCCTACCTTGAAAATTGTTGATTTAAAACGCCTAATTGAAGTAGCGCATAAGGCCGGAGCTTTGGTGATTGTCGACAACACCTTTGCCACTCCGATTAACCAACAACCCATTTCTTTGGGTGCTGATTTGGTCATTCACAGTGCCACCAAATTTTTGGGTGGACACGCGGATGCCCTAGGCGGAATCGTCTGCGGGCGAGAAGACCTGGTGCGGAAAATCTATCATTATCGTGAGATTAACGGAGCGACTTTGCACCCGATGTCGGCCTACTTACTCCTGCGCGGCATGAAAACCTTGCATTTGCGCGTGCGCCAGCAGTCCGAGTCAGCATTGCGGATTGCGCATTTTCTTCAGTCTCGTGACGAAGTGGATACGGTTTATTACCCGGGTTTGCCCACTCATGAAAATCACGCCATTGCTGCTAAGCAAATGGTGCAATTTGGGGGTGTTCTCAGTTTTTCTTTGAAGGGAGGCTTCGAATCGGTTCGTACCTTCTTGCCTCATTTGCATTACGCTCACCTCGCAGCTAACTTAGGCGCCGTGGAGACTACCGCAGGACCGCCCAGAACTACGAGCCACGTAGAATTAACCCAGGAGGAACGGCAGGCTTTGGGTATTCCCGAGACGTTGATTCGTTATTCGGTAGGCATTGAGGACGTCAACGATCTGCTGGAGGATTTAACCCAAGCACTGGAGCACATGCGCCATGAATTGCAGTTACGATCCTGATGGGATGAACCCGGAAGAGAAGGGGGATTGGAGCCAGGCGCAGGACCGGGCGCAGAATCTCTTTCCTCAATTACGGGAATGGCGTAGGCATTTCCATAGACATCCGGAACTCTCATTTCGGGAATACGAGACTGCCGAGTATATTGCCCGTGTAATGGAAAGCATTCCGGGTATGGAAGTTGCGCGCCATATCGGCGGCACTCAAGGTGTCATAGGACATGTTGGTGCCGCCGGTGGCAAGCACATCGCGATTCGGGCTGATATGGATGCGCTGCCGATTGATGAACCCGGAGGTATAGAGTTTGCTTCGACAGTCCCTGGTGTCATGCATGCGTGTGGTCATGACGGACACATGGCCATTGTTCTGGGAGCGGCGCACTTGATAGCCGAAGATGTCATGACCAAGCACATTCACGCCGAAGTCTCCTTCATTTTTCAACCAGCAGAAGAAACACCCGACGAAAAGGGAAAAACGGGTGCACCATATTTAATTGAAGCGGGGGCTTTGGACCGAGTAGACAAGGTTCTGGCGTTGCACATGGATCCTATGACATTGGTCGGTGCCATCCGATTGCATGATGGCGCATGTATGGCAAATGTCGACAACTTTTGGGCGCGCATTATCGGTAAAGGCGGACACGCCGGTTTTCCCAATTTGGCAACGGACCCCCTTTGGCTTTTGGTACCCGTTTTAGAGGCGATTAATGGAGTCCGCTCGCGCCGTTTGTCGCCGTTGGATCAGGCAACACTCAGTGTGTGCCGCATCCAAGGAGGAACGACCAATAATGTGATACCGTCCTTTGTGGATTTGGAGGGGACTCTTCGAAGCTATAGCGACGAGACGCGGGAAGTTCTCATTCAAGAGCTTATGCGTGCTTTGGAAGTGGCTAAGACTTTGGGAGGTGATTTTGAATTAAAAGTCGACCGGGGTGAACCGGCCGTACTCAACGATATCGGTTTAAACCGAACACTCGCTCGAGCCGTAGGAAAGGTTTTGCACCAAGAACCCCGGTGGACCGGGCCCTTTGGCATGGGAGGCGAGGATTTCGGGTTTATGAGCCGGCGTGTTCCCGGGGCGTTATTTTTTCTGGGATGCGCTGCATCAACCGAGAGAATTACGAGTTTACATGCCCCCGATTTTTTTCTCGATGAAAGAGCGTTGCCTCTGGGGGCGGCGGTATTGTTGGAAGCGGTAAAAGAAATCGCCGAATCGGATGACAAGCGCTAAGGGGAGGAGTTATAGATGAGGCATACATTGGCTGTGATAGGGTTCGGCACCGTGGGGCAAGGATTTGCGGAAATATTGGCTCAAGACGGCGATGCTCTCAAAGAGAAATACGGCATTGATTTTGATGTGGTAGCGATTAGTGACCAGGTTAAAGGGGCTGTGGCCGATCCGAAGGGGCTGAACCTGCCTCTGATTCTCGAATCGGTAAAGATCTCAGGGGATTTTACCCAATATCCGGACAATCCCGGAGTCGTGAGGGATTGGGACAGTTTTCAAACAATTACCCAAAGTAACGCCGACACAGTGATTGAAGCGACTTACACCAATATTACCAATGGTCAACCCGGCCTGGATCATTGCCGCACGGCTTTAGAATCCGGCAAAAACGTGGTAACGACAAATAAAGGGCCCATTGCTCTCGGACTTGACGAATTGCAGCGGTTAGCTCAAGAGCATGGCACGCGTATTTTGTATGAAGGTTCCGTAATGAGTGGAACACCGGTGCTTCGTCTGGCTGAATCGAGTCTAGCCGGAGATGAAATTCAGACGGTTCGCGGCATCTTGAATGGAACCAGCAATTATATTCTGACGCGAATGGAAGACGGGCTCGGTTTCGATCAGGCTCTCGGTGAAGCGCAGACATTAGGATATGCCGAGGCCGATCCGACAAACGACATCGATGGCTATGATGCTCAATTCAAATTATTGATTCTCGCTCAGGCCTTGTTCGGAACTAAGCTTCGGAAGGAGGATGTCTTTAGGCGGGGTATTCGTCACATCGATCGGGAAGATATTTTTCAGACACACGGGGAAAACCGACGATACAAGCTGGTGGCCTCTTTGGAGAAGACCACATCGGGGCTTATGGCTCGAGTCGCGCCGGAAATTATTCCTTGGTCTGACCCCTTGGCAGGCGTTTATGGTGCAGTGAATGCCTTGACTTATCACTGCCGTTTGGCTGGAGACATAACCATTGTGGGGCCGGGAGCCGGACGCACGGAGACCGGGTATGCTTTGCTGGTGGATTGCATCAATTTGTGCCGGGAACAAATTTAAGGGGGGTTGGAGATGACGGGAGTGGATACGGTGACTCCATGGCCTATGTATATTGGAGGAGTCCACCGAATGTCGGAACGGGTGTCTCCGGTCTTTGATCCAGGCAACGGCATGACCGTGGCTACAGTGCCTGCGGCATCGTCAGAAGATGCACTGGAAGCCTTAGCCGTGGCCCGCATGGGAAAGGATATTGCGGCCAATATGCCGACTCATCAAAGGATGCGCATATTGCATCAAACGGCAGACCTCATTAGAGACAGACGAGAATCTTTTGCTGTGCTAATTGCTACCGAAAGTAGCAAAACCATTCGTGAAGCCCGAAAAGAAGTGGACCGCTGTGTGGATACGTTTCGTTTGAGTGCCGAAGAAGCAAGAAGGCAGGGAGGTGAGGTCATAAAATTTGACCAAGCGCCGGGAAGCGAAAACCGAGTGGGGTATTGGCAGTCGGGTCCTGTAGGAGTGGTTTTGGCGATTACCCCTTTTAATGATCCGTTAAATTTGGTGGCCCATAAGGTGGGTCCGGCCATTGCCACAGGTAATGCCATAATCATCAAACCTTCCGAACTGACGCCGCTCAGTGCGCTTAAACTTGCGGAAACTTTATATGAAGCCGGCCTGCCCGGACCTATTCTCAGTGTTCTGACGGGATTGGCCGCAGACATCGGAGACCTTTTGGTGCAAGATCCGGGGGTGAGGATGGTGAGTTTTACCGGGGGATTGAAAACCGGGACACATATTGCGCATCAAGCCGGACTCAAGAAAATTTCCATGGAACTCGGTTCAAATTCACCTGTTATTGTTCTCGCTGACGCTAATTTGGAAGCCGCTGCCAAAGCCTCTGTGTCCGGGGCGTTCTGGGCAGCAGGGCAAAACTGCCTTGGCGTGCAGCGAATATTTTGTGAAGACAGCATTTATGAAGAAATGAAGGAACGAATCGTTCAATTGACCGGTGCCATTCGTGTAGGCGACAAGATGGACGAATCTACAGACATGGGCCCTTTGATTACCGAGCGCGAAGCGACAAGGATCGCCAATTGGGTGAATGAGGCTAAGTCTCAGGGCGCGCATGTTCTGACAGGAGGTGTGCGGAAAGGGTCTTACTATCAACCTACGGTTCTGGACCAGGTGTCTTCCGGATTAATTGTCCTGGAAGAAGAGGTTTTCGGTCCGGTAGTGTCCTTGATGGCCGTAAAGGATCTGGATAGTGCCATTCAACAAGCCAACAGCGTCAATTACGGGCTGCAAGCCGGAGTGTTTACACGTGACATTGGCAAGGCTTTTGATGCCATAAAAAAATTGCAGGTCGGTGGAGTCATGATTAACGACTCCAGTGACTACCGTATTGACGCGATGCCTTTTGGAGGAGTCAAAGGATCTGGCATCGGCCGTGAGGGCGTGCATTTTGCGGCTGAAGCCATGACAGAACAAAAGGTTGTTTGTTTCAATGTGTAAGTCTTCGAGGGAAGGCTTTTAGGGAGAGTGGACATGAGTGATTTAAAAAATTGGAAGCAACGTGTAAGTGTGGCGGCAAGGCGCATTGGCCCATACATCGTCCATACACCAATCATATCTTCGCAGCGAATGTCGGAAGAAACCGGTCACCAGGTTTGGTTGAAATGCGAACAATTGCAGCCAACGGGAGCGTTCAAAATCCGTGGAGCAGCCAATGCTTTACTAGCCCGAAATTCGGAAGAACGCCGAAAGGGGACCATCACATATTCTACAGGCAATCACGGATTAGCTGTGGCATACATGGCACAGCAATTGGGAATTCCCGCGATAATCTGCATATCAAGTAGAGTTCCTGCAAACAAAGTTGAGGTGCTGAAAGCCACTGGGGCTCGGGTAGTGATAGAAGGTAACAGTCAGGATGACGCGAAAGAAGTGGCCGAAGACATTGCCAGAAAAGATCGACTCATTATGATTGAACCCTTTGATGACCTTGACGTTATCGCAGGGCAGGGTACAGTCGGTTTAGAAATTTTAGAACAATTGCCTGAAGCGACAACGGTGTTGGCACCGTTGTCGGGAGGCGGTTTGCTTTCCGGACTCTCTGTGTTTATCAAGGCCAATCGTCCCGACATTCGAGTTATAGGGGTGTCAATGAATCAGGGAGCCATCATGTATGAAAGTATTCGCGCGGGACAACCGGTTCAGATGCCCGAGGTACCGACACTGGCTGATAGTTTGCAAGGAGGGATAGGAATCAACAATCGCTTCACATTTTCGATGGTGCGTGAATATGTTGACGATATTATTCTGGTGAAAGAAGAAGAAATAGGGCGCGCTATGGCACTTCTGGGGCGGGAAGGATTGATTGTGGAGGGAGCAGGAGCTGTTGCGGTGGCGGCTTTGTCCCATCATCTCCGACTAAGAGGGAGTATTGTTGCCATACTGACGGGACGAAATATTTCTTTGTCTACGTTTTGCGGAATCATCAAAGATTATTAAATGTGGCAGAATGAGGAAGTAGAGGGGGAAAACGGCTACTGCCTAGCGACGGTATGATGAAAACGGTCGGGAATGGCCCATGGTCGCCTGGAAGCCGAGCAAATGATTGGGGAGTCGAGATGTCGTGAGCAAACTGACACTGAGCGAACTGCTTGCTCTGAATGTCTTAGGAGAGACAAAGGTTCTTTCAGCGCCAGAGCAATTGCCCTACAAGGAAATCGAATGGGTTTCGGTAATCGAAATTCCGGTGGAGGATTTTGTGCGCCAAGACGAACTTGTTCTGACGACTGGCTTAGGAGCAGGGACCCCGATGGCACTCAAACAGTTTGTCGAGGAGGTGTATGTGGCCGGTGCTGCGGCTTTGGGGATAGCTCTGGGACCGCATGTTCAAGACATTCCCGAGGACATCGTTGCATTGGCGGAAAGTTGGCAATTTCCTTTGCTGGCTATACCATGGGGCATTCGTTTCGCGGACATCAGCCGTCGGTTTTATTCCGAAATGGCCTTACGCACTGCCAGTCTAGAATATTCGGAAGGCATTATTCGTCCGGCATTGTTGCGTCTAGCACAAGGCGCCGGTTGGGACAATGTAGTGGACATTTTAGCTCGCGGCTTGCGGGTTGAAATGAGTTTTTTTGATGCCCTAACCGGCTTATGGAATGGTTCCAAATCTTTTAGTGAGTGGTGTCAGCGTCATGCCGATGAATTAAAAACCTTTCTCGTGATTCCCCCGGACTTAAGCTGTTCTCTTTATCATACTAAACGTGCCATAATCGACGGAAGCGAAGTCCGGGTACTCTTTGTGGTTTCGGCAGGGAGATGGTTGGGTACTGTAATTATTCGCGCCGAAGATAAGAAGAATGAAAGCGTCGTGGAGTCATACGAAGCTATCATCACTCATTTGTTGGCGCTCATGTGCCTTGATCAGGAACTGCTGACTGTGGGAGATGTTCACCGCCAGGAAGATTTTGTTTGGAAACTGGCCCAAGGAGAATACAGAACGTGGGATGAGTTGCTGGCCCAAAGTGGTGGCTTCGAATTTGACGTGATTCAATATTCTGCGTGTGCGGTAGGACGGCTCGACAACTGGGACCGGCTCTATCGTTATAACCAGAGTGTGTTCCATGAAATGTCGCGACAAGCGTGGGAACAAGAGGTTGTACAAAAAATTCAATATATCGTGGCAAGGTCGGCCGAAGTGCATGAGTATCGTGCGATTAGCACTTATCATCGCGGAGACTGGATTGTTTATCTATTCTCTCCTAAACGCATTATGTCATCTGCAATTGTTAACATGCTTCAGGGAGTGCAGAAAGCACTGGCGCTTCACGTGGCAAACAGCTTGCTGTCATGGGGAATTGCGACAGGGGGGCCAGGGGTTCAAGGATTTCACGGTTCATATCAAAACGCCCGTACGGCTCTGGAACTGGGCATTAGACGGGATGGGGTAGGATTGTGCTATGAGTATGAACAAGTGAGTAATCAGCAGATGTTGACACGATTCGCCATCGATCCCTCGGTGCGCAATGTGGTTCAGGCGACTCTGGGAGGTTTGGTGGAATATGACCGACAGCATGAATCAGAGTTGGTGCGTACGCTGTGGGTGTATCTTCAGAACCGTACCAATGTGACGGTGACGGCACGGGCTCTTCATTTGCATCGGCAGTCTTTGCTTTATCGCCTGAGCAAGATTGAATTTCTTACCGGTCGTTCACTGGCGGATTTTGAAGATCTTTTTCTTCTGGAATTCTGTTTGCGGTTAATGAATGTGGAATCCCATCCGGGTTTTATGGGTCATTAGCCGTTATTTTTTGAACCGCATCTTCTCTCCCGTGACTCCGAGAAACGACCCGGCGAGTTCAGAGGTAAAGAATTCTGTTCGACACATTTCATACAATGTGTCGAATAGCATGTGAACAGCCTCTTACTTTAGAATCAAAGTTAGTGATATTGAAACAATAAAGAAAACTGTCAGAAAACGATGAGAAAGTTTTGTTGCTGACTGAATTATCCTCTGATCATGATGGCCGTGAAAGAATTCTAAAGATATACGATGCGTTTAAAATGCCTCCAGTTACAGAATTTTGGAATAACCACTAAGTTTTACTGATTCCAAGTGTGGTTCGTTTGCTACGTTCTGAATTAAGGGAAAGGCGGTAGAAAATGCGAGTAAAGACGTGGATTGGCATGACGGCAGGGGGAGTGACACTCTGCCTGTTGGCCGCCGGATGCGGAACGGCTTCGGCCAGCCAGTCGACCTTGTTGGGTCAAGTGAAGTCGAGTCATCAGTTGGTGCTGGCGGTGTCGGCTTTTGCCCCGGAAGACTTTCAGAGTCCGTCCACGCATCAGTGGACGGGGTATGATATTAATATTCTCCGCGGGTTTGCGAAGACATTAGGGGCGCA
>JAKACM010000077.1 GCA_021821465.1 Bacillota bacterium
AGTAATGGCTATCGGCCACGGTTGTTCAAAGCGGAGTCCCAAGCTTTCGCCAATGAGACGGGCCTGACAATCCATGTGAGTCACTTCCCGCCTGGCACGAGCAAGTGGAATGCGATCGAACACGAGTGATTCAGTGCGATCAGCATTAACTGGCGCGGACGACCTTTGGAGACCTTCGAAACCGTGGTCCAGTGCATTGGTCACACCCGAACGCGAAAGGGCGGGACAGTGCAAGCGGAATTAGACGAACATACGTATGAAACAGGACGCAAGGTGGATGATGCGACATTTCACGCCCTCCATATCGAACGATATCCCTTCCATGGGGAGTGGAATTACATCATTAAACCCGACTCGCAAACATAAAAGTTATTTCTACGTGCTGCCTACCTTTACGGAGCTGATGTCCCTTCTCGTCCGTAACGATCTTCGAGTCGAACGACATCATCCAATTCCGGAGTGGAGACTTCCACGACTTCCAGATCGGTCAGAGCCGTCAGCCGATGCTGAGTCAGCGGAGGAATTTCCGTGGCATCCCCCAATCCCATCCGCTTGACTTCCCCATTGATCACCAACTCCGCCTGTCCCGCAATCACATACATGCTTTCGTGCTTCACTTTATGGTACTGCAGGCTTAGAGACTGTCCCTGATTGACATGAATTACCTTGCCGACATATTGATCGGTAACCGCCCACCATAATTCATATCCCCAGGGCTTTTCTACACGCTTCATAGTGGTTCACCTTCGTTTCATTAGCAGTAGAATTGCTTGATGACTCGGTCTATCGCTCCCTTTTAGCCGAGATGCTATACAAAAGAGGTTTTTGGTGAATGTCAACGATACCAAATCCTGCTTCTCTCAAGAGTCCAACCATTCTTGACAAGGGAATGTAATGCGGATCCGGCCAAAATTCCGTGATCACCAGTTTTCCGCCCTCATTCAGCACCCGCCCCGCCTCTTTAAGAGCCTCGACTCTGTGTGCAGAAGGAATTTCCCCCAGCATAGCGACCATAATGACCCGATTCATACTCTGATCGGTCCAAGGCATCTCCAAAGCATTTGCCGTCGCCAATCCGGTTCTCGACATGAGTCCTCCTTGGCTTAGGCGCTGCTCAGTTATCGCTACAGCATCACTTTGAACATCAACCCCAAACGCTTGTCCACTGTCACCCACTCGCTTGGCAATTTCTTCTAGAATAACACCAACGCCTACGCCGACTTCCAACACACGCAGGCCCTTTAAATCACCAGCCAGGCGCAAGGCGTCCCGATAACCGAAATAGGAAACGCGTAATGGATTGGTCAGAAAAAATCGTTCAATATTCACTGGCATGGGCTTGGGACGCAACTTCCCATTTAGCCGAACGGCCACAAATCCTAAGCCCAATGCCCCTAACACGCCCCATCCCCATTGACGTTTCACCCCGCACGCTCCTTTATCTCTGGTGATCTGAGAGCCTTTTATCAAAATGGTCAGAGACTTCCCTGCCCGAGTCTTGCGTTATTGCTTTGTCTCTCTTACTATAATATCGCATAATGCTTCAAGGCTCATCCAAAGAATACCTTCTTGCAGGCAAAAACCCACAAATTGATAAAACAGCAGGACGGCATGATACCGCCCTGCTTCCGTATGATCCCCGAAACCTTATTCGTTATCGTACAGAGGGTTCCGAGTCCGCCGCCAATTCACGACGGTGCGAATCACATCCCAGTTGACCCGATCTTTGTGGGTCTCAATCACCCCGAATAGCGACTGAATCAGCGTATCCGACAATAAGTGGGGGATTAAGCCCAAATCCACCAATTTGGTGTTGCGGGCTTTGTAATAGTGAGTCAAGGCCTCGGTGCGGGGGTCTTCCAGCAATTCCATGTGGACTGCTCCCGGGTAGGTGTGGGCGACCAATTCCGCTAACTGCTTAATCGAAAATTCTTCGGTAAATTGATTGAATACCCGATATTCCCCCGGTTCCGGCGGATTTTCCGCCGCGATTTCAATGCAGCGCACCGTGTCCCGAATATCCAACAACCCGCGGATCTGTTCTCCTCCCCCATAGACCGTGAGGGGATGGCCTAAGACGGCTTCGATACAAAACCGGTTCAACACCGTACCGAAGATTCCATCATAATCCAGTCGCGTCGCCAGATCCGGATGCAACCCCGTTTGTTCGGTTTCCACGCCATAGACAATGCCTTGGTTTAAATCCGTGGACCGCAGTCCGAAGTTCTTGCAGGCAAAGAGGATGTTATGGCTGTCATGCACTTTGGATAAATGATAGAACGAACCGGGCTGTTTGGGGTAGGGCAGCACGTCCCGGCGACCCTGGTGTTCCACCTCCAAAAAGCCTTCTTCAATGTCAATATTCGGCGTGCCATATTCCCCCATCGAACCCAGCTTAATCAAATGCATGGCCGGATTCAGATCCGCCATCGCATAGAGCACATTAAGGGTGCCCGCCACATTATTCACCTGCGTGTAGACGGCATGCTCGCGATCAATCATCGAATACGGTGCCGAGCGTTGTTCCGCATAATGCACAATGGTCTCGGGAGCAAAGTCCTCGAGCATCCGATACACGAACCCCGCATCGGTCAAATCGCCGACATAGACGTTCATTTTGCGCCCGGTGACATCGCGCCACGTTTTCACCCGCTGTTGCAAAGACGCAATGGGCACGAGACTTTCGGCACCCAATTCATAATCATATTGGCGCCGGACAAAATTATCGGCCACCGCCACCTCATGCCCTCTCGATGACAAATACATGGCGGTGGGCCACCCCAAGTAGCCGTCTCCGCCCAAAATCAAGATTCTCACGCGTTGTCCCCCTACATTGATCTAGATATGCTGTACAATTGAAAACATTATAATATGACATTCTCGTCCTGCCAAATGCCATCCGCGGCATATTTCAAAGAAATGCCATTCCCATGCATGCAAGAACTATTGTCATCGTTCCGGAACCCGTAAGAAATGGCCTTGGCAAAGTGTTGGATTCCTTATTTTTCACCGACCTGAGGCCGTTTACGGTGGCAATTTTTAGCCTGTTCTCGTCCTGCGACACGAACCCAACTCCTAATAGAGTCAAATAGTTCTTCAATTTTGGCGACCTGGTAAGTCGCCGGCCCGGGAAAAACCCGGCGGGGACTGATATGGGCTGTGGTCCAACCTTCCCGCACACCCGGAGCAATATCATTATAATAGTGATCGCCAATGGTAAAAACACCTTCAGGATGATAAGTTTGATTCATGATCTCTTTCACCATTGTCACAAGCCCTTGGGGCTTTCGGGCTTCCGTGCGGACAAACTCGAAAGATGCACTCAGCCCAAGGCGTTCCATGAGCGGCCAGGCCGCTTCATAAGGACTGTTCGTGACCAAAGCCAATGAGACTTGGCCACGAACATCTGCCAACAAAGCCTTCAGGTCTTGGGATATCTCCAGCACACACTCACAACTGAGCATATATTGCCTGGTGTCTCGAAAAGCTTGCTGCCACTCATCCACCGACAATTTTTGTCCAAAAGGTTCCATAAGTTTGACGACCGCTTCCCAGTTGTCAGCTTTAATGACAATCCTTTGTCCACTCAAATGCTCATTAATCCGCCTTAGATACAACCTGGCTTCGCCATCATCAAGAAATCGGCTTACGGCCTGGGCATAATATCGGTAGGGAGAATCCCCTCCATAGAGGGTGCCATCCAAATCGAACACGAGAACGGGTTTTCCCATCTTGCGTTTATGCTCCTTGATCGATATGTTGATCTATGATAGTGTCAAGAAAAACTTATGATCGGTGAGGATAGGACACTGTGCATACCAACTCGCATCATCATAGCACGACCTTGTCACGTTTGAAGTGGGCGCTTATTTTAACCGTGGGCGTCTTTGTTGCGGAGTTTCTGGGGGGGTTGGCAAGCCAAAGCCTGTCGGTGTTGTCTAATGCCCTGCACCTGTTAAGCGACGCCGGAGCCATGGGTCTGGCTTATTATGCGGCCCGAGTTGAAACCAATCCTCCCACAATTCAACTTAGCTACGGCTATGCCAGGAGCAGTATTCTGGCTTCCTTTATCAACAGCCTGATTCTGGCACTGATGGCTCTGGGTCTCATTGCCGCCGGTTTTTACCGCATAGTTTATCCCGAACGAGTTATGGCTGCTTCTCTCATCTGGTTGGGCTTGATGGCCCTTGTCTTTAATATCTTGGTTACCGGCTTATTGGCTCCGGGCAAGGCACAAGATCTGAATATCCGCGCCATGTTTTGGCATGCCGCGGGAGACCTGCTGGGTTCTCTCAGTGTGATCTTGTCTGGTCTTCTTATCCTCTGGACTCATTGGATCGGATTCGACGCCTTGGCTGCAATTGCCATTGGCCTCAGCCTCGTTGTTCCTACATTGCGCATAATTGGCCACAGCGTCAATATTTTAATGGAGGGAACTCCCCCTGAAATCGACCCCGCCCGAATTGAACGCGCTCTCTTGTCCTTGCCGGGTGTCCAGGGTGTACACCACTTGCATGTCTGGGCATTGGGTTCGCATTATAATCTTTTATCGGCACATATCCTCATCGACGATGTGTCGCTCCATGAAGGACAAAAAACACTCGCGGTAATTGCCCGACACCTCGAATCCCATTTCCCTGTTCACCATGTCACTATCCAACTGGAAACCCTTCAGCACGAAGAGACAGGTAAAGACTGCCATCCCCATTCTCCCGATATGCCATAAGAAGTCGGCACATATTGCACCTAGGCGCATAGCCTAGAATAAACACTGAGAAAGGGCGTGAGTGGCGTGTCCACCCCCAGTCAAGAGGATTACTTGGAAGCCATTTGGCGGCTTACTCAGCAAAAAGGTTATGCGCGCGTCTCCGATATTGCAGAGTATCTTCATATTAGCCAGGCGTCTGTCAGTAAAATGATTCGCAAATTGAAAGACGAGGGTTGGTTAGAAGTGGAAAGATACCGGGGATTGTCGTTAACTTCCAAAGGGAGCACCAAAGGTCAACTCCTCTTGGCCCGGCATGAGATTCTCGAACGATTCTTAGAACATCTCGCTGTCATCGATCCGATGGTCGTCTATCATGATGTCGAAGGGATTGAACATCACTTTAGTACCGAAACACTGGAAAAGTTGGCAGCCTTGGTTGACTTTATTGACCAAGAACCCGAATGGTGGAAGAAATTTATTAACCGCTTGCCGTTAATACCTTAAGTCTTGGAACACCCGGCTTTGATAAAATGTGAGATGACAAAGAATTTATATGCTATCCATATGCTGTCAAAGCAATTCTGAATGGATACAGTTCGGGAGGATCCAAGACCAATGATTTCTCGTTCCAGACGGCGCCGAATGGCTTCGAATCTGCCATGGCAAGCCGCCCTTATCGTGATCTTGCTAGTGTTTTCGGCATGGCTTAATCAGTTTTTCGTGAACTCGTCCCCTTCCCCCAAACGACCGGTACCAAGTACCCAGCCCCATCCATACCTCACCTATTTCGTAGCGCCAGGCCCTTCAACAACTCCCTCGTTACCCTTCAAAATCGGCGAAAGTTCGGGGATTCTCTGGAACCTCAATACCCATCAACTGTTGTGGAAATTCCACGCTCATCAACAAGGGTCTTTAGCTTCTACGACCAAATTAATGACCTTCTACTTAATTTGGCACCATGTTCCCTTGACCCGGACCGTGACTGTCAGTCCCGAGGCTGCAGCCACTACGGGATCGGACATCTATATGGCTACAGGCGAGCATTACACCGTAAGGCAACTTCTTTACGGTCTAATGCTCGCCTCAGCAAACGATGCTGCCGTAGCCTTGGCTGAAAATATGTCCGGGGCCCGCTCTCGATTTGTGGCGGCGATGAATCGACAAGCCCGTCAATTCGGTATGAACGGAACCACTTATGCCGATCCCGACGGCTTGTCTCCCGAATCTCGGGGAACCGCTTGGGACTTGTCGATCATTGTCCAACAAGACTTGAGAATTCCGCTTTTTCGTCAGATTGTCGACACCAAGGTCGTGTCCCTTCCTCATAACCCGGTAGTCCGCAACCTTAACAGCCTGCTATTTTTAGATCCCTCAGTCACCGGAGTAAAAACGGGATGGACGACTCAAGCCGGATTCAATTTGGTCTTTACCGCCACCAGAAATGTCGACGGACAACCCGTCACGCTGTTAGGCGTCATTCTCCACGGACAGCACGGTTTTCCGCCGGAAAATCAAGACGCCGAAAAAATTTTGCAATGGGGCTTTCATCAAGTCGCCCAAAAAATGATGAATTCCCGCCTCGAACGGTAGAAAGGGGATCCGGCTTTTGAAATCACCCAGCTCTTGAATCGGCCAAACCTCTAGAGCCCCAAGCTATAACATGGAAGACATCGATCTGCCGAAGATCTAGGCTCTGAATTGTTTAAGCCATGACACCGCATCCGACAACTCCTCTTCCACCACTTCATGACCCGCCTTATAAGAATGAAAACTCACGGGAACCTCCTCTTTTATCAACTGTTCATATCCTATTTTTGCCTCGTTGTAAGGCAAGATCAGATCATTTTCGCCGTGTCCCCAGAATACCGGGATTTTTTGGTAGCTCGGCGTATGATCCGGCAAGATCGGCAAATATCCGCTGAACACCATGATGCCCCCTGCAACCGGCTTTGGAGCAAATAGTCCCAAGGCCAGCGCCATGACCGCCCCTTGGCTAAACCCGCCGACAACAGTATTGGACAAGGAGAGATGGGGAAAAATGGTGCCCAGTTTGCCAAACCACCTTTTCAAGGCTTCCATGCTTCGATTCAATTCATCCGCATCCCATGAATGCACAGATTCCAGGGCATACCACCGGAACCCCGCACCTTCGCCAAAAGGTGCCCGGATCGAAACCATGGCCCAGGCCGGATCGATGTAAGGCCTTAACGTCATTAAATCTTTCTCATCCGCCCCAAACCCGTGCAACAACACCAATAAGGGATGTGGTTGACCAGTCAGCACGGACGGAGACGATAAAAAAACCAATTCGTTGTCCAATTCATCGCTCCCTGTTCGCAGTGCTTGAATTAGTGCGTTCCCGTCAAAATCTTTAAAAGACTGGTGGTCGTGGGACCCGGAGAAAATATCACAAATAACAGCAAAAAAACTCCCAGTCCGGTTACAGTGGCAATAAGCCAAAAAGTTGCCGTCCAAGGAGCAATCTTCTTATGTTGACTGAATCGCCCTTTTAAGGCCCGGCGTAAGGTGATCACTCCCATAATGGCTGCCGCGGTAGCCAAGAGCACATGAACTTGCAAGAAAACCTGGTATGGCGCATTATACTTTTTCGGTCCGCCAAAATAGGTATCGCCAATGACTATAGTGGCTAAAAGATAGCTTACAAAAAAAGCCGCTCCCAAAGACGCACCAGCCAACATGAATTTGCGGTGAATGTCAATGCGCTTGTGCCGTATAAAATACCAACCAAAGGCCACAATCACAGCACTCGAAATCATTAAAACTTCATTCACTAGGCCCCAATACCCGGCAACGCCCATCGTCTTGTCTCCACCCTTCTATGAGAAAATAATCAAAGTTTGCACCTCACGCATATTATGCTGCCGCTAATAGTCCTCTTTTGCTCCGATCGGCTTTCCATGTTCAAAAATAGACAAGCCTATCTCATGTCATAATAGCCCTATTATGACATGAGATTAAACTGGTGTATCGTTCGTTTTTCATCAAGGCCAATAATGTTCAATGGAAAATATGATACCTTGAACGGCACAGCATTGCGGGGAAAAACTTTTGCCTCAAAGCACGTTAAAATAAAAGATCTGAGCGACTTCCCAGACAAGTTTAAGATCTTGCTCTCGCAAGACCCTTGAGGATAGCCATATTGTGGTCGATATCACACATAACGCTGAAAAAGCGCCGGAGCGACGGCTTCAAGACCAAACTGGCGGGCGTCCAGCAAAGTTTCGGTGGCCCCGATAAATAAGAATCCGCCTATTTTGATGGCACTGACCAGGTTTTCCAAAACCCGGCGCCTGGCTTCGTGAGAAAAATAGATCAAGACATAACGGCTCATGACCACATCAAAGGCCCTCACCGGACCTTTTTCCACAAGCAAGTCATGAGTGTCCCAACGAATATCATCATGAGCGGCCGAAATCAAGGACCAGCTGTCGTCATCATCTTGTCTCCACAAACTACGGTAAGGGTCCAACAAAGGACTCAGGCTGTCTTTCGGATATCGTAGGAGCTTGGCCTGCTGAATCGTGACGCTGTCCGTATCTGTGGCCCAGATGTTCCACAAATGACCATGTAAGCGTTCCATAAGCCAGAAGGATGCCGGTTCTGCCCCCCAGGAACAACCTGCCGACCACGCCCTTCCTCCGGTTACACCCGTCGCATGCAATCTCTCGGCCAAACGCTCCCAATAAGGGGGATCTCGAAAAAATTCACTCACATGAACCGTAAGAAAATTTTTTAATCGTGTGGCCAAATCCCGGTCACGGTGCAATCCCTCGATGAGATCGGGCAACCTAATATATCCTTCCCTCAATAAAAAACCCCAAAGTCTTCGTTCCACTTGGTCACGCCGATAATCTTGCAAAAACAAAAAGCCCTCATGGTCCAAATAATGCACCAAAGCATGCCACTCGATGTCAGGAAACCGGCTTGCCATTATGAATCACCTCATTAAGCCACACACCGATTTCATCCAGACTGCCCACGAGACTGGCGGCGTTTCGGTTTATCGTAGCCTGCGGCATGCCCCACACTACTGCGGAGGCGGGATCTTGGACCATGACTTGACCTCCCGCCTGACGGCACCGGAAAGCGGCTTCGGCCCCATCTTCGCCCATACCGGTTAAAATCGCCATGCATAGATCGCCCCCAAATATTCTCACTCCGTCTAATCCGGTCGTATCCACCGCGGGTATGACACCATGAACCCGGACTCCCTCTTCGCTCCATAACCCGTGTTCATTCATCCGCAGATGATAGCCCCCCCGCGCTAGAATAATTTGTCCGGAATGCCATGAGCAAATATCGGGACTCAATGGTGATTCTTTGACCGACACACCGACGATTTGACTCAACCGTGCGGCTAGAGATGCCGTAAAATTTGGCGGCATGTGTTGGATTATTACCACCGGAATCGACCACGGTGCTTTAAAGTGACTCAAAACCGTGCCGATCGCCTTAGGACCTCCGGTGGATGCGCCAATGACCACGACTCTCGTGCTTATCGCCAAAGAGGGCAAGTTTGCTGCCAAAGGGCGTATGGGTTTTCCGTAAAATGGTCGCCGAATCGCCTCAAATTTTTCGATAATCTGAGTAATCACCCGATCCAAAGGCTCCTGGGGTGAGGGTTTCCCCACAAAATCCGAGGCTCCGGCTTCCAAAGCCCTCCATGTCATATCCTGTCCGCCCTGCGTCGTTGTAGAGACCATAATAATCGGACCGTCCCACCGGGCTCGAATAGCCTTGACAGTTTGAATGCCGTCCATATTTGGCATCAGCACATCCATCGTAATCAGATCAGGACGCAATTGGGGGAATTGCGTCATGGCTTCTTCGCCACCGGACACTCCCACAGCTTCCCATCCTCGCCGCTTGAACCGGTCTTTCAGCACGAAGCGCACGTAAGCAGAGTCATCCACGATCATTACCGTCGGCATGAGACTCCAGGCTCCTTTATTTGCATGATGGGGATTATTACCACACCCTATGAAAGGACCTTGCTTAAAGACGTCAGCACCCGTGCCGGTTCATAGGGTTTCACAATAAAATCCCGAGCCCCCTCTTGGATGGCCTGAATGACCATGGCTTGCTGACCCAATGCAGAAACCATGATGACTTTAGCGTTAGGGTCCTTGGCCTTGATGGCCTTTAAGGCATCCAATCCGCTCATCTCCGGCATGGTAATGTCCATTAACACGCAGGCGGGACGAAGAGCTTCGTATTTTTCTACGGCTTCCTGGCCATTTCCCGCCTCTTCCACTTCATATCCTTCTTGGTTCAGAAGTTTTTTTAAACGCAAGCGCATAAACGCCGCATCGTCGACAATAAGTATCCTCATTCAGCCGCTCCTCCCTTCTAGTCAACCCCGTGATTCGTCTGGGTGGGGACAATCAGAATTTCGCCGGTCAGGGCCTGATCGGTAACGCGAAAGATGGCTTCTGTAACTAACACACGTTCCGTGCATGCCAATAGCGGAAACACCTCGCTGCCCCGCCCTTGCAATACGTGCGGAATGGTCGGTTCAAAGGTTGTGCGAAACAGATTGGCAAAGACATTCAGAAACGCGGTCCCCACCACGTTGCCAATTTCCGCCAAGGCCGATAGCCCCACCTCGTCCAAGGGCCACTCCACCTCTTCTCCCATCATGGTTGAAACCAGTCTGCGGCAGTGATCGGGAGAAAAAATCAGCATGATCTGTGCCGTTAACAATCCCTTGGCACCCAAATGCACAATGCAGTGTTCTGGTTCATCACCGGCATCGAATCGCTCCAGAACCGCACCCCAAGTCTCTTCGTTTACCGCTCTGTCTTCCATTGTAAAATCCAGCCCGGTCATGAGACTTAACGCACGACCGGCCTCGTCCAGACCGGGACCGCAAATTTTCCCCCAAATCGTCAGGACCTCATCAACTTGCGCCATTAAACTGCCTCCCCCAATTTCTGGTTGTTCCCGGTTTACCCGGGCCACAGCCGTTCCCGGTAAATATCCGTGATTACGCGGTTTTGCTGGTTAGCCTCTCTAAGATCGACAATGTTGCCTTTTTCTGTGCCACTTAACAGGCCGATTGTTGGTCTGGAGGGCCAATCCCCAGGCACGTTTCGGACAACCGCCACATCGTGGTTGTCCACGACAACCACTTGTCCGGTCGCATAAGGAGCCACAATCCTTTGCAATTTCTTGACAGCTTCCAGCGCAAAATCCATACCCGCTCCGCCAATTATCCATTCCAAAGCTTCATGGGCCGGCAGTGACTGCCCGTCAGTGCGAAAGACGAAGGTCAAAAACTCCTCGGCCAGACCTAAAAGCGTAGCTCCTCGGTAGATGTCTTCTCCTTTTAACGAGGGTACCCCAGTCCCGTCATACCGCGCATGATGTTGCAGCAAAGTGGTGATGCAGGGGGCAGGGATCTGGAATTGTCGCAATTGCTCCACGAGAGCTTCGCAGTGATTCGGATCGGATTCAAGCACTTCATTTGATTTCAGTCCCTCATGATGAAATCCCATGAGCATCGCCGCCAAAGCATAGGACTCTGTCCATTCCGGAACCAACTCATAGCCCAAACGCAAAACCAGAGCCACCAAATTTACATAAAATGTCAAGAAGGAGGTGCCAACCTGATAAACTCCAATCAGTTCAAAGCTCTGACGGTGGCGGTCCAATGCTTGGTCCCACATTTTGCGCACGATTGCCTGGGCCAATCCAATCGTATCCCAGTTGAGATCTCCGCTCTTATTCGCCCACTGCACCATTTCGTCAATCAAGGCCAGCGATAGTGCCGGTGCGGTATCAATATCTTCAAACCCCGGCCATTCGATAGGCAAAGCGGGAATACCCCAGTGGGACAAAGTCTCGATCATAGACTCGGTCAATATCACCCCGTTTCGCAACAAAATTCTCCCGTCTGTACTGCGCAAGGTATCCGCAGTCATGTCTCCCGGTTGCAACTGGTCAATCGGCAATAAGCGCATGCGTTTTCCCTCCTTGGTTGTCTGCTCCCTGTTGCGATGCGAAACTCACACGCCGAACCAATTCCCCGACATCCCATTTAGTCAACACAAAATCGGCTCCGAGCTTAAGGCAGCGTTCCTTTGACAAAGTACCGTCCAATGAGGTATGGACGATGACGGGAAGTTTAAGAAATTTGGATTTTGCTTCTTCGAGCACGTGATAACCGTTCATTTTCGGCATTTCAACATCGGTTACGACTACATCCGGCAGATTCTTTGCCTGATCCAATCCCGCCATCAACGCCTGTCCGTCTTCATAGGCATGGACTTCCGCTTGTTGAAGAACCAGAGCGGAAGTTAGTTTCTTGCGGGCAAGACGGGAATCATCCGCCAAAAATACTCGCACACCGTTCAACGAAGGAAGGTTTTCCTTTTTATCATGGTTGTCGGATTCCAAAGGCATGATCTCGGAAAGAACGGCATCTAAGTCCACCAACTGAATAGCCACCCCCTCCACTTCCGCCAATCCCATGATCACTTCCATGCCTTCTTGATGGGGAATCGGCTGAATCTGAGACCAAGATATCGCGGCAATTTCTTTAACCATGTCAACCGCCAAGACGAAACGACGCTCACTCATGTGAACGACAATAAAATATCCGCCCTCCGGCAAGTCGTCTCTGCCCATCAACTTCTTTCCGGAAAGAACCGGATAAGAGTTCTCACGAATGATACTGACTCCCTCAATTAATGGGTGCTGTCCCGCAATTCGGTTTACCGAACTTCTCAATAAGACCTCTTGCACTTTTTCGACAGAAATGCCATAGAACTCAGAACCCACAGCAAATAATAGCCATGATGCTCCTTGTGCAGAATGTGCACTCTCCAAGGCCGTGGTTTCGGGCAATTGCATACCGTCATTGTGACCCAGACGTTCCGCCAATCGCTTGATGTCTATCATCAGGGCCATCCGTCCGTCGCCCAATAAGGCGGCGCCGGTCATCCACGGCATCAGAGGCATTATCCGCCCCAAAGGTTTAATCACGACGTCTTGTTGACCCAAGACCGTGTCCGCCACAAAGGCCGTTTTGAGAGCCCCGTCCTGGACCCGAATGATCATCTGTGGATTGCTTCCGTCGATTTTCAACAGATCGGCCAAAATCATAACTTTGCGAGGGTGCCCGTTATCGTCGATCATGTCGGCTCCCATAACATGCTTGATATTCTCTTGTTGCCAAGGTTCGATCCGTTCTACATTTAACACAGGGATGCCCAAGACCACCGGCCCCACACCAATCAGCAGCGCGGATAAAATGGCCATGGTCATGGGCAGTTCCAAGATGAAACGGCTTCCTTGACCTGCCTCTGATTCCACTCGAATGTCTCCGTGTAGTTGATCTACCGTGTCTTTCACCACGTCGAGTCCCACACCTCTGCCGGACAGATCTGTCACTTGCTCTTTGGTTGAAAACCCCGGAAGAAAGAGCATCGCAACTAAGGCTTCGGGAGATGCATGCCGCGCCTGTTCGGCCGTCATGACTTCTCGGGCCACTGCCTTATTTCTTAACCCGTTCCAGTCAATTCCCCGTCCGTCGTCGGCAACCACAATCTCCACCCGTCCCTTTCGGGACGACGCCTGCAATGAAATGTGTCCCCCCGAAGACTTCCCCTGCCGGCGCCGTTCCGATGCCGTTTCAATGCCGTGATCGGCGGCATTGCGAATAAGGTGAAGCAAAGGTTCGTGTAATCGGTCCATTACCAGCCGATCCAGTTGAGTGTCACCTCCTTCAACCGTAAGCGTGATATCCTTGGACAATTTTTGAGCCATGTCATGCACTGCCCGGGGATATTGATGAAAGAGAGTCGACAAGGGCAACATGCGTGCTCTTAAGGTCATATCTTGCAAGTTCATGGCAATCTGTTTCACGCCGTCCAGTGCCTCTCTTACGGACGGCGATTGGTCATTCAAGCGGTGGGAAAGCTCAGCATGCCGCATTAAC
This sequence comes from Bacillota bacterium, assembly GCA_021821465.1. GTDB lineage: Bacteria > Bacillota > Sulfobacillia > Sulfobacillales > Sulfobacillaceae > Sulfobacillus. The sequence goes on from JAKACM010000077.1 coordinate 13,671, forward strand.
AATTCGCCCAGTCCGTCCAGCAAACCTTCCAAAACCTGAGGACGAATACGAATCATCTCTTCTTGTCGTTTAACGGGATTTGCCCCTGTTCCCGCGGTTTTTGTTTCGGCTTCTTGGTCGGCGATCTGTTCACACTCTTCCACTTCGGGAATAGCACGGAAAATGCGCGACCAGTCCACCAATTGACCCGGTTCCATTTCAAATGTCACATCGACGGCGTCACCGTCAAAGTGTTCCAGTTCGCCCATATTGGCCCATGAAGGGTCAGACGTGATAATGCGACCCTGTTCCGAAATGCGCTTCAGAATCTGAAACGCCCGCGCCCCCTTGAGAGTGCAAGTGGTTGCCAAAGTAATGCGCCAATGCTCTCTGGCCATCACCTTGTCTTCACTTTCGAGACCATTCAGTTGCTGACGGATGAAATCTACAAAATCCAAGACGTCCTCACGCAGGCCGTCTTCGATTTGATGTTCCGGGTTTTCGCGAACCTGATCGAGCCGGTCCTCAAGATTGTGAGCTCTCGACGACCAGTCCTCAAGCCCAACCATGGCCGCCGATCCCTTTATGGTATGGGCGGCCCGAAATGCGGCTTGCACATCCGGATCCTGGGCGAGCCAAATATCTTCCAGCATTTCGAGCAAATCTCTCAGTTCAGCTACAAAAAGTTCTTTTTCTTCGGAAGAATCCCAAGTCAGTTCGTTAAAGGTCATGACCGCATCTCCTTGCTCGAGCTCATAAAATCCCACAAGAGAAAGGGACCATAGGCATGCCAAGTAAAAACGAACTCTCCTTGCCGTTCAAAATATCCGTAAATAAGAGGCTGTAATGCTTCATCCACCATATCCGGTACCCCTTCTTGCACCGCTGTCTCCACAATGCTCTCCACTTCCTCCACCCCAAGACCCATTAATTCGTCCTCTTTAGTAACGATGATCACGTGCCGAAGAGTGGGAGAGGTGTCAAACCCCAGATATCCCCGTGGATCCACGATAGGAATCATCCGGCCACGCAAATTGATTAATCCGGCCAATCCCGGGGGTGAGCCGGGGAGGACGGTCAGATCCGGAGTCCTAATGACTTCGGCCACGGCCTCAATGGGCAGAGCAAAGGGAGAATGTTGAAATATAAAGGTTAACACCTGCATCACCTGGCCTCCTTCCTACAACCGATATCGCGATACCAGTTGATCGAGCCGGGACGCTACCTGAGAAAGTTCCTCGGTTTTGTTGGCCACAACACCGACAGCTTCCGCGACGTGCTGACTAGTGGTGGCCACTTCTTCTGTAGAGGCCGCGGTTTCTTCCGATATGGCGGCCAGGCCCTCAATAGTATCTGTGACTTCCCGAGACGACGCGGCCATTTGATGAGCGGCAGCGGAATTGTCTTGGGCAATTTTGGAGATTTGCCTGATGCCTTGGTCCACTCCGTCACTCTCGGCATCCAGGCTCGAAATGGCCTGACTCATTTGGCCGATTTCCCCGGCGACCTGGGCCACGGACTTTTCCATGTCTTCGAGAGCGGTTCGAGTTTGTTCACCCAAGGCCTGGCCCGTTACCACTTCCTTTTGCCCCGTTTCCATGGAGGACACCGATTGCTTCACGGTACTTTGAATCGTGCGGATAAGTTCACTGACATTTTTGGCTTCCCGAGCCGATTGCTCGGCCAGTTTTCGCACTTCATCCGCCACCACAGCAAATCCCCGGCCGTGTTCTCCCGCACGGGCCGCCTCAATATTCGCGTTCAAAGCCAAGAGATTGGTTTGCGCCGCGATTTCTTGAATGGTCCCGACGATAGCTCCGATTTTCTCCGAATGCTTCCCCAACTCCGTAATGGCCTCGGCACTGACGCGGGTCACATCCGCAATTCGGCTCATGGCGGATAACGTTTCTTCCACCTGTTGGCGCCCGGATTGAGCCGCCTGGCGTGATTGCAAGGACAATTGTTCCATACGTTTTGCCGTGTCGTGAACACTGAGTCGCGCCGATTTCATTTCATTGAGTGCTTTTTCGCCACCTTGCGCCTGATCCGCTTGCATTACCGCCCCGGTGGCCACTTGTTCCACCGCCGCCTTTAATTGTTGCATCGAGGCTGCAATCTGTTGCAGGCCTTGCGATGATTCGCCGGTGGCCTGCGCACTTTCGGATATGGCCTCGGAAATTTGATGGGTCGCGTCAGTGGTTTGAGAGATTAGACCGGTAAGCTCCGTGACATGTCCATGGATCAAGTGCCCCATATCCTGCATACCCGAAATGATTTCCGTCAAACGCCCATGCATCGTGACGATGGCATGCCCCAACTTATCCGAAGATCCCTTGGCTACCGGCGCAACCGTCAAGTCCCCGGATCCAATAGATTCGGCAATATGTCCCCACTCCGACAAGTAACTCATCATGTTTCGAAAAGCATTGGCGAGATCACCCAATTCATCGGAGCTGCGATAGCTGATAACGTCCTCAATGTTTCCTTGAGCAAGATGTTCCGCAACCTTTTTCAAAGAACCTAAGGGACGAATAGCCAGATATTGCATCCCTACCACCAAAAGAGTCAGCAATATCAATTCCACCCCGGAGACAATCCATATCAAACGCACGGTGGAACTCTGATTGTTACGGACTCCGGTCAAAGCATCATTCATATCGGATTGGCCGATTGTCATTAACTGACTCAAAGTGGTCATAATGTCCGCAGAGACTGAAGTATTCCCCACGGTCTGAAGCTTAATGGCCTGGCTCAGGTGATGTAAAGTAATGTCGTTTTTGACCTGATTGGCATCTTTTTGGTAACCGTTAAAGGCATGATTAAGCCGGCTAAGCAACAAGGCCGCTTGAGGATTGCTTGTGTGGATGGCCTGGGCCGTTTTGAGATCCTCTGTGAATCGTTTTTGAAATTCCGTGGCTTGATCATAAGTACGAGCGGCGAGAGTTGTCTGGTTACCCGATTTTTCTACCAAAACATACATATTCATTTGGTCATCGTAACCGTAAAATGCCGTTTGCATACCATGCAAGGCTGTACTGAAAACCAGGCTGCGCTGTCTGATATTCACAATATGGCTGAGTGTGTTTTGAGAATGAGAGATGACCAAAGCATTTTGAGCAAGGGTTACGGCCATGACCGTCCCCGCAAAAATCGCAATTTTTGCACTCCACTTCATCGGTGTTCGATTCCTTTCGTCTCTTTATCTTGTCGATTCCATTCGACAATTTGCAAGGTTAGTGGATGGTTTTCGACATCTAAATTCTCAACTCCTTTTTTCCCAATCAAAAAAATAAACCCGGCTCAAAGCCGGGGAAAACAGGAGCAAGAGAAGGCCTAACAGGGTCTTAATCTACCGAGTCCTGAAAGTGTAACAGGCCGTTTCAATCACCCTATGTGTAGGAGTTTCACCGATTTTCTGGATGAGATTCTCCTGGGACTCCCGGTCCCAGTTCATCTCCGAATGATCTCCCGCCGCCTTATCTGCGGTAATGAGGATATTATCCGCAACACAAATATTGTCCTTTGCCCAAAAGTAACAATTGCTGACGGTACAGCTTACGTTAGTGGCCAAGACGATCTCCTCCTTGCCCATGCCCATACGAGATCATTGGCATGGTTCAGTAAGCTATCTTGTCCAAAATCTGCAGCCGTTATCCTTTGCCGATCATTTCCGAGGGCAAAGGTTGATGCCCCGGAACTATGGTCTCAAGGATCTTCTAAGCGTAATCCCGCATCCAAATACGCATCAATTCGGCCATGAGCAAGACTCCGAAACCCGTAGCACCTCTTTCGTTAATCGCCATGCCGGCAATATCCACGTGTGCCCACGGAACGGAACGCGCAAAATGTCCGACGAACATCCCGGCCGAAATGGTTCCACCGGCCCGTCCCCCCGAATTCTTTAAATCGGCCACGGTACTCTTATTCATGTCTCGGTAGCCTGAGTCATGGGGAAGCTTCCAAACCTTCTCCAAACTGTCTTCACCCGCTTGATAAACGGATTCAGCCCAGCCGGCATCGTTGGCTACCAATCCTGCCCTTATTCCCCCCAAAGCAATCGCATTAGTTCCCGTGAGAGTCGCAATATCCACAAGATGAGAGACGGACTTTGTCAGAGCATAAGTCATGGCATCAGCCAACACGAGCCGCCCTTCGGCATCGGTGGAAACAATTTCCACGGTAGTCTTGTCCATCATAGTAATAATGTCGCCCGGCCTATAGGCTCCGCCGTCCGGTAAATTTTCGGCCAAAGGTGCCAGAGCCAAAATATTTATGGGCCAATTCATTTCCGCAGCAAGTTGCAAACACGCCATCGCCACTGCCGCTCCTGCCATATCCGCTTTTAAACGTCCCATGTTCTCGGCAGCTTTTAAAGAAATTCCGCCGGAATCAAAGGTAATTCCTTTGCCGACAACTCCCAACCAAGGTCCCCCGGGCTTCCCCTCATAGCGGCCTGTCAAGAGTAGGGGAGGGTGTATCGATCCTTGACTTACAGCCAGAATTCCACCGGCTTGAATCTGTTTCAGTTCATTCAGTTCCAGCCTTTCGAAGTTTATAGCAAGGCCATTCTCTTCGGCTCTTTTCTGGAAGAGATCCCCTAAATCCTGAGGGAGTTTCGCATTAGGCGGCAAATTCACCAAGTCTTTTACCCAAATTACCGAATCGGCCAGCCTTCTGGCGAAATGCCAAGATGTCTCGCCGGGGCTTACGAAAATTGTATAGTCCTTCCTTCGGTAGGGAACAGTGTACAGGGATTGGGCCACTGTGACCAAAATAAACGGCCACCAGGTATCCGGGGTCTCTTCCATATTGCAATGCACATGCGTGAATTCTCGTCCATTTATAAAGGCCAGCCCCGATGCCATATTTTTTAACAATTCTTCCTTATCCCCGCCCTGGCAGACAATTGTCATGGGATTGTCCAGAGTGTTGATTTCCAATCCTTGGTCGCGATGATTTCTTGTCTTTAAGTCACGACAAACCAGGTCCACATCATAGGGAGTATGAGCCGATTTCTTTTGCCAGGTGATGGCCATCAACATCCTCCTAAGTCACACGTTATCTCATAAGTGCAATGATATCTTCCGCTTACGGAGATCAGTTCGATTTGGAGGCCCGAGGTTCCTGCATGAAACTGAGAACAATTCGCTATTCTCTCAGTGTAGCAACCCGCTTACCGTTTGGTTTGTGAGAAAGGATGGGCGGGATCCGACTCATTCTTTCGATATTCCATACCGTCCAACAAATGACGGAAACGCTTTTGCACCGCCGGCACTCCTTCCAGATGCTCTGCACTCTTTTCGGCAAGTTCCCGCGCCAGTTCGGGATCGGCGTCTAAAGCAACCTCTAATGCTTCTTCCAAAAGGTCAATCAAGGCACGCATATGATTTTGCGCTTGCAAACGGCTCAAAGACCAAGAATGGGAACGCAACAATAACAGACGTTGGCTGTCATGTGCACTGATAAGATACTCTCCACCCACGTCTTGCAGTCGTTCTACCGCGTTTTCCGCCATCTCTGGGTCAGGAAGGAAGACCAATACCACCTCATTTTCTTGTGCTGCCTCAACTTTCTGTCTCATCATGTCGATTTCGTCGTCACTGGCTGAGGACATTGTCAACCAGTTCGCGTATTCCGTTCGCACCATGCCTTCCTCTCCTTCAAATTTTTTCCTGTTTTAGTAACACGAAATTCCAAAAATGAACATAATTTCCTGTCACACACAAGATTTCTCGGCACCGATTGAGAGCTTCGATTTATTGCCCACGGGAGAGGATGTAGGTTTATATGGTCAGCCATCATACCAAAGCCCTTGAAAATTCAGTCCTTGGCTGTAACTATAGCAAAAATTCTTAATTCATGGCTACGATATGAAAATTGTCCTCAAAATACGAGCACCGCAAATGCTCCTATGCTATACTAAACGTCTCAAATCCCAACCAGGACGTCAATCCGATCTTAACTCTACAGAGAATGCGGCGGCACACATGCCGGGTTACGGAAACATTTAATGCCTTAACACTGTGGTAATCGCGTGAATCAGAGAGATGGGCCCGAGGCGAAGTGATTGAAAAATGATGCCCCAAGGGAGTTCTCCCTTTTATACCGAAAGCCATTGACGAGTAATACCCGGGCGAACAGAAAACTAATTCCAAATATCTTGCAACTAACAAAGGCCAAACGTGCCAAGATCTCTCGTTGCCACACGGTTTTCCGACATTGTCGATCAAACTGGAGAAATTCCTGGGCATAGGTTTTTCCCCAGAAAACCTATTGTCTTTGAATTGGTCCTGCCATCTGGATCTTCAAGTTATCGTGATCCATTCGGGATGATACTGCAACGAGGTTATAGTGATCTTCCCTTGAGGCACTTTTCGTTGATCGACAGCCCAGAGTACGTCGTGCGAGTTCATCGTCAGGAGGCTCACGGCACGCCACAAATCCCATGGGGGTGTTAACATGAGAGGTGCTGGACGCATCACTAATCCCGCAGGAATGGGTGCAAAATTTTGAATTCGCTTTGTCCATGACCATTGTGAGGCTTCGACAAGGGTAAATGGAGGCCATAGACTGTGTGTGACTTGGGAGCCAATATCCAGAAGTTCTCGTAATACTTCCCGGTAACCAATAGTCCCGATAAGCCTTTCGCGACGGTTGACTACCGCAATCGTGAATTCCTGAGGGGTCACTTGCTGAAGGTGAGGCAACGTTAAGTCAAATAATTGATGTTCCTCAAGCCAATTACCGGATGTAATGGGAAGAATCCATGATTGGGATGGGATCCGTTCTGCGCACATGACAATTCCCCTTTCACAATCAGGGAATAGAAAAACCCCTGATTCAGAAGCAATCAGGAGCCATTAGCCGCTAGAACGACACTTTACTAGGCCAGCTCCATGGCCTATTTATACTGTGAATTTAGCATTAGTATAAGAGCCATGGCACATGACGTCAACAAAAGTTATGCCCTGAAACCCACCCATTTTGATAAAATTTGTTATTGGCAGACTTGACGACATAAGGGAGTCCATGGCACAATGTCATCCATAGTCGGTCATGGTGTTGACCCCGGCGCAAGCCGAAACGCAGGCAAAGGCTAATAACACCTTCTCAAGGGGGAAGGTGTTCTTTTTTATCTTCCCTTAACCAATCCTCACAAGAGCAAAAAGATAGAGCTGGAAAATCCATGATCATTGCAAGGGATGGATATTATCAACCGATGAGATTTTGGTGGAGACAATTATGCAAAAGACCCCCCTTGAATCAACCATCTGTCCCTTCGGTACGACGGATCGTTTTTGAGTTCTTCGGTCGAGGATTAGTGTGTTCTGTTACGAGAGAAAGCAACCGGATCTCGTGACAGATTTTCAAAAAGCTCTTACTCAGGTGGATTTGGTGGGCAAATTTGTTGCCGTCAGTTGTCATGAATCACACTGTACCAATGCCCGGACTCGACCCATTAAGACCAATCTTTGCAGCGTGCTACCCTGGCAATCAGTTGATCTGGCAATATACCAAGTGGCTTGTCACCTGGTCGTGGTCGTTATGCTTTGCTCTTTATACCCACGTTACGTGCATTATTATAAAATTTTTGAAATTACGGGACGGCGACACCATTATTTTTTGAAAGGATGGCAGTCCATTGCGAAGGGGCATGTCTGGCTAACTCAATATGGCCGAATTATGGTGGATCGGAGTCAATGTCTATCCCCTTCTGGGGTCGATAATGATTGACATGTCGAAAAATGAACCGTACGCAATTCCCACGATGACATACGTCTGGGTGCCCCTCATTGCAGTTAGGCGAACTCTATCCCATGAACTGAAGAACCAGGAGAGGATTTTTCGATGTATACGATTGATATTCCCGGGCGAGGTGAACTTCAGCTTTCCCATGCCGTTCTTGATTTTAATGGCACGTTGGCCGATGGCGGCCAACTATTACCCGATTTAGGTCCCTTACTCTTTCGTGTCTCCAGCTTGCTTTCTTGTATAATCTTGAGTGCGGATTCTTTCGGGTCGGTCCACAATGCGCTCCAAGCAGTGCCCGTTCATGTGGAGGTAGTCAAAACCGGTAAAGACAAAGCCCTGTTTATCGAACAAATGGCAGGAGGCGTCGTGGCGGTTGGAAACGGCTGGAATGATTATGAAATGTTTACCCGGGCCGATTTGTCCATTGTCACCGCTGGCCCTGAAGGAGCAGCGGCTAAGGCACTTCAAGTTGCGGATATTTTTGTGCCGAACATTTATGTGGCTCTTGATCTATTATTAAATCCTAAAAAAATTATTGCGACGTTGCGACTATAACCAGAAGATGTTGTCGCCGACGGTTACTTCTTTGACTTTAAGTGGAAATATCCGGGTTGCAGATCTTGGGACACCGAATGCAGTTCCCTTTGCAAAGGCAGATCACACGATCGCGGACATCTCGCACATTCGTGGCTAATGGCCAACGCGGACTCCAAATCGGAAACGAGGCGGGTCAATTGGGCAAGATATTGACGGGTTTTCTTGAGCGTATCATCCAGGATCTCACTGACCGCTTGGCCCCGTTCTTGGGCACCTAGAGACTTTTGCACATTCAAAAACGTGCGAATGGTGTCCAAGGGCACATTCACCTGTTTGAGGACCTGAATGATCGCGGCTTCGCGTACGGCGTCTTCGCCATACAAACGGTAGTTGCCGACAGATCGGGTTACCGGGATTAACAGATCCAAGCTCTCGTAATAACGTAACGTCCGCGTGGCGATGCCGGTATGCTCGGCAAGCTCCCCAATAGTCATAGACAAAATTATCACCTTCACAACATTACACTACATGTAATGTTGTGAAGGTGATCCATGCATATAAAGATTGCAGTGCCACCCAATTCAGCTTTAGTCACAGTTCGGCACTCAGATCCCTCCCGCTAAGGTTGTAGATGTTGGCCCTTCTGCTATAATCAGATCAAGATCAAGCAATTAAGGAATGCACACAAAGAGGCGGCCCTAGAAGGGAGAAATCCTGTGGACATCGCTTATTGGATTATTTTAGCTTTGCTTGTGGTACCGGCCTTTTGGATTTTAGCGGGGGTTATTTTGTGGATTATTCCCGGAGGCCGTTCTGATCCTCCAAAGTTGTTTTGATGTCCCGGTTCCGTCCTATTCCAGGGAGGCACGCAAAATGGATAACGGGGACGCACAACCACCGAATTTTCGCATGCTAATTGCGAAAATTGCTGCATTTTCTGTTCTGGTCGGTGTTTTAGCAATTATTTTCTTACCTTCCGCAGAAACTTGTACCCAAACAACCACCGGGTCCTCGGTATGCACAAGCTCTAATCTGGCCTCCTCCTCCCCCATGGCATCGGTTGCGGCGTTGCTTGGGGGCCTTTTTCTGGTTGTTCTCTTTATTAAATGGAAGAATAGTACAGCCTTTTTATTCGTCTATGGATTTGTCACACTTCTGTTTATTATTATCAGCTTTGGAATTGGATGGCCTCTCCTATTATCAGCTCTGTTGGCGCTCGTTGCTTCTACCCTTCCTGCACCTAAAAAGCCGCCAACTAAAAATCGCCCTCGCTTATTATAACTCAGACTCCGCATGTGGGGCGACCAAAAATTAGCGATTTACCACGGGGGACCATTTAACCGGACGGATCACTCTGAAACCGATGTTGAATGGGGATTTGCAACATCTCTAGGATGCGCCAGAC
>JAKACM010000186.1 GCA_021821465.1 Bacillota bacterium
AACACATTGATGACGAGCATCAAGAGAATCATTCCCGGGGAGATCCGAGATCGGGCCGAATCCCATGGCAGGACGGAGTCGACCACAGTCAACCAATTCACGCGATCCGCCAGGATCCGCGTCACCCAAGCAATGCCCGTCCGCGGAAACAGATTCGGATCGCCCGTCAAATCCACAATCGGTGGTGTCATGTCTGATGTATTCATACCATCACTATTCGCGAGACAGGAGCCCAATTCCTTTGAGGAATATTCCGACTATTTAAATCCTCAGGATTCCCCTATTTGACATGCGGAGTCTGGGATATAAACTCGAACAATCTCTGCACGACGGAAAAAGTAGCGTAGGATAAAAGTATTATGGACTTAAAGGGGGTCTGACAGATATGGCTAATGATAACGACAATTCCGTTCCTGCCATACAAGATTTTTATGAAGAAGACTTTGCGTGGTGCTATGGGTGCGGGCGACTAAATAATCAGGGACATCATTTCCAAACGCGCTGGAACCAAGAGGAGACTCTAACCCAATATCATCCTTTGCCGGAACATATCGCCATTCCGGGCTTTGTCTACGGAGGTCTTCTAGCGTCACTTCTCGATTGCCACAGCACAGGTTCGGCAGCCTTGGCGCTTTATCGCCAAATGGGTCACGAACCCGGTGACAAAGAGCCGGTTCCCCGTTGTGTAACCGCATCCTTAAAGGTTGACTATTTGACACCTACGCCATTAGGGACCACACTTTCGGTACGTGGCCATATCATTTCGGTGGGAACGCGCAAAGTCGTTGTCCACAGTGAGCTATATGCCGAGGATGATCTCTGCGTGCGTTCCGAGGCGGTAGCCGTAGTGGCCCCCGACACGATGACATTACATACAGCCGGTTCCAATAAGCGAGACCAGTACTGATTTAATCCGATACTTGAAGGTGTAAAGCGTCATAATACACAAAGAAGACGTACCTTACACACTCGACACAACCCTCAAGTTCCCCAAAATCGTTTATCTTTGGCAAATGGAGGGATAAAAGACGAGTCAATGAACGTCATTGTCCGAAAGCCCGAACCCACAGATTGCTCCCGTATCGCCGACATTTACAATCAAAGCATTCAGTCCGGAACAGTATCCTTTGAAACCGAACCCAGGTCCCCGGAAGAACGCGAAAAATGACGGGCCGCCAGATTTTATCACACTACTGCAGTGAAGGATACAGATCGGCAATTTCCAAATCGTCGTCCTTGAGAAGTTCCTTGAAATGCCGATTTTCGGAGTCGATTTGCATCAAAACCGCCTGGAGATTGATTCCAAGGAAATCTCTCCCGCCCCGACAGATTTTCTCCTTAATTTCGATCCATCTCTAGGATCTCGAAGACATTGGTGAATAAGCCCTAAATAATACCTTTGTCGCGTGCGATCGCTATCGCTTCCACCCGGTTTTTCGCAGACAATTTTCCGAATATCTCCGTCCACATATTTTTTACCGACCCTTCCGCCAAAAACAACTGGGCGGCAATCTCTCGATTGGTTGCACCTTTTTCGGCCAACTTCAGCACGCTCCGTTCCCTATTGCTTAAGCCCTCTGGCCGAAACATCTCCGGCAGACGGGACTGCATAGATGGTGCTATCCAGGTATGGCCGGCCAAGGCCTTCTCTATGGCTTGCACCACCTCTTGTGTAGGAGTGTCCTTAAGCACATATCCGGATGCTCCGGCTGCCAACCCTTGCCGCAAATAGTCATCTTTCGCAAAAGTCGTCAGTAAAAGACAACGAATTGAAGGCGCTAGCCGATGAATTTCGTTAACGGCCCAAATCCCGTCGCCATCGGCCATTTGAATATCCAAAAGTGCCACATCCGGTCTTAAGTCCAAAGCCAGGGCCACACCTTCCTTTCCGCTGGCTCCCTGGCCCACCACCTCAATTGACGGCTGAAGGGATAACAAAGCGACCAAGGCGTCTCGAACAAGCCATTGATCCTCAACCACAATAACTCGGATCGTCATCCCCACCTCCCTCCCGGAACACCGCCTGGCATTCTCCTTGGACGTAAATGCAGGTGCCTTGATTGGGCGCACTGACAATTTTCATTGTTCCGTTCCATTTGGCTGCGCGGGCTTTCATACCGCAAATCCCATAACCTTTGCGTTGATTGTTCATTCCCCCGCCATCGTCCTCGATCGCCAGAAACCAGCCGGGACCGTCAGGCCCCAGCTTAATCGTCGCTCGAGTGGCTTTCGCATGGCGCAAAATATTCGTAATTCCTTCCCGAATGATCAACTCCCAGTCCCTTCGCAGTTCCGGATCGGAATCGGGAGGGTTCCAGTCCACTTCGGTCTTAATTTGTGCCCTGTTCAATTCCTCCACCATCTCCTTAACCGGAGAGAAAGCGGGAATTGACTCTACAACAGTGCGCACTTCGTCCAAGGATCTTCTGGCAACCATGACCAGTGAACTGGTTTCTTCAGTAACTGCGGTCCAATGGTGACGTTTGAGATGTTCCGTGATGAGTTCAGCCTTGAGAACAATTAAGGTTAACGAATGCCCCAGCACGTCATGCAAATTCTGCGCGATTCGCTCGCGTTCTTTGAGCTTTATCAACTCTTGTTCCTGGAGCCGAGCTCGTTTTAAAGCGCCGTAGGCCGTGCGTAACGCGATCATTTGACGTGTTCCTTGAGTATTGCCCCACATGGCCAGCACAAATACCAGCCCTAACGACAGATTTTCTACGATCTGCCTGCTCATAGCCATGGCGGGGTGGCCGACCGCGCTAAAACTTGCCGTGATACCCAGCAAGACGTCGATAATGGCCAAAACACCTCCAGGCCAAGAACCGAAACCAATGTCACTGGCAATAACAAACGCAGCAAAAACCCCGAGTCCCGACACCGCAAAGGCAATGAATACTCCCAGCACCACTTCCGCAATTAAGACCAAGCTGGACCAGGGTTCCTTGGTCGTGCGATAAAAGGGTGCCAGAGAAATCATAAGACCCGCCGTGAAGCTCAAAAGACCCGAAGGCCACCAAGGCAACTGATCCAGAATGAGTGCCGCTACAAGTGGCACCAACAGCACCACAAACCGCAAGATGCGTAAAAATGTCAAATCTCCTCTAAACATGAGGCATCTCCCAGCGGAAGAATTTCACTGCCAGAAATCCGCATACCACCGCCACGATGCACAACGCTATGAAGTCCGTGCCAAGGTTGGCAAGGGGAGTGCCATGCATAACGACCGCCCGAAGTCCTGAAGTCAAATATCTGAGCGGCATAATCTCGGCCACAGGCTTAATAAAGCGGGGAAGCTGACTGACAGGGTAAAAGACACCGGCCAGAAACATCATGGGCAAAGAAACAATATTGGTTAACGCCGCAGCCACCTCCATCGTATTTGCCACCCCGGCGATGAAAAAACCAATGGTCATAAAGGCCAACTCCCCGACAACCAATAGTGGAATCAAAGACCAAACGTTACCCACCGGAGTAAAGTGATAGACCTCCCGTGCAATCAAAAGAATCAGAGCGGCCTGAACCAGAGCCACAATCATTTGGGTGGTAATTCTGGCTCCAATAAAGGTTCCCGTCGGCAAAGGAGTGCCCCGAATGCGGCGCAAAATACCTTGGCTGCGGTGGGTGATTAACATCGTTCCGGAAAATAACCCGGTATTCATTAAGGTCATTCCGAGAATCCCCGGGGCCAAAAAATCGATGTAGGATGTTCCCGGCACCGAAATTTGTTGTACTACCGTGTGAATAATGGGCGGTTGATGCAAAGCCTGTAAATTCATGGCCATCACGGTGCTTTGCACAATCGATAACACACTGAGAGAAGAAGATGCGTTAGTATGGATAAGGGTGACGTGGTCCTGGGCGATGCGCATCAGCACATCAATGTGACCGGCTTTCAATGCCCCGATCCCTCCGGATCCTATGATACTAACTTGCATCCCCTTGATCTGATGCAAAGCATGAGCCAAGCCGGTAACCAGAGCTCCCGATCCCTCTATGGCTACGTGAGCCGAAAATCCGGGATTTTTGCCAAACGCCGTACCGATTAATACCATGAACAAAACCGGAAAAGCGAAATTCCAAAACAGAACATCACGAGCCCTAAAGAGCATTTTCAGATTCATTCGCACCAGAGTCAGATAGGCAGTCATGAAACCAGTCTCCTTCCGGTCAAACGCAAGAACACATCTTCCAGCGTGGCTTCTTGTACCACAAGGTGATGAACGATACCTCCGTGGCTCCGAATCGAGCCCAACAATCTGTCCAAATGTTCGGAAATATTAGGAACGTGCCAGAATAACTGGCCCTGATCCGCAACAAAATTCCAAGGTGGATCCGTCAAATAGTCCAAACCCTCACCATCCAAAACCAAGGTTTGATCCAGAGTATAATCCCGCAAGAGTTGGGCAACCGTTCCTTGTGCCAATATTGTACCTTGGTCCATAATGACCACATTATCCGCCAAATAGGCCGCTTCTTCCATGTAGTGGGTGGTTAATATGACCGTGCGACCTTCTTGCCGGATATACTCGACCAATGACCAGATTTCTCGTCTGGCGCCAGGGTCCAGTCCGGTTGTGGGTTCATCCAAAAAGATCACCTGCGGATCATTGACAAGGGCCAGAGCCAATGCCACACGCTGTTTTTGCCCGCCCGACAACCTGGATACCCGGCGTTCTCTTAGCTCCCATAATCCCAGCGTTTTTAACAGTGAGGAAAGATTTTGTCGGTGAGCAAAAAAAGATCCGAATAACTCCACGGTTTCGCCCACAGATAAACGATCAAAGAACGCTGTGCTTTGCAGACTCACTCCGATACGCTCTTTGACCTCATGGGTCTGATGTCCCACATCATAACCCAATACTTG
>JAKACM010000078.1 GCA_021821465.1 Bacillota bacterium
GACGACAGTTCGCACACCAATATACGGCTGAACGAGGGGTATTCTGGGCAGCAGAAGCCCATTCCGGTTCAGTCACTCGTCGTCCACAATTCACACAACGGCGCGTCATCGATAGGACCTCCTTCAATTAGTAACTAAGGTATAGTATGAAGGAGTTGGTATGAAATAACAAGGATAGGTTATTTATTTATAATAGTCGGAAAAGTTATCATATTTTATCATTAATTTTGCGTCTCCGGCGGAATCAATTGTGACCACATCCCTTCTTTTATAGCGAAAGAACAGGCTGAGCAACTATCATCGAGTGAAGGAAATCCGATTCTACTCGTTACGGGGGTACCTCGAAGCTATTGTTTTTTGTTGCATTAAGAGAGCCCCAAGAGTGTACTGGTTGCCGCTCACGGGGTTTCAAAGATGCAGAAGGAATTTCTTAATCCGCCTTTTCAAAGGGATGTGCAAAAACACCTAAAATCGCGTGCGACGTGACCGCATTAAGCTGTCGTATGCCAATTAGATCCCCGGGCACTGATCAACATCCCGAGACCCGTGACCCACATCAGGTCGATGTTAATAAATGTGGGTAATGGGGGTAGATGCCACACGGTGAGCAGCAGGCCCCATTGGATCACCGCATGGATTATCGCCAGACCCCCGAGGACACCCCACCACGGATGCCCGTGTTTCGGCCACACGGCCAGAGTGAGAGCGCCCCAGATGCTCAGGGCAGTGCCTTCTGTCGTGGCCGCGACTGCAAAGACCCCAATACCCAGAAGTGCCCAGGCCCACCACGGCGTCATGTGCCCGTGCCAGTTCGACCATCCCAACCGGATCGTTGCGAGCAACAACAACACCCACGGCCACCAAAAATTTACAGATGTGCCAGAAAGAGAAAAATGGAACAAATGAAGGAAGGCGACGATATCCCATGCCACAGCCATTGCCGTGCCTACATAGAGCACCATGGGCCGCGTGCTGGCGAATCCTCCCCACAGTCCCCCCCGTGGACGGATTCGACCCAGAGTCCACGAACCTGTCTCGGTTTGCCATTATCAGATGCACCTCCGTACCGATATTCCCAGCGTTAAAGAATTTGAACTGGCTCTTCGGTTAAACTCCCTGACAACACCATTCCTTTGGGTGACTGGGAAAAGATATCATGCGGACTCCCACCTGCAGTGTCGTAGGGATTCTTCGCAGACCGACACATTTCAGGCTCAGCGCCTTCCTATATAGCTATTATATGTGCCATTTTGCGTGTAACATAGAAGAGATTCATCTGACGGCGCGTCTGATAAAAAGTGCCACAGTCACAGTCCTGTCCCGGTCGTGGCAAGTACCTCCTGAGTACGTCCACCAAGTTCCGGTGCTCTCTGAGCCGTAGGTTATACTCGTCTCGGCTTCCCAAGGACCGAGGTTCTTTCATTGGTATTGCTTGATGATAATACGTAATATCAAGTTCGCTGCCACATCCAATCTGTCGGCTGCGTTGCTTAAGTGGCGATAAATTTCACGAATTTTGATAAGTTCATGAATATCGTCCAAGTGACTTAAATCGGCGATGGCATGACGATAAATTCCTTCCATTTTGTTTTCCTGAAATTTGGCGGCCATAGCCTGGGTACGACTGCTCGTCCGGTCAGTGGATAAGGCCTTGACGGCCTTATCCAGCTCGGTCACCCCCTGGCCCATTACCAACACCATATCAACAATAAAGGTATTGGGAACAATTTCAAACAACTGGATTTCTTTAATGGTATTCTCACAATAATCAACAATATCATCAATGGCTCGGGACAAGTCATTGATATCTTCGCGGTCGAATGGTGTGACAAAGCTCTCGGCCAGTAAATCCACAATCATCTGCCGCCAGTGATCTCCTGTGTGCTCTAATTCGTCCGCCTGGTCTCGAATGCCCGCGAGTCGCGTGGATGGCGCACCGGCCATGGTAGCCTGAATATATCGCATTAAGAGATCGGCCATGGATTGTGCCGTATGCGCTTGGGCATTCAGCAACTCATAAAATTGGTGGATCTGTTTCGAACCCCCAAACACATTCATCCATCCCATAGATACGCTCCTTTCATGTCAAGCGGCTCAGGGTCATGATTACAAGACCCACAACCATACTGAGTGGCACCGTCACACTCCACACCAATAACATATTGCGTGCAACCAGCCATTGCACTTTTAAGGGATTTAATGCCGTTCCCGTGCCAAACAATGCCCCATCGGTTGTTTGGGTGGTACTGACGGGTATTCCCCAAAAGGCGGCCATACTTACCGTTACAGCGGCAGCCATCTGGGTGCTAAGCGCATTCATGGGATCCAAGCGAATGATATGACCCCCGACAGTTTTGGCAATTCTCACCCCTCCTCCCCAAAATCCTAAGGCCCAAAACACGAGGGGAATACTCACGGCAATCCACGAAACATGGTAATGAAACCCCTTGATCCATAACATTGTCGCCAAGGCGGTAAGCCCGATGGCCTTTTCCTGGTCATTGGCCCCATAGGCCATTCCTTGCCACATCGCACTTACGTATTGCAGGCGTTTCATACGACGATAACTGGAAGAAGAAGCCTTGGCAAGAATGGTCCATAATGCTCTGGTTACCACAAAGGCCGTAATAAACCCGAGAATCACGGAAGCGATAAGTCCCACCAACACGGTTACAATCCCGGACCAATGAATAAACCGCGCGTCTCCCGATGCTATCGAGGCTCCGAGCATTCCTCCTGCTAAAGCCATGGTCGTGCTGGTGGGGATACGAAAGCGCCATGTTATAAACAAGGTCAGCACGGCCGAGCCTATAGCTACGGCCAGCACCCAGGGTCCAGTCAGATCAAAATTCACAATAGCCACAGCGATCGTTCGGGACACCGCTGTCCCAAACAGCAAAGGACCTAAGGCAATGCTGCCAACCAATATCGGAAAAATAACCCAAGGAGCTAATACTCCGCCACGCAAGAAAGTCGCCATGAGATTTCCGCCGTCGTTGAATCCCGACAACAGACTAAAGAGCCCGATCAGTAAAAAAATAACCCCATAAAGGACATCCACGACAACCTCACCGACTTTCAGCTCCTCTGATTTCTTTGATATCTTAACGCAGTGTTCATATAATCTTAACATGATCTTAACACAATGGAGAAAATAAATTCTTATGCCTGCTAAATTGCTCTGTGAGTAGGCGCCGAATCGTGGTGTCAGCGGTTTCTGGACTAGGCAATCGGAAACAAGGTCCGCTAAGAATAATTGTCCTAGTGTCATAAAAAAGGAACCCTCCTCCTCGATTACCATATTATGTAAGATATGGAGGTGTTCCGGATGGATTTGAACGACATTACTGGATATTTAATTTTATCATACGTGTCACATACACTGGCAGGGGTTACCCGACGATTGACAGGGCGTCGGTTCAAATCTTCGAAGGTATTGGATGAATGGCTGTCCTCAATATATGGAGTAGCCTTGGCCTTTACCAGCAGCACTGATATTTTGGCTGAACTTGGCATTACGACGCTTTGGGAGCCCGTGGGTATGATCGCAACCGGAATCCTAATGGGCCAAGGTGTCAAATTCGGTGTCAACTTTCTTAAAGGAATGCCTACTAAACATTCGTCTTGACGGCGAAAGTTGCTCGGAGTCAAGATAGACTCACAATGAGCAAACTTTGGCATTTTAGGCTACGGTGGACAAGATAAGGCAACGAACTCGATTGTGCTATCAATGGGGATTCGCGCCCATTGAATCCGGTTGTCGCATTGACACCTCACTATGCAGTAGAGCCAGTGTCGGCAAAAGGACACCTGCATCCACTAATCGGTACCGCCATTTCAGGGGTGTTGGACTGCGCGGTGGTGCAGCGGAACGTAGATTATCTTGGACACGAGGTTATCCATGCGCCTTCATGAACTTGCATATGCCTTTCTCTCCGCTAACCAAAACCAATACTCTCGGGAATACTCGGCGGGCGTATCATTACGATTTAGGTTTGTTTAACCGTGCCTTCGCGGATCTGAAGGTCAAAGAGGTGACCGTACAGCATTTTCACGCCTTTTTGAGTGCCACTGCAGATCGGAGCGTCGACCACACTCGTACGGCGACAGGCCACTATGCGAACATGCTTCGCCTGGACTTACAGAAAACGACATCATTCCCTCCGATCCGACTGATAGACTGGAACCGGTAAAAATTCCGCAGCGAGATCCCCGGCCACTGACTGAAGACCTAGTGGAGGCGACCTTAGGAACAGGAAGGCACCGAAAAGCGCTACGCCAAGACACATGCGCGACCGACCAGTTCGGTTCTCCTGGTTGTTGGCCATGGAGGACGTGGAAAGGTGTCTAGAAGGAATACCGAACGCAAAGATTAAACACTTTGCCGCTGAACCCCGAGCTTTCGATGCGACAGAAATGCGAAAGTTTACCGATCCCAAGCGCTATAACCTCCTGTTAGCCCTGGTAGACGAGGCACAAGTTACGGTCCGAGATAACCTGGCAGAGACTGTTCTTAAGCGGATCGGAGCGATTCATAACAAGGGTAAGCAGACTCTAGCTGAACTGCAGGAGAAACACCGGGCCAAGACGGAACGCCTAATTTCCGATTTCACTGAAGTTTTGCAAACCACTGATGATCACCAAGACGATGGTGCGATTCTTGGACGTAACGTGAAGGATCTCCTGGCTGCATGGCAAGGAGCCAGTGTCTTGCTCGACGATGATTGCGAGTCGGCCTGATTGAAGATTCCCCTCGGGTGTTAGAGAAGTTGACCGCAAAAGGAACCACTGATATCTCTCTTCTGCCGCTAAGATTCCCGCCTCGCGACACACAGTTTTAAACTCTGCCGTGAAGCGGGATTTCAACCCGAAATTGCCTATGAAACCCGTAGCATTGAAATGGCTCAATCATTAGTTTCGCATGGGCTTGGGATCACATTGATTTCGGCAATGGTGAAGAGGCAAATGGGGGCGAAGAGTCCCTTCTATTTCTAGTTGGCAGAAAATTCAGTACGAACCTTATCCTTATATATACCGTAAAGATCGGTACTTGAGTATGGCTTCTCGTGCATTCATTGATAAATCTTTAGAGGTAATGGGTACCTTTTCCCACCTAGAAGACGGGGAACAGTGCTGTCCATTCGGGATATAAACCAAAAGAGTATCAAGGTGGCATCCTTGTCCGTCATTGCCTTGACACAAGCACTCACCCTAACTTCTTAGGCCACAAACCATGATGCCGCAATGACAAGCATTCCTGCCAATATCCACGCCATCCAGCCCATCACCTGCCGGGTAAAAGCATGATGATTTGTCCTGGGTTTGCCGACAGCCACCGAAGCAAGTATCGTGCGCGACTGAGAGGCCCAGGTCGCGGTGGATCCTGCAGAATTTTGCAAACTTGCTACGAAAAGCGGTGAGATATGGGTAAGGTGGGCCGCGAACAATTGCAAAGGCATGAACATGGCATTGGAGGCGGTGTTACTCCCGGTGAGATAACCGCCGATGGCTGCGAGTCCCAATCCCGCGGCCACATACCAGCTACCCGCCCCACCCAGTTCTTGAGAAAGCCGAGAAGTCAGATGCAGGGAGACCATGGCCTGGGACAATGCTACATAGAGAAGAGTCACTAGGATCACCCGTTGCCACGGCCGGCATGTGTCGGTCAATATCCTTCCCAATCTGCTCCAGGGCAGAGGGCGCAACCACCAGGCCATAACGGCCGCCATGCCCAGGTAAAGACCAGGGTTTTGAAGGACAGAAAGAGAACTTCTGCCCCAATGAATCACGCCGTGCGTTGCAGTCCAGTGCGCTATTGAACTGATAAGAGTTGTGCTCATCAAGAGCACTGTCAAGAAGCTATAAGGCACGATCACGACTCCCCAGCTCCCGATTTTAAGATCATGAGAATGGCTTCTGACAGGCTGCAGCAAACATCCCAATCCGGTCACTGCAAGTCCTGATAAAAGACCGACCAAGGCCGGGGACAGCACGTGACTCAATATTGCCAAGACTCCCGCCGCTCCGAGCGCTAACAGGGCACTACGCCAACCTAATCTTTTCCAGATGCCCGGGGATTTCATTACTGCCATGGCCGCGATCGCGTATCCGATCAACAAGGGCCCCAATAAATCGGCAGACCGTGCACTAAGTTGCTGGGCAGAAATATGTCCTAATGCTGCACCCAATTGCGTTCCTGCCGCCATGGCTCCCCAGGGAACCATGTTCTGGGACAAAAGTCCCAACATTGCGGCTTGGTCCAGAGAATACCCGAGTCGCACCAGAATCGGCGCGACGACAATTACGGAGGTGCCAAACCCAGCCACCGACTCAATAGCCGGGCCGATGCCCAATACCATGACTAATGCCAGCCATTCGCGATCCAAAAACAGCTTGCCGATGCCGTCGGCCATGATCGTCAACATACCTTGCGCTTCCAATAGACGAAAAAGGAACAAGCCGAACCATAGAACCATGCCCACTTGAGCGGTAATAAGGACGATGTCGGGAAGGCGAGCTTCGAGAAGGGGGAGAGCCTGAATCCCGGAGTTCAGAAATCCCAGTCCTAAGGTCACTAAAATGCCGATAACAACAGCTTCCCGAGCCGGAACTTTGAAGAATAGCAACATCACCATGACGAGACTCAGGGGCAAAAGAGGTGCCCAGTTCATCAACACGGCCATGACGTCACTCCTTGTAGGTGGTAAACTGACTATAGTAACGGTGAGTAATACTATAGTATATACAAGGAGGTACTATGGTCAAGTCTATAGGAGAAGGCGGAAACTCAACCCAACCTGAAATTCAGTTTGCGGATAATCTCAGGAATCAGCGATTGGCTAAAGGGTGGTCGGTGCCGGAACTTAAACAACGCTCGGGAGTCAGTGAAGCCATGATTTCAGCCATAGAAAATTACCGGCGCGTTCCGACGGTAAAGGTTGCTTGCCATTTGGCTGAAGCCCTCGATACTACTGTCTCGTATCTGTTGGGGGAAACGACAGTCGATGTTCTTACACCCTTGCCGAAAACCAAACAAAAAGTATTAATCGACCCCGATACCAATTTGGAGCGATGGGTTTTGTCACCGGTCACCCATTCATCGGGACTGGAGTTTATTCGCAACGTTTTGCCCGCGTTTTCCGCCACCGGTATTTTTCCTCCGCACAAGCCAGGAACCGTAGAGTATCTCGTAGTTGGTCAAGGCCAATTGATGGCGACTGTCGAAGAACGGGAGGAAAAGTTGAACGAAGGGGACGCGCTTTATATGCAGGCCGATCGGTCTCATTCCTTTCGCAATCCCTGGGATAGCCCATGCATCTATTACGTGATCATTCATTCCCCTTCGTCTTAATGTCCAAGGCACTTCCCAAAGGAACGGCGAAATGGACATGTGAAGAATTCCTTCCCACCGGATGTTCGCAGGGAAGGAATATTGGCGATCAAGATATTTCCATTGATTTACTGCGGGCTCCCGAAGACAGCTGACCGTAGAAAGGTCTTTAGGTGTATCAGCTCACATGCCATTTGTGATAGGCACGCTGCTGAAAGGGAAGTAAACCGCCGGTGACAAAGTCCTGTTGCCAGAGTGTTGTCGTTTCTTGTGATGAAAACACCTCCTCCTCCGAAAAACCGCATTCAATCAATAATCCATTCGGATCATAGAAAAATATCTGGGTTATGAGGCTACCAGGAATCGTGTGAACCGTCCAGGGGACTTTGTGGTACTCCAAACGGTGGATCAAATCATGTTTTCCGGTCATGACCAAAGACAGGTGGGCGACGATCCCCGTGCTCCATTTTTCGCTTAGCGTAGGATCCTGCCACAGCGGCGGACGGACCGGACCTTCCCCATATAAGTGAATAAGGGCTTCAGTACCGTCTTCAGAAGCCAGCCACGCCCCGGGAAAACCGAAGTCAGGACGCGGCACCAAGTGAAAGTCCAAGATATCGTGATAAAAATCTATGCTCCCACGAACCCAGGACGTAAACACGGCAAGATGCGCCAGATGTTTCACCTTCACCCTCAATTCTCCTTCCATTCTCGGTCCATTATCCCCTCATAAGGGCAGTCAATCGTCATCCAAAAGCCATGAATTTTCGATGTTCGGAAATAATGTGCGGGATGAGGCCCAACGGCTAATCCTATGGATACGTCTGACTCCTTTATTTGCGGTCAAAATCGATGGCAGGGACCCGCACTACGGATCCAGACACATCTTCTCCATGACCCTCCCCGGCTTTGAGACTATTCAAGGGCCATAATTTGTTCAGCATTAAGTGAGTGAAAAATCCTAACCCGAAGCTGATAAACCAGGAGTAATTAATCAAATCCTTAAAGGCGGGGATGATCCATCCAATCCAAGCTGCCGAGAAACCTATGAGGGTTGCCGCAACTCCCCGCCAGTTCCATCCTCCCAAAAATCGGTAGCGACCATTAGATCGATAAAGTTCCCATAAAGCGTATTGCCGCCGATGTATAAGCCAATAATCCGCTATCATCACCCCCGCAATACTCCCCAGACTACCCCCGAATCCGTTCAGCATGATACCCATAAATCGTGACGCGCTGGACAATAACGTCCAAGGCCGCAGAACAATAGATAAGACAGCCGTTATCAAAGCCCCCGTACTAAACCGAATCATACGCGGCCACAAATTGGAGAGATCATTCGCGGGAGCCACAACATTCGCCGCAATATTCACCGAAAGGGATAAAATAATCACCGACACCAACCCCATGACAACAATGAAGCGGTTATGAAGCAAGGATATCAATTGAACCGGATCCCATATGAAGTGCCCATAAATTTTTTCTCCTGCCGACGTAATCAAAATGCCCATCAACGCAAAAAAAGTCATGGTCGTCGGAAGTCCAAAAATTTGACCCCATACTTGTTGTTTAGGCTTTTGGGCATAACGGGTGAAGTCGGCCATATTCAGGGATAAAGTCGACCACATTCCCATCATGGCCGCTACTCCCGCCAAAAAGACCGGCCAAAAACTTCGGTAATGAGTCGGTTGCGAGAAAATCGGTCCAAATCCATGAGCCTTATTCACCAACATGATCAAAATCACAAGAAATACTGCGAGGATGCTGGGCCCTGCCCAATTTTCAAATCGCTTGAGAGTATTCATTCCCTTGTAGATAATTGCTACGTTCAAAAGCCAAAATAGGGAAAACGCGATCCAAGTCCCTAAAGGTTGGCCCCATACGAGGCCCATATGATCCCACCTGGGATCAAAAGTCAACAACAATTGATTAATGGCGGAGCCCCCGAGCCAAGTTTGAATACCGAACCATGCCACCGCGACCATGGCTCTCATCACGGCCGCGACATTTGCGCCATGGACTCCAAAGGCCGGTCTAACGGCAACGGGGTAGGGAATCCCATATTTCGACCCCACGTGAGAATTGAATAAGATCGGAATCAAAATCAATAATGACCCAATGGCGACGGCAAGCAATGCTTGCCACCAGTTTAATCCCATGGCCAACAAGCTGCTTCCGGCCATATACGTAGGAATTTGGTGTGTCATGGAAATCCACAGGGCACTATAGCTGTATGTGCCCCAACTGCGGTGATGAGTCGGAACGGGAGCCAGATCGTCATTAAAGAGCCGATGTTCTCTGATCACGTCATGGGGCACGGTGGCTTCGTCGTACGATGCCGAAAGACTATCCATAACAATTCCCCCGCTTCAGTGTGGTCAAGATTTTCGATATCGGCATAAAGCTAACATATGTTACGGGAGTTATGATAGGTATTTTGCACAACTCGTATGTTAATGTCATATTAAGCACACAAAAAGATTGAGATGGGAGCAAGAGGAATTATGAGAGCGGGTGGTCGTTGTGGAATCTGTAGGCCATGTTATTTTTTGGCTCGTTCTTTATCGAGGCGCGACTCAGATTCACCGTCGTCTTTTAAGTAATAACTTCGGAGAGCGAAATCCGTGATGAGACGATGGGTGAGACCGTAAAGATCCTTGATTTCCTTAGGGAGTCCCGCCAACAAAACGCGGATTTACCACGCTAGAATTGGGGGACTTTGGCAGTTAATCGACCGTGCCCATTCGCAGCGGCCGTAAGCGATCTAAAGGCGACACCTGATTGTCGTCGAAATGATATTCGCCCAGAAAATTGATGTGTGCCCACCCGAGGGGAAATACATGGGATAGCAGGCTCTCGTCGACCGAACCGTTCTCCTTCAAGACCTCAATGGCTTGCGCCAAATAGACAGTATTCCAGACACTGATCGCATTAATCAAGATGTTCAGCGCACTGGCACGCTGGAGTTGATCCTGCAGGACTCGTTCACGAAACTCCCCGTGTTTCCCGAAGAAAATTGCCCGGGCCAAGGCATTCATGGCCTCGCCCTTGTTGAGCCCTTTGTGAATGCGTCGGCGCATTTCCTTATCCGCGAGGTAATCCACCACGAATAGGGTCTTTTCAATCGAGCCCATTGCGCTGAGGGCTTTGGCGAGGCTGTTTTGCCGGGCGTAGGAGCCGAGCTTGCCCATGATCAGGGCGCCTGGGACCACGCCTCGTTGGACCGAGTGGGCCATTCTCAGCACGTCATCGTAGTTGTCCCGAATGATTTTCGTGGGGATATGGCCCCGTAATAATGCGCTGATGTGGGGAAAGTCTGCCGCTTTCCCAACCGTGTAGAGCTTCGTATCCCCAATATCCCGCAACCGGGGGGCAAAGCGAAAGCCTAATAAGTGGGTGAGTCCAAAGACTTGATCCGTGTACCCTGCCGTATCCGTGTAGTGTTCTTCAAGCTGCAGATCGGTTTCATGATGTAACAGCCCATCCATCACATGAATCGCATCCCGAGAATTCGTCGTAATCACTTGCACAGAAAAGGATGTGCCTTGATCGCTCGTAAACCGATAAATCGTGGCCCCTTTGCCAAAGCCATAGTGCGGATTCGCATCCGCATGAAACGAGGAGACCGGAATGGGCATGCGCATTCCATCGGATGAGGAGGTTGTCCCGTCTCCCCAGAATGAGGATAGCGGGAGCCGATGCTGAAAATTTACGAGGCTGGCCTGGACGCGACGTAACGTATCGTCTTCCATTCGCCATTGTGCGACGTGGGCCATACGGCGATAACTGATACCCGGGGCAGCCTCCGCCATTTTGGTGAGTCCAATATTGGTCCCCATTGCCATGAGTGCGGCTATCACGACAGACTTCTCTTCCGCACTCGGGGGGTTCCCGGTTGAGCTATGTAGGAGTTGCTGGTCGAACGCCGTCCAATGCGACACGTCCAGCAATAAGTCTGTCAGTTTGATGTGGGGGAGCATGTCATAAAGCGTGCGACTCAGGTCTTTGGCAGCCTCCGGGACGTCATTGTCCAAGCGGTCCACATGGAGCTGCTCGTCTTTGAACGTCACCCCCTCGAACTCATGGATATGGTCATTGAAAAAATGCAGACGCTGTGTCAACGTATCCATCCGTTCCGCAAGGTACTCATCCACCGCATTGCTGACGACTAATCCGGTCTCTTGGGTCTCTTTCGCCTTGTCCCATTCCGTCTTTGACACCAAGTATTCGTCAAAATCCTTGTGTTGCCGGCTTCCGACGATGGCAATGTTTCCCGCTCGCACGGCATTTCTTAACTCGGTCAACGCCGCCATTTCGTAGTAAGCGCGATTAATCTGTCCATTCGTACCAATGACGTGGTTCCTCCATCGCTGAGGCACAAATGAGACGGGAGCATCATCAGACATCTTTCGCTTTCCTGACGCATTCATCTCCCGGATTGTCTCAATGGCCTCGATGATCGGCTTTGCAGACGGCGTGGCGCGAAATTCTAAGGCCTGGAGAAGGGTCGGTAGGTATTTACGGAGATATCCAAAACGACCCTCAATCAAGTCTAAATAATCATAATCGATGGGTCTGGATAGTTGTTGCGCCGTTTCCACGGCCGCCATGAGTTGATCCCACGGCATCACCGTTTCGACCAGGGGAAAGGGGTCGATCTTGTTTTCCCGCGCTTGAATCAGAGCGGTGCCTAATTCCGCGAAGGCCACGACCATGGCATTGATCGATTTTCCATTTTGCTGCTGTATCTCCTCCTGAGTCTTACGACCTTTGCTCTGTAACGCGGTCATTTGCCGGTGGTGAATTTCGAAGGCCTGATCGATGAGATCCTGGCTGAGTTCCCGAAGGTACACAACCAATATCGCGTATCGTTTAGCGTCTTGAAAACGGCGAAGCGCAAAAGGTTCGTATCGTGAACCGATTTTAGCCAACTGGCGTAATCGATTGGGATGTATGGCGCTGAGATCATTGGGTAACTCCAGTGAACGAATCGTCTCTAGTCGTTCAATCACCTGCAAAAAGGCTTCCGGTGAAGTCCGTCCCGGGGCTTCTTTTAGCCACGACCAGTCCGTTTGAGTTCCCTCGCAGGATGACTCCAATAGTTGGTCTAATGCGTGCTTCTGAGCATCCGAGAGCGCCAAATAAATGTGTTTAAAATGGTGTCCGATGCATGGCGTCGAGCACCCCAGACAGCGCGTTCAATGGTCGTGATGGCAGGCAGAATGACTTTCTCTTGGCGGAGCATGGATATTGCCGTTCGAATCAAATCCAGGGCATGATCATTTTCTAAAGCCTGCTTTGTGAGACGCGGAAACAGTCGCCGGTACGTTTGAATGGAAAAGGATTGGTACCCATAGGTGTCTCGAATTTCTTTGAGATGATCCCATGTGGTATTCTCACGTGTCACATAGGCCGTCCAAACCTGCGGATCCACCGCGATTTGTTGAGCGGTATGACGAATAATCTTCCCGGGAATTTGAGGGAAGAGGAAGAAAGGCCACCCGGGATAGCGCAGGAGTGCTAACTGTACGGCAAATCCTAGCCGCGTGTCATCCCTGCGGTGCCGCGCGATCACCGCCAGGTCTCTAGCGGAAAATGTATGATACACGCCCAATTCCCACTCGCTTAGCTTGTTCAAGTCCATGAAGGCTTGGCGCTGTTCATGGGTTAACAATTCTTTTCCCCGCACGAAACGTCTGTCCTCCGATAATCAGCCTAAATCCAGTCGCAAATAAACCGCTTTTTTGTGCTCTTCCGTAATGCCGATATACCTCAATGTAGTGCGTTCTGAGGAATGATTAAACAAATCCTGCAGCAGTGCGAGATCGACGCCTGACTGGTAAGCATGGTATCCGAACGTCTTGCGTAAGGTGTGTGTACCGATTCGCCCAGAGACCAGTTTCCCGTCGTGATCGCGATCCACTAATCCCACTAGCTCTGCCGCTTGATTGAGAATTTCCCAGGCTCGTTCACGACGAATGGATCGCCCGGTGTGTTTTCGACTGGGGAATAGATAATCATCCATACTGGGGCGTTCCTGCTGGTAATATCGTTCCAAAAGCTTCTTCACGGTATCGCCGAGATAAAACCGTTTGGTCTTTCCCGTCTTTTTTTCCGCGATAGTGAGATCATCACGCGGTTTAGAGGGGGCGCGAAAAACATCGCCGGCCTTTAAGCTCAAAATGTCACTGATACGAAGTCCCGAGTTGATACCCAATACAAACAGCAGCTCGTTACGAATCGATTGGTCTCGTAACACCGTTCGCATGGCCTGAATTTGTTTGATTTCTCGAATCGGTTCCACCGCTTCCAAGTCTTTAATCCCGCCCTTTTCTATGCAACATTATAATTAATATATTAACGTTATGTGGCGTTAAAAATGGTGCAAGAGCCCAAATCTCCCGAAAGCGTTGATAGGACGTGATTTTAAATCGCACATAACACCATTATGTGCGGTTCACAGGGCAATACCTCCTCCCCGACAAAACAGGGGCCCATCGAAATAAGCTCGTAACGATCCTTGAAGGTCTGACGTTATATATAAAGACAGAGAAACTCAGCCACTAAGGATAATCGTTCCCGTCCTTGTAGCCCAATGGGGACACGGTAGGCAGTCAAATAGGGTACGCCGTTTTTTAACAGCGTATCGATACCCCGAGAGAGGAGAAACAGTATCGTGATAGACAAACCTCAAATTATCTCCCCAACGAACTGTATTTACATTAGCGCTTCATACTATACTTCGTGCCCTACCACGGGTGGTGGGGGGGCCTGTGGTACATGCAACAACAATGATCTCCAATGCGCCTGGTCTAATTTATTTGATTTTCCTCCTGACAATTCCATCGTAGCCACCTGTGGATCGACATTTTGCTGTGGCGAATTTTGTGCAGAATACGATATCCCCGCATTTTCGTGTGGGGACGAAATTTACGTGACGGACCTGTGCACAAACAATTCATCCTATATTACCGTGGCTGATCATGGGCCATATGTTTGTATCTGTGATAACAATTGCGGCTATGACAATTTAATGCGTGCGATGGATCTGACCGAGGCGGCCTTCTTATATTTGCAAGGATCACTCACAATTGGTCACATTCCCGTGACCGTCTGTTACGGATAATATTAGGTGGTCCTAGCTAGTGTGCAAGACCTTTTCACGGCCATACATGAGAGGCACTGGAATGCACAAAAACACGAGGGAGGGAATTGTCAGAATGCGTGCGACATGGAAAACTCAAGAACGCTATTGTTTTCTTAAAGGAATCGTGATCGAGTGTTGGCCTTCGGGACTATCTCTAGTCCCTTTTGGAACAAGAATTCCTACAAAGGTCACATTCGACGATGACACAAGATTTTGGAAAGGCGGATTAAGCGAGACACCAAAATGGCGGGACGTAGCAGCCGTCGCTGGGGACATCGGCACTGTCGCCGCTTTCCGTAACGATGAGGGCACCGTGATTGCCGATGTTGCTTATTTTAATCATCACCAAATTCGGGGGACAATCTTCGCAATTCATGGTCACCTTGTCGTGGTGGAAGTGGATACCCGATACGATCAGACCTCGTTTATGGCCATTACCTGGGATGCGCAGACCCTTGATCATGATAATAATCACGTAACGCAGACCGACTTTAATCTGCAAACCTCCCTTATTGCTTGGGGAGAACTTACTGCGCCATACCGACTGCATGCCTATCGGGTCGAGATGAGCAAAGGAACGCACCATGAATGAGGGATACCGGGAGCATAGACATTCTCGTCGGATGATGCTTCTCGTCGTGATCGGAGGATCGGTGATTTTAACGGGATGCGGAACCACCGCAGTAGAAGGACCTCAACCTCTTGCCAGTACGGCACACGTCGTATCATCATCATCGACCCCCATCCCCTCATTACCGCAGGTTCAAATTGTTCGCATTCAGGGCCATGTTCTGATGGGCTCTCAATACAAGGCGGGCCATAAAGTCACCCTGCAGTTGACTATCACGCCTCAAACAAAAATTTGGAACAATGGGAAAATGATTGCATACGCCGACGCGCCAAACTTGAAGGCTAACGACGTCGTGTCCGTCCGCTATCAACGCCAGGCCGCCCATGCTATCGACGATCTTTACGGGCCTTGGAGCCAGGTCGATGGAATTGTGCAAAAAGTGTCTAGCCATTCCGTTATGATTCACACCACGCGGCCCGCCATGGATCCACCCGGCACTCCCTTTACGTCGCATACCTGGACCCTGGTTTTTAATGCCACCAGCAAGTTTTCGGGTACCTCTGCAGTATCCCTCAAGCCAGGACGATTACTCAACGCGCAGGTGATCGGGTTTTCTCCGGGAAAGCGATTCATCGTGAACGCGAGTGTCTATCGGCAAAAAGGTCCGCACCAATGGACGCAAATTGGATCGGCCAAATAGAGGTCTACACAAGGTACGACACCATCCGTCAATCGCTGCGGGCTGAATCCGATAAATTCAGTCCGCACTCTGATGTTGTTCAGGCATGCCCATACCTGAAGGCAAGAGAATGATTGCCTAATGACATCATCCACAAAATCCCAATTCTAGCGTGGTAAATCCGCGTTTTGTTGGCGGGACTCCCTTAGGAACTTTGCTGATAATCCCAACTGGGGGCCAGGATTTATCCGATAACAACTATTTTGTCACATAATTGCCGTCTATCGCTGGTGTGGTTCAACAAGAACTATCTCGGTTCAATTGGACAACATGTTGAAGTTGACCCCGATGCGCATATAAAAGGCCCATGGTGATGAAAACTCCGGCCATGGTCATTCCCAAGAACACACGACCATCTGCGAGTGAAAATGCCAATCCGGGCAGGACAGATGCGAGGGTTCGGACAAGATAGGCGGAAAATGTTAGACCGGAATTCACCTTAATCATGCGGTCGACGGGAACAATCATATTGCGTATCCCGCTTTCTAAGACAAAGACTGCTGCTAACCCGCCGTCCAGAACAAAGAGTCCGACGGCTATATTCCAGCAGTTACCAGCCATTAATAAAACCAATGCTCCCAATACCAGTACCGCAAAGGCATAGATGAGTGCCCGTTCGGGATGAAAGCGCGGGCTTTTTTGCCATCGTCCCAGAGCAAAAACGGCCAGAAGATCACCTGCTCCGGCAACTGAAAAGACTGTTCCGGCTTGAATGGGAGAGAGGTGTAAGGTGTGTGCCATAAACAAAATGAGGTCCAGTTCCACGCCTACGGTGATAAAGTTTGCCACCCACTCCACGATAACAAGGGTCCTTAAGGGATAGTGCAAAATGGTGTGGAATGCCCCAACATCCTTAATTTGGGTATGGGGTTCTAAGGGAACCCATTGGCGTTTATAAACATGCGCAATCCCGGTTAAACTCCAGGCGGCGATAGCATACAGTATTCCCACGGCAAAAACCCCCCCGATTGGATGCCAATGACTGTAAATGATTCCCGCCGCAATAGGGGCCATCAAGGTGACAATGGCGTCGACACCCTCCCGGTAATTGCTGAGATGAATCATCTGGTCGCGTCCAAAAACCACCCGCAACTGGGGACTAAGGGTAAGGTTCAACACGCTCGCGGCTTGAGCGTAGACAATGACCGTTCCGAAAATTGCCCATAGGAGGTTTGCAACGGATAGACCTGTGTGCATAAGCAAGGCCAAAAAAAGAAAACTCGTTCCTTGAATGAGTTGAGAGAGTCTTGGAAGATAAGTGAAGGAGCCTCGACCAACCCATTGTCCGAGGGGCAATATCAAAAGAGCCGATGACAACGGAATGACGGCCATAGCCGCGGTGGCCAAAGCCGGCACATGAGTATCAGCGAGAATCATCCAGGGAACAAAGAACTCGAGAAACCGTCCCGCGGTGATGGATAAAAATTGATTGAAGATCAAAGATGGCAGCTGTTTCAAAGAATTCCTCCAAAATAGTCCCATCCGACCGCAGACATACTCCGTACGGTCAACGCAGGGAGGCCCGCAAACCCAATGCCGGCACTCTGACAATCCTTCTGCGAGAACAGAACTTGAGGGATGGATCCTCCTCGCGATTCAGTTCAATGACAGAGAGCTCTTTAGTGGCAATAAAAATACCTAAGACCCATGGAATCGGGCCCTTTCAAGTAGAGCTTATCATGGAATTTAGATAATAGGCCCAATTAATTTTTAGATTACCGAAAAGGGCTCATGTCAAACTGGGCTATGACAGGCTCTTGAAATCGGCTGGGATAAAATCACCCTTCTAAACACGATTTGTAGGGTTTTGGAACATGGATCAAATCCCAGTGCGAGAACTCTTGTCGCACATTTGCCGAGCTGACCCACCGCAGTAGAGCCAGATTGATCTTAGGGGTGGTAGGTTCACTGCCGTAAAAATCTGTCAGAGCGGAGAAAATAACGAAAAACTTTCTCGTTGGCCAACGCACGTCAATCCTGTTAAAATGACAAACCAAAACGGGTTGTTGACAACGGCTGTCCGTAGCAGAAATAGAGAACTTCCGACGAGAAGCTGAAGGTCATCGTATTTTCCCGTCCGAGGCCGCCGGACAATCCGGCCAACAAATGGCCGAGTCAAACCGGGATCCGACCGTCCACGATAGAGGTGGGGCTGCCACACCCAAAACCACAGGGTATGGCTCACTTCATGCCGTCTGAGCTTCGTGAACATCCTAGCCCTATCACACGAGGAAGATTAGGTCGCGCTATGTTATTCATCCTAGTCGGCAGAAGAGATCTTTTCATCGCTTTCGCACAAAGAAACTTGGAGCAGACCTCATTTTGCCAAAGATCACATCATGACAATCTTCAAGATTTCTCGTTATCGTGGCCCATGTCGATTTATGTCAGATCATTAACAAAAATCCTTAGAAGGAACTCCCAAGAAATGTCTCGAATCTTTATACGACAATGTTTAAACAGGGGGTTTAAATCATGCGCACTCTGACACCCCGGAGCATGAACATCATCAGCGGCTTACGGGCAGTGACCTTGATCACGACGGGGATATTCTTGGTGAACACACATCAACTTTTCTCGCAGAATTTGGCCATGATAGCAGGGTACTTGGGAGTGGTTAGCATGCTCACCGGATTATGGTGGAAAGGAAGGTGCCATCGCCTCAAATGCCAAGGGGCCTTATGGGCGGCCGATTGTGTGATCGTCACCATGTTGTTTCTCGTTTTTTCCACCCCGCATTCCTCGGCCCCCGCCTTGCTGCCCATCTTGGCTTATGAGGCGGAGTTGTACTGGCCCAAACGCGGCGCATCGTTAGGGGGATGGACAGCTGGTGTTATTTTCTTGTTGGTGTGGTGGGTTCGACTTTGGGCTCATCAGCCGGCTTTTTCTCTCGTCACTGTGCTCTTTTGGATCACCGTCCTGAGTGTTTTAATCATGCTTCCCTTGTATGTAGTGCCGCTAACGGCATACCAAGCTCCCGAGCTGTCTTTAGACGCCTTCGAAGTCGGCTCAAATTCGCAAGGTTCCGCTCTGGAGGCAGATCTTCCTAAGCCTCCCTTGTCTGCCCGGGAGCGCGACGTTTGGCCATGGCTGCTGTCCGGAGCGTCGTTTCGCGACATTGCCAATCAATTAACTATTGATATGAGCACAGTAAAAACCCATGCATCGCGCATTTATCACAAGTGTCAAGTGAGAGATCGAGCCGAATTGAGGGAGCGATACGCCTCCGAGACTCAGGAGAATGGTTAAAATATTCTACAGATGTTCTTTAACTCAGATTCTTCAGATCAACATCTTGCAATGCACTCTCTTTTGCCGGCATCCCTAGCGAGTCAACGTGGAAAATTTCTGTGCTTACTCAAACGGATCTGACGGCGGCAGGAGAGATTCCATAAAATTCCGATTCCTATTTCGAAACCGATTGGATCATTGGCAATGGAATCGGGCCCCAAACATAGGCGTCGTGCAGTTGATGGCCCTCTTCGCGCCAAACCCGGTGCCAAAAACAAGCTGAAGATTTCCGCGCGATTCCAAGGGGTGGAAGAGCGTTAGGATAAGAACAACTGCCACAAACCTTGTCGATTCAAGAAGACTCTTGAAACCGTACTTTGTTTTACCCGCCCCTGCATAATATTTGAAGATAGGAAAAGTCGCAATATAGGCGTTCCCAACTCAGAAAAAAACGGGTGGCAAATGCCAGGAGCCATTTTCTTCCGGAAACACGAATAGGCATGTTCCATATGGGACGGCTACCGAATTCCGGTGTTGTGCCATAGTCGACTCATGTGAGTGTCCGCCAAGGTGATGACAGAGTCGCCGGGCTTCAAGCGGCCATGGGTATGGTGGTGGCAATGCGAAGTCCACCGAACCGATGCGAGACATTGGAGGGAAGATTACACATGTTTCATAGACCAAAGTCCCGTCCCGGCACCGTGCACGGGGGATATTTCAACAACTCCCCCGTTGGGCTTCCGCATTCTGTTGCGACTCCCAGAATAAACCGCATCGTTCCATGGTTTCCATCCCGCCCGATCTTCGACCGGTATTGAGGAAGCCTATGCCTAAGTTTTATTGTGCCAACCAATAAAATGGTTCGCCCTGGCGGTACAGTGCACTGGCTTGTTCCGCCGCCTGAGTGGCTGTATATGGTCTTTGTCTTCCAACAAACAGGTGCTTAAGCCGTGCAATGCCCGCGCCTGCTCATGTCGAATCTGTGCAGCATCGGCCACGGTCTTCCCCATGGTGTACATCTGAAATGCCAGGGCCGTCCGTCTCCGTCTTCGGTAGCTCGTTCCCATGCCAATCAATTTCGGGGCTTTAGAGCCACTCACTGGCCACCCGCGCGTCCTCGGCGTGCGGGAAGACCTGTTTGGCGAGTTTCCGGGCCGCTTTTTCCAGCGTTTCCGCTTCCCGGGTGATAGCCCACTGGAAGGCATGTTCTTTCTTCTTGTCTAGGGCATAGGAATGATAGACAAAGGCCCGGGCCGCCTGATCGTACAAGGTGGTGTCGAAGGTCTGCACCGCATACGTGGTGGACGTTTTCTTGGCGGATCGCGCTAAGGGGCCCAGAGATTCCCAGATCCCGCCCCCTCGTCCAAGCGTCGTCTTTGAGTCGCTGACACAATCCCAAGGTCGTCGGCAGACGACCGAGCCCATGCAGACCCAGGACTCGGATTTTCTCCAGCGAGGGCTGAATCGGCAATATAGTAGCTGCCGGTCCAAAAATCCTCCGGGAAGTCTTCGGCCAGCTGGTCCAGCCACCGCGGATGCCAGGCCTTGTCCGATTGGTTGTCGGATAGCATGGTGGCCCCTAACACCTGGCCCTGCTCATCCACGGTCAATCCCGCCATAATTTGACGCAAATCGGGGCGATGATCTTTACTGTGACCCCAGGTGAGTGCCACCGGGGCCGTCGGCCCCGTGTCAGCGTTCGGATAATCCCCAAAGAGGGCAAAAGCCGTCGTGTCAGAATGCAGCATCATCGGTCCGGTTCCTCGGACCGCTTGCATCCGCGGCCCCAACGTCGCCAGCAGGGTCCGCCCGTGGTCGGCCAGGTCCTCCAAGACCCGACCTAAGGCATCATCATTAAACTGATGGGCCGTGATGCCTTGACCCCAGAGCAGAGCCAAGGGTAAGGATTGGGCCCAGTATTCGACCTGATACAAGGGATTGTGTTGCGTCAACACACGAGCATCAAGAGAATCATTCCCGGGGAGATCCGAGATCGGGCCGAATCCCACGGCAGGACGGAGTCGACCACGGTCAACCAATGGACGCGATCCGCTAGGATTCGCGTCACCCACGCAATGCCCGTCTGCGGAAACAGATTCGGATCGCCCGTCAAATCCACTATCGGTGGTGTCGTGTCTGATGTATTCATACGATCACTATTCGCGAGTGAGGGGCTCAATTACTTTGGGGAATATTCCGACTATTTAAATCTTGAGTTTCGCACCCCGGCACCACAAGGTTTTTTCACCAGCAATGATGCCGCCAACGCTTGCTAGCTCTCGGGTTGCAAGAATGACTCCTCAAACAGGGTTTTCAGGGCAGCATATTCGGGCGACCGTTTGAATTGCGAGAGGTCGACTGCGCCCGACTCGGCGATGGCATGGACGGCCGCGTCCAAGAGCTCTTCGCACAGGGCCCACAACCGTTCGGCGAGATTTTTTTCGACCAGTTCGGCCGCCATGCCCTCAAATAACGCCCCCAAGGGGGCGTACGCATGAACCCGTCGGAAGTACGCGAGAAAGATGTAGAGGATACAGCAGGTCGTGACGTGGGCAATTTGGGCATCGAAATCACGAGATTGGCAGGGGCCTAAGCGGAGCTGTTGCGTCATTTCTTTGAAAAACACCGCAATGGTCCAGCGCGTGGCGTAAATCTCCATCATGGCGACAAAAGACAACGCGGTATCCGTGGACAGCAATACACGCCACTGTTTTTGAAACGGGAAGCGGCATACAGATAATTTGACATCCCCGATCTCGTCGTCGTGCACCGGCACCTCATAATAACGCGTGTTAAGTTTGCGGCAACGCTTGGCGTGGCCGGATTCTTTCAGGGGCGCGAGCAGAGCCTGGGCGTTCACCTGGTTCCCTTGGTATCGGTACTGTCGCTGGTCTTTGCGCACCCCCCATATCACGTGGAGGGCGCCCTTTTTGATCGGCCGAATCGCCGGGATGAACCCCTGGCTGCCGAACCCACTATCGACCAGCACATAGTGGGCCTGAAACCCGTGCTTGACGGCCCGCTTGGCCCGGGCAATCGCTGGGGTAATTTTGTCTTCGGCGCATTCCTGGCGCCGGATGGCCCCGGGGGAACCGGGCTGGCAGGTTTTCCGCTATGGCTCCCGACGCTTGCGGCCCCGCAAGCGTTGTTCGGCGTGAATACTGAAATCCAGGGGAATAAAGGTCGTGCCGTCAAAGAAGCCCCACACGAGATGTTTAAACCCCCACAGCGTCTTCCCGATCATAGGGTCGAACACATACGAGACGTTTTCGCGGTGCCGCCCGACCCGGCGGTCGGCGGTGTCGTCAAGGATAAAGGCCGAATTCGCCGCCACGATCTGGTTCGGATTGACGATCTTCTGGAATCGCGACGCGATTCCATACAAAACCGCACGCCACGGAGCCCCCTCGTTGTTTTTCAGGCGATACAGGGCGTCCTTTTTCCTGGTCGTGATCGCGTGAAACTCGCTGCGAAAGAAACTATTGACGCGGCTGACCATCATCAGGGGAAACATGATGAGGAGCGCCAGAATTTCGGTGACCGTGTAGCCCTCCGGCTTCTCAAACCGCGTGTGCCGGACGATGGAATGAAGCTTGAAGGTCTGCATGACATCGAATATAATCGAGTCGATCGACTACGGGTGTTTATCGAACACCTTGTTGATTTCTGCCGGGGTCTCCCGCATGATAACCCTCCATTTTTGGTGAATTTGGCTAGCACCTAATGATACCAAAAACTCCAGTGTTCATGCGGGTTTCGGCGTTTTTTCAGGGGAATAATTCGTTGTGAATTCGGGGTGGGTAGGTAGAACCGCGGCCTCGAGACTTGGCTGTTTTAGCGAGCATCTCTTGGG
>JAKACM010000187.1 GCA_021821465.1 Bacillota bacterium
CAGGATCAAACTCTCCATGACTCATCTCTGTTGCCTTACTTGCATTTCTGGCGTTCATGACGATATAGTTTTCAAGGACCGACTGTACGAGAGTTGCCTCTCGTGCCGTGTTGCCCTGTCGGACAGCAAAATTTATTATAAACTCATTCCCTCAAAAAGTCTAGGGGACCGCACCAGATTTTTTCTTTACTCGCAACCAAAGAAACGGAATCAAATAGCGGTAGGTAGCGGGAATTATTCCCGCTACCATGCGAACTGACAAAACGGGCTTTACCGCCCGAAAAGCTTGGGAATATTGTTTCATCAGTA
This sequence comes from Bacillota bacterium, assembly GCA_021821465.1. Classification (GTDB taxonomy): domain Bacteria; phylum Bacillota; class Sulfobacillia; order Sulfobacillales; family Sulfobacillaceae; genus Sulfobacillus. Next base: position 310 of record JAKACM010000187.1, read on the forward strand.
TAAATGCCACAAAAAACCGCAAGTGATGCCATGACTCAACAATACGAAAATCTCCCGCCGAAATTTGTTTATTGCCTCGATGCTTGTCCAGCATCGGCAACATGGTAACGTAAACCCTCCACACATCCTTACTATATCCTGTTGGCATGTCTCTATACATCACTAAGGGCCAATCCACTTTTACCACGCGTACCTGCTGTGCAACTCTAAGCCACATATCCCAATCCTCTGCACCGTCCACGAGGTGGTCAAAACCGTTGAGTGTTTGAACCACTGAACGCAGTACCAACACTGTCGACGTCTGGAACTGGTTTAAAACCAACAAATCGCGGTACCCGACATGAGAAACAGGCAGTGCTTTAGGTACATCTCTAAATTCTTCATGTCGAATCCAATCACTGGCCACTAACCCAATTAAGGGATCTGTTTGCGCAACATCCAGTTGGTACGTAATTTTCTCGCCATGCCACACATCATCAGCATCCAAAAAAGCTATCCAACGCCCATGACAGGCTTCTATCCCCAGGTTGCGCGCATGCGAGGGTCCTTGGTTGTCACTTCTCTTTAACAGAACTTGCGGAAATTCCCTCTCTACAATATCCCTAGTTGCATCAGTGGAACCATCATCAACAACAATGACTTCCAGATTCTCGTGACTTTGGCGATACACCGACTCCAAGGCGTCTCTAATGGTGGACTCGGCGTTATAAGCGGGAATAACTACACTAACTAATTCCTGGAACATGACTACCCTCCTGGCGCCAGCGTTCTTGGAGCGCTTTCTCCACGACCTGTGCATCTACCAGGTAGACTTCTTCATTACCAAAATGCTGGACCGTCTCCGGCCCCCGTCCGGTAATCAAAATCACGTCATTTTTTTGAGCATGGCGCACGGCAAATTGAATAGCGGAGACCCGATTGAGATCAACCAATTCCAACTTGCTCGCATCGATTTGCCGGATGCCTTCAATCAAGGCATCCGCGATCTTTTGCGGGTCTTCTAAGTTTGGGCTGTCTGCCGTCACCACCACATGATCCGCATGACGCGCAGCTATGCGTCCCATTTCCGCACGCTTTCCGTGATCTCGGCCTCCCCTGGCTCCGAATACCAGCCATACCGTCCCGTCGGTAAATCTTTCAACAGTTATTAAGGTTTGGTACAATCCGTCGGGAGTATGAGCATAATCAACCACTGCCATGGGGCCTTCGCCAAATCCCGTGAGTTGCATACGTCCCGGGACAGACGGAAGTTTAGGTATTTGTTCTCGCAACAAGTCGGGAGACACTCCGAGCTTAAGCGCGGCAGCACTCACTGCCAACACGTTATAAACGTTGTAACGGCCCGGGTGATTGATCTTTGTGACAAAGTCAATACCAGGCCCGACAATCCGAATATCTGTGGACCACGGCATTTCTTGTATAATCTGGCCTCGAATATCTCCGGAATTAATTCCATAGCTCGTCACCCCGGCCTTGGTTGCCAAGGCGACAGTGTCAAAATGCGAATCATCGGCATTTAACACAGCTCCCAGACTCTTAGGATCCAACAGACGAAATAAAGTCGCCTTAGCTTCTACATAACGCTCCATTGTGCCATGAAAATCCAGATGTTCACGAGTTATGTTTGTCAAAATTGCCAGTTGAAATACCATGTTACGGATGCGTTGTTGCACGATTCCATGTGATGAGACTTCCACCACTGCAGCTTTCGCACCACACATACGGATCTCATTGAGGTATTTCTGTAGATCCGCACTTTCCGGTGTAGTTAAGGACGCAGGTAATTGGCGACATACCGTATCATTCGTTACACTGGAAACGAGACCGGTTTTGATATGGGCCTCATTCAAAATGGCGCTGAGCCAGTAGACTACGGATGTTTTCCCGTTTGTTCCGGTCACGGCTACGGTAATGAGATCTTCGGACGGATGGTGATAAAACAAAGCGGCGAGATCGGCAGCGGCCTCCCGACTGGACCTAACCTGAATGTAGGACACCGACAACGTTGCCATAGGTTTCTCGCCTACAATGGCCACTGCACCTTTCTGAATTGCTTGTTCAATGAATTCATGTCCATCCAGTGAGGATCCCGCTACCGCAACAAAAACGTCCCCAGGTTGAACCAATCGGGAATCCATACGAATTCCCTTTACAGCAGGGCCAAATACCCAACCGGATTCGGTTTTGCTCAGCTGCTGGTCCATCAAGATAATTCCTCCGTTTTATTTGCCCATCATGATTGTCCCCATGTATCATGAATCTATCATGAATTAGATCTCCCGACGAGAAAAAGATCGTGCACCCCTCATCGGTGAAGAATGCGATCTTTTCGTGCAATCCACTTGAATTTCCTCAGATAACAAAAACCGTGTCTCCGAGTATTTCCTTATTATCAAAACATATTGTGTAGGGTGTTTCAAATAGCAAATGCTGAAGAAGTTTTCTGTGCAAAGCCAGTGAAGATATGGCTCGAGCCTTTTTCGCTGAGCGGAAAATTAGGGCTACGGATAACTTTTATCTGTCAGTATATGCCAAATATGAGCGAAGTTTGTTGCGGCAGAGTCTAACGTGCAGATAGGGATGATCCCGCTGCCAGGCCAAAATTCCGGTGGCTATACCCCGGTTCTTTCAAAATACCCTAGAAATCGGGTGAGAGGACAGCAGGGGCGTTTGGCCTTAGGCGCTCCAGATCAAGCCCTTTTTTCATCCCCTAGCTAGTGAGACGTCACAGATGCGATCCCCCCTGGAGGATCTCATGAATCAAACGCCATCCACTGTTTAGCCACATCGATACTCTCAAACTCTATTTTCGGAACCATTCAGCATGCCAAAGCAAAATCCGGGACTCTGGGACGCAGTGTAAAGAAATTTTTCCCTCAAAATCTTTCATACATGATCGGTTAAGTCAGCTCACAGGGACGAAACCTCAAAATCAGCACCCTGATGCACGTTCTGGCGGCGTACACTCACTCCATATATGCAGATGACCGCCTGGTCGTCCTCCGACGAGATCCGACCTGACTTATCTGGGGATGTATGAAATCCTTTTCCCATCGTGCTATGGCAGAGTGCGTGATCCCTATGGCTTGGGCTACCTGATCCTGCGTCCATCCTTTTCGTCGCCGAGACTTAAAAAGCTCAGCCATGGTATCCATCAGAAATTGAGCCTTTAAGGCTCCGGCCAACTCTCCTCCTGATGCATTAACGCATCACGTAACAAATCTTCCACCGATTGGCTATTCACGCGAATGTCGTCGTCCATCCTTTCTCCCCCTTCCGCTGCCACGGCCTTTTCGCTCGTTCTTTGGCCGGTATCATAGTCTTGCGGATTTCTCCGGCCACTCTTTCGCCCAATGTGAACACAATAAGCTTGAGAGACGTTATTCCAAATCATCAGCGTCATCCCCCAATCACGCCCTCGAATCTCAACGACGCGATATTGTCCCGATCAGTGCTCTAGCAGCCGACGATTACCCCGTTTACAAAAGCCGCCAATATGCAAAATTCCGCAGTTGCGAACTCTCTGTGCGGTAAAGTAGTAGAGCAGGGTGTCCAGAAGCTATTGGGAACAATCAATGGCATCAAGAGTCGATCCTGACGAGAACAATGGCTCCCAATTGAGATAAATATTGAATCGTTGCCCAGATCTCGTTGACTCGTTTTAAACAGTCTCAAGCTGAGGGATTAAGTTAGCTACAATGGGTCTATGTATGAGATGCGTTTTTGGTTCCACCCGGTATCCAAATAAAAATCTGACACTCCCGAGACTCGTGGATTTTGCAACACACGATAGATCAAGAGATAAATGAGCCAACGACGATCCCAATTCAACTCGGGGCGATTAGCGAGAACGTTCAAGAGGAGTGCAACCAGGCTCAGGGTGAGTTGGCCCAAGCATGTAGGGATTAGAAGGAGATTGGTACAGATTCATGGCGAATGATATGCTGCACAGAGCACTCCACTGTAGTGTCCTATCAAACCGCGTTTTACGTGTTTACTCTTTTTTTCACACGTTGTTATTTTGGGACTCTCTAGAGGTGCATACCCACACCGGGGTTTAACAATAAAATCCTGTTCCTTCCGATTTTTTGCGGATCAGCGGCTTTACACTCGGAAGATCTCAGAGCCGAATGGTTCGACGGAATAACCACAGTAGGGGTGAGAGCAGGATCGTCAACACCTACCCGTATTACACGTGAAGTCATTAAACGGCTTAAGATCTTAGCCTTAACACAAAGTAATCGAGTGGGCCAAAAAAAACCAAAAGCCCTGTTCCTTGAAGGAACAGGGCGCATAAAATTTGCGTCGGCACACCTGGGCCTCCCGGATCCCGACGAATCCAGTACCACCAGGGGCTCACGGGGGGACGACCGTGTGCGGGATGGGAACGGGTCCACACCGCGAGCCTCAGGCACCGACACACATTCGGAGGCCGGCCCTCCACAACTTCACAGGAAAAA
>JAKACM010000188.1 GCA_021821465.1 Bacillota bacterium
GCCATCCCAAAAATGTAGGCTTCCAACAACATCCCCAGGCCGAAGGCCCAAAAGGACCAACTGTCGGTCGGCGTCCACCGTTCCTCCCGCACTCCGGTTGTTTCCGACATCATGGTCTTATCCCTCCTTTTGTCTGTCAATCTTGAGACTGTATCTCGACACTACCTTGTCCCGGAGGCGTCGAGACCATACCAAGAAAACCAGAATACGGTAGATCTCATGACATCATTACTTGAAATGACTTATTAGTCCTCAGACGTCTGATGTCATGAGCTATTGGAAAAACCTAGCCGAGCCCCTCGGCTCTTCACTAGATTTACTCTCATTATGGCACGAAAATGATGACACAGACAATGTGAGTTTAGTATTATTCGAAAATTTCCTCAACAAAGAGGCCAAAAGGCTACCCTGACTTCTTAAGCTGAGTCAGGAAGTTTGCCTGTCATTCTTACCAGGTATAGACTCAAAATAGCCAGATCATTCGGCATTTGATCACATCGGCAAAAAGAAGGAGGGGCAGTAAGAAAGCTAACCGCCGGACTTTTCTCCTTGTAGGGAGGAGATTCTTTCGAAACTCCCGGCAGAAGGGCATTTCCGAAAAGGGTGCGCTAAAAGTCCCTCACCACGTGCTTGATATCGAGTCCATGGTTCTCGAGCCTCGTTCGCTGGTGATCTTGGCTGCACGCTCTTTACATCGGATCTTGATGACGCCATCCGTATGACGTCTGCCGTGATTGCAGGAGAAAATCACCTATTTCAGTTTTCACAAGTGAACCCGCGTTGAGTATACTGAATTTTGCGGATATGCTCTTCTCGCAAAAGCTTTCGCCTGATATACATCCGGGTAAGCTACAACCTCGAGTCGAATTGAAAGGAAGGACACCCGAGTGGATCGTCTCAGTCTTGTTGTCAATGGTCTTCTTGCCGCCTGGGCGATTTTGGAATTGTATACACTGGCGCGGCACTGGACCGCCCGCACCCCCTCGCGGGACAAGGGGAGCATGTTTGTGATTGGCGCCAGCGTTGCCCTCGCGTTCTTGCTCTCGGATACCGTAAACCTTTGGGCAACAGGCTGGAATGGTCCCATCCCAGCCATGGTGCAGCTATTCGGACTGGTAATCATGGTGGGCGGCATCACTTTCCGCTTTTATTCGATCCATATTTTGGGACGATTTTTCACGCCGGTGGTGACATTTCAACCGGAGCAAACCTTGGTCCAAAATGGGCCTTACCGTTACATCCGTCATCCCAGTTATACCGGAGTGTGGCTGGCATTTTTGGGATTAGGCTTATCACTTTCCGGTTGGATCCAGTTTGCCATATTCGCTATCTTTCCCTTGTTGGGACTGCTCTACCGGATCCATGTAGAAGAGCAAATGCTCTTGCAGGTATTTGGATCCCTCTACCGCCAATACGCCGCCCATACCCGGAAGTTAATTCCCTATCTCTATTAGACAAGTTTCCCATGACTGTCTATATTTCTGGAAATCGTCCCGAAACGCTTGGCATTCGTCTACAATGAGATTATTGAGTTGATCTCCTTAACAAGGGCATTGACTCGGAAGAGACGCTTCAAATGCCGACAGCCCTGAGATGTGGCAGGAAATCTTGAATTTTCCGGGAGTGTGAAGGCCCGTGCACAGATCGACAGTACAAAGTGATGAGATCCTCTTTCGCAAGATTCGCACGGTTTCCGGCCTGGGAATTCTGTTAGACGGTTATAATCTCTCGGTGATTGCCGTGACTCTTATTCCCTTGACGAAGCAATTCCATCTGACATCCGCCCAGATGGGGCTTCTGGCTTCGGCAACTCTGGGGGGATCCATAATAGGCGGATTAGCTGCGGGAGTGCTGGCTGACCGTTACGGACGCAAAACCCTCTTGATCTGGGATCTGATCATTTTTATCGCGTTCTCTGCCTTGTCTGCTTTAGCTTCGGATTATCTCTGGGTGGTTCTGGCGCGATTCGTTGTGGGGCTGGCCATAGGTGCGGACTACGCCATTTCTCCCACCTATGTTGCCGAGTTCGCCGTTCCCAAGACCAGGGGATTTCATATGAGCTACATCTGGCTGGCGTGGTCTGTGGGAGCCGTGGGCAGTTTTGCACTGGGGGCCCCGATAGTGAACTCTATGGCACCCGGAATAAGCTGGCGACTGATGTTTTTTTTCGCGGTAATTCCCGCCTCCATCGGATTAATCATGCGCCACCAGTTGCCGGAGTCCCCCCGGTGGCAGAAAGTGCACTCAAATACCAATGTCAGCTCAATGCATCTGCGGCAATCACCCTTCCGACTTTGGTTTTTAGCGATGGTACCATGGTTTTTGTTGGACTTTACCAGCTACGGACTCGGACTGCTTTTACCCGTGTTGCTTAAATCAAACGGCTTTACATCCACCACCGGGTCCATTTTGGGTACGGGTCTGGCTGCATTATTTGGCGGGCTGGGAACATTATGGGCCATGAAGCGACTCGACCGTATCGGTCGGATACGCATTCAAGTCAGAGGATTTTTTCTGTCCGGATTCGTCCTTTTTATCCTGGCCGTGAGCCTTTGGCTGCACTTTCGCCTATTTATAGTCTTGTTGGCGGGCCTGATGGTGGCGAATTTCTTCAGCGGCAGCGGGCCGGGAACCACGTGCGGAATTATTCCGGCCGAAATTTTTCCCACCCCACAACGCGCCACAGCCTTGGGAATAGCCACCGCATTCAGCCGTATCGGGGCCATTGTCGGCGTTTTCGTTCTGGGATTTGCCGAAGTCCATTTTCGCCTGGCAGGGGTATTGGTTATCGCAGGATTTGCTTCAGTATTGGGCGCTGTTGTCAGTTGGTACTGGCAGGTGGAACCTAATCAGAGTACTTTGTCTGACACCCTCTCATAAATCGTTCTGCTCTTCCCAGAAATTCGCATAGGGTAGTGTGAGAGCCACAAAATCCTAATCCGCATCATGACGAGGCAGATAGACAAGCACAATACTCAGCACCACAACCCCCAATAAAGTGACAACAGCATTGGCCGAAGCCAAAGATGTCGTTGTCGCCAAGACGACACCGTGACGCAAAAGGGCAATCCACACCAACGCCAATAAGGGTTTAATCGGCAAGTGACGAGTCTGCAATGTTAAGACTACTGTGTGTAATAATTCTGCCAACATCAAGAGCGTGAGTATGGGATCAAGACTGGCGAGAGGAGCGGGATAGGCTTTGAGCACCACAATTTTGTGTATGACGGCTGCCATCACGCGCACCGCTAGGGCGATGACACTGATGACAGTCAACAAGTATAATCCGTCGGCACTCCAGCTAATCACACGTTGAACCAGCCGACGCATCGGCGAAGCGGTAGAATTCATGTCATTATCTTTCCTCCAAGTATTGAAAACACAAGCCCCGGGGTTGACTGCCGTCTTGACACGACAAAGCGGGTTCTTTGCCGCTCAGACGCTATAGTATATCCATAATTTCTTTATTCATTCGCCCCATGCTTTAGAAAACCCAATGAACAGAACATCGAAGAAGAAAATTCATCGAGTAATGACACCCAATACCCCAGTCACCCCAAAACGAGGTTCGAGCCCAGTAACAGCAAACCCAAGAATAGTTCGTGGAAGCAAAACTCTTATCTATATAACTCGTCCATAAGTTTTCCATAATTTCTCTCACTCAAAGAATTTTTCACCCTCTCTACCGAATTGTACGGTAGGGAGGGAACTGACGTGGTCAAGATCATTACGACTCATGGATTTTTTCTACACAGTGTGCGGAAGCTCGAAAAGCAGACGGAGTCTGGGCACATGCGCGTTCGCTTCATGGCCGTTCGGTTAGTCTGGAAGGATATCCCACTACGGCGGTGTCCGATATTCTTGGGATCACGGGAGAAACGGTGAGGAGTTATGGGGTCAGTGGGAATCAAGGAGGACCGGGTACCTTAATGTCTGGTAAAAGCCCCGGCAAGCCCCCCCAAAATTCCTCCCGAGATCGTCGAACAACTTTGCCCCCGGTTTCAGGAATCGACCCAGGCAGCGGGCTACGGGGAATCGGCCAACTGATCCCCAGTTTTTGGTAATCACGAGGGTTCTACGCCCACTGGGCAGGCATTTTTTTGCCGCCGATCCCTGCCCCGATCGCGGCGATCGGCCTCGCCGGGTCCTTCCATCATCTTCCGCCGCCCCGGCACGAGGCGGGGACGACACGCAAAGTCCAGGACATACCCGAGATGCAGATTTCTGTAAAAAAATGCATCCCGTCCCAATGAAGCACGCAGACCTGAGGGATCCCCAGTTTTTACCAACCTCAAGCTGAATAGGCAGTGGTTCTGGTGATTTTTTCCCCTCATTTCCCGCCGCGGTCGCGGCGAATCACCACAACGTGGGGAATGGCGGAGATTTCTACCGAGCTGGACCAACCCGCCCCACTGCGTGACATGCTGACGCACACCCGGTTCGGTGTGTTTTTCAGAAGCCGGATGAGCGGAGTGCGATGGGCAGACCCGGAGAACTTTAGGTCGGGTCTGCTGTGTCGCCGATCGGAGGAATCTGTTCGCGAAACCCGTCTTGATGGCGGACAATATGCCACCACGTGAGATCATGATGCTCCAATGCCCAGTGACCCAAACGCCACAAGGCGTGCGTCCGTTTTTTCTCCGTGTTCGCGCGCCATTGGCGCGCGTCCCCTCGGACTTCGACACTCCATCCCGCGATA
>JAKACM010000189.1 GCA_021821465.1 Bacillota bacterium
GATTTTATCTTCCATATCTTGGGTGTCTATCGTCGAATGCCTCCCTCTCTGCTGTTACCTATACATTCGACATTCCCCCCCTCTTGTCCTTTGCATAGTGAAAATTAATTTTTATAGGCCGCCTTAGCATCCGGAGGCTGTGGACTCATTAGCAGTCCACAGCCTACCCCACCTTCAGCAAAAAGTTCCACACCGATTTCCTCCCACGGGTTACAGGCATGGCGCATAGATTTTTTTCCCAACCTCAGTATCAATATCAAATATCTCGGCCACCCCATGTTTACCGATGCCATGCTGACAATATTCACCCAATCGAACCAGGAAAAAAACTGGCATCAGGTTTTCATCACCGAGCCCGGAAATATCCAATATCGTCAATGGGGAGCCGGACCAACTTTTCATGGAAGCTACTTTGCTGGGAAAGCCAAAGTGGTGCTCACATGGAAGACTGGAACTCATCCCCACAAGGGGTATGCCGTGTACCGAATACGAATCCTCAAACACATTCCGAGTGCGTCGCCGTCGCCGCAGTGACGTTACCACTGGGTGGCTGAACACTATCTGCAAACGGCTTTTTCGCTTTTCGGATATGATCAGGGGTACGTGTAGTCATGGAACGAAAAACCTTTGATAACCGGTCCATTTTATGGATTAAAACATCGTGAGCTCAGACATGCAGACATTCGCAATGATCAACTTCTTAGATAGTGATAGACCGTTTCCCCGCTGGTGCCATACTCTCGGGCGAGTTTTGCTTTTTTCTCTCCTTGATCCACCCGGTGCCGGAGTTGCACCACTTGATCAAGCTGCCGCTTTAGGCCTTATATGCGCCGCGTTGTTTGGCGAGGGCAATCCCCTCCATCTGGCGTTCTCGAATCAGGGAATCAATCACTCCCACTAAACGTCAAATGTTCCCGCACGAATTCAAGCCGGCTCCCTTTGTGGGTCAGGTTGTTCACCATTCGGCGTCGTCGGGATTGCGGGCCAGTCGATCCATACTGTGTTAGTACTGTATCACCGTCCCGGGCAAAGTCCGGGGGAGCTTCTAATTGCGGTCGGTGCACATCTTTTCCGAAGGCCTGATCGGTGAATGCCCGGTCTAGGGGCACCTGTTCCAATTGCCGTTCTGAGTTCTGGTCCACACTGCCCACACGGATATGGCCAATCCGTTGTCCGGGCATACTTCCTCCTCCTCCTCATTGTGTTGTGATCACATCACTATGGGGGGCACTACTCTTGTATGTTGCTTGAAGACATTGCTCACGGCAATTTGAGGCCTTTAAACCCGAGCCGGATCGACGACTTTCTGCGATAAGCCGGTTCCTAGCCATAAACTGGCTGGCTTAACGAGGTTTTTCGTTCCATTGCTACACATACCCCATCCCTGTGAGAGGAGCGTTAAAGAACAACTGCAATAGAAAAATACTAAAACGATGTGTCCAGGTAACCTATATCGTCACAATATTGTTAAAACATATATCCAATGTAATCTGGATGTGACTAGCTCATGTAATCTGAGAATTTAGTGCGTTATAGTGGGGGTCAATTGTGCAATCCATACGGCTTGATGGTCTAGCATATGTGCAGTTTTCACCGGATGGCAGGACCCATAAGGCACTGATTATCATTCCCACAGCTTGGCTTTGAACAGTTTTGGGCAATATCATGCGAAAATGATCGTGGGAATTTAACTCGCAACCATGGTTCTTGATGATAGATCGCATTCACCATACACGACTGCACAATCTCTTGAGGTGTTACATACTGGCCCGCCATAGGCAGGTGTCGAAACACTGCCAAATTGACCGTATTGGGACACCTACTCCGCACACGCCATCGAAGCATAATAGGAGCATTTACGGGAATGTTTACGTGGTGCCAGAGAGCAGAATCTCTGAACATATGTGTTGAGTCAAGTCCTGAGAGGTTTCCCATTGCCAAGGCAATGAGAGGCAAGTCTTGACCGTTGTGCATCTTCTGCAACGGCGGAATGCGAACAGGCACCCCATCTACGATCTTCACCAGCGGCGAACGTAGCGGTGAAGTACCCACAGCGCGGCGACACCCAGTCAAAAATCTCCGATAATGAGTATTGCATTCACCATACGGACCAGAGTTGGATAGTGCTTGTATGGCAAGCTTATCAGGGATGAAAAATCTCCGGGGCAATACCGTTCGGTTCATTAATCGTCAACTCATCGACCACAATGTCCCAGGATCGACCATTTGCTGCTTCCCCGCTAATCCGGCGGCAAAATCCGGTGTGCATATCGACCCACAATTGATAAAAATTGATATAATCAAGAATTTCGATGTCGCGGTCTTCACTGGTCAAGTCCCATTGCCTTTGTTCCGCAATCGACGGAGAACGTCCTACACTCCACCACCCCGCTAAGACATGCACAATGGCTGGATCGTGAAAGACATCATCCGGAAGGGAACTAATCTTATCCGTCACAATGAGGTTCATGCTGGCAGCCCACAACTGGGGATTGAGCCAATCCCATAAAAATCGATTGTCTTCGGCAGGTAAATAGGGGCGCCCAAACCATAGGCAATCACCTTGAGTAAAGGCCGTCTGCTGTGCTTCAACCACGGTACCGCTTTTCTGGACAATCCCTTCCTTCTTGACCCACCAAGCATCTCCGAGCGCAATGTACGAGATTTGCTGGCGTGGTAAGGTGATAGGTGGAGACGGAAGCTCACAGTCATGCCGCCAGTTATCAGGATCTTGCCACCAGGCTTCGTAATGATAGGGCGCGATATCTAGATCGTTAGGCTCGACAAATTGGGGGATACTACGCTCAGAGGCGTTCAGGCGATAGACTTTTTTACGAGCTCGCGCGTGCAGACTATAAATGCCATCCCAAGCGGTCAACATTTTTTGGCGAACTTCTTCGACGGTTTCGAACATTGTTCTTTCCCTCCTAGACTGTCTGTCGAAAATAAGGCACACAACATTGGAATAACCGCTGGCAGCGTTTTGGGGCCGCTGCCATTAAGATTAGCAAATCCCGACACGCAGCAGAGCAGCCTAGTCCAAGTGGATATCAACCTTGGCCAGTGGTCACGGCATCGAAGGAGGCAATTTGGAATGAGCAAAGTGTGCACACTTCGTTCTCTGAGAGGCCAACCGTTCGATGTTTCTGCGGAGGTAAGGGCAACTCACCGTCTGCTATTATACCTGTGCGTTTCAATTGTAGACTGTGCCGATATTACTCTGATGCATCCGAAGACATGTGTAGTATGCCAGAATCATTTTACCTAACAAGCGTTAGTTCGGGCGGAGGAGTTTAATCCTAAGGGTGGATCTAACCGTGATGAATTAGTGCGTGGGGAGTGGGAGTCACACAGTCTCCACCGTACCGTAAGATTTAGGTGATGAGGCCGACTTTAGGGTATTCAAGGCACGTGATGAGATTGTCACTTGCAGAATTCCGAATAGATGGCGAAGGATCGATTCTTGAAAACCAATCAACGTTTCGATACTTATAGTTAGAAGATGATTATTGTTAACAGAACTCCTTAAAACAGGCCGACATCGTCCCTAGAGAATAAGCGGAGAGGGCTAATTGCCCGACTTTTAGCCGATAATAGTTTTGTCATGTCGCCATTTAAGGGGTATGTTTGTCACCATGGCTACGCCGAGAAGAATGATGAGCAAACCAAAGAGCGTCCGCCGAGACAGCCATTCATCCAGAAACAACCAACCCCCACAAAGCTCCGAATACCGACCGGCACCAGAAATGTAACACTAAGGGTCTTGACTGGTTTGTGATCAACCGGAAATAGAGAATATACCCCAATAATGTCGAGAGCAACGCCAGGCCAAGGACGGAAAGGATTACATTCGGGCCAGGCACTGGGCGAGGCAAGAAGAAGATGGCTACAGGCAACAGAATGATTCCCGCCGCCAATTGCTGGCCGATCGCCATGTTGAGTGGCGTTTCCCCCTTTAACTTTTTTGATGATAATGCCCCTCCAATGCCATAAAAGAGCGCTGCACCAGGCGACAGCAATGCCGGCAGGACCATTCATTCTGACATTTGCTGCGGATTCCATCCTACAAGCACACTAACTCCGACAATACCCAGAAGAAGGCCTATCAATTTTTTCTTTGTCAATCGCTCCTTTGTCCATAAGTACGAGATGATCGCCGTAAATAGGGGAGTTGTTGCGTTTAAAATGGCGGCCACAGGTGCGTCAAGGCTAAGTTCTGCTGCTGCGATTAAACAGAACGGGATCGCTGCATTCAAAGCACCGAGAAGTAGATAATTTTGCCATTGATGAAGCCATTGTGGTCGTTGGTCTAATAGCACAGCGTATAACACCAGAGCGATACCAGCGATCAGAACCCGAAGATCGATCAACACAATAGGACCAAGTACAGGAGATGCAATATGTATGAAAAGAAATGATGTTCCTCATAAGGACGCTAAGATTAAAGTATGCCAATGTCTTTTGATTTCAAGCTAATACTCCTCTTAACAAGAATTCAAGCAGGTCGTTGTTTTAAGCATAACGACCGATCTACAATGAGTAAAATGGATTGTATTCATAACTTACATGAGGTGATGCTCATGACCATTGCTCAATTAGAGATTTTCTCCAAAGTCGTGGAAATGGGAAGTTTTACAAAAAA
>JAKACM010000006.1 GCA_021821465.1 Bacillota bacterium
GAAAACCATCATGCTGTGGGTTTTATGGATGGCAATGAATTTTGCCTACTACGGGATGTTTTTGTGGTTGCCGTCGGTACTGGTCACACATGGTTATTCGTTGGTCAATTCGCTGAAGTATACCTTGATTGTAACCATCGTCCAATTGCCCGGCTATTTTTCGGCAGGTTTTTTGGTTGACCGAATTGGGCGAAAGCCTGTGCTTGTGGGCTATATTGTCTTGTCTGCTGCTTTTGCCTATCTGTTTGGCCATGCTCATGGGGTTGAGCAAATCTTGCTATACGGATCTGCCCTCTCGTTCTTCAATTTGGGAGCTTGGGGCGTGACTTATGCCTATACAGTGGAGCAATATCCCACCATAAACCGCGGTACGGGTGCGGGATGGGCTATGGGTATCGGTCGCGTTGGCGGGATTGTCGGCCCAACGATAGTCGGTCTGATGCTGGCTATGAAATTTGGACTTGGGGAGATTTTCGGGGTTTTCACTGCCGCTTTGTTGATTGCTGCCATAACTGTTGTCATTTTAGGCAAAGAAACCCGAGGCAAGGCACTCGAATACGTAAACGGCGACTGATAACGAGAGGTCAAGGGCCGTCTTGTCGGTCGGAAGGAAGAGTCGGATCAAAGGACTTCATCTTTGCCAGCATAGCCTCGGTTCGTGATATCTTTTGTCCCGAGACAATTATGATATAATAGAGTGACTTATAAAGCGGGCCCTACTTGCGCATAATGAGGAAGGATGTTCCAGTGATTACGCTATTAGCGATTTTGGAAGTCTTGTTGTCGGCAGCGGTTATTGCTTCGATTATTTTACAGACGGGTTACAGTGCGGGCATTTCCGGCGCCTTTGGGGGCGGTAGCGGACCCTCCGGCTACTCAGGCAAGAAGCAGGGAGTGGATCAGCTTCTGGAGAAGGCTGCACTGTATTTGGCTATCGCATTGGCCATCGTCACTCTGTTAATGGTGCATTATTGGCGGTAGTGCGTGAATACCATTACGACCTTATATGCTTAGAACCTCTGGAGGGGCGTTAGCCGTGCAGAGGTTCTCTGCATTCGGCGGCGGATAAGATTACGTCATGAGCATGGGAAGAAGGAGGTGGAATATGCCCAGAAAAAAGAAGGCCGCATCGCGCCCCGGTTTTCGTGGTGGCAATCCTCGTTCCATGCATCCATCCAAGCGAGATTCTCAGCGATTACCGGAACGGATATTTGCGATTTTGTCGGGTGGACAACCCATGTTGGAAGAACAACTGCTCAAGAAATTGAATAAAGGGAGAAATTCGGATAAGGCACTTTTCAGGATTTACATGCAATATCGTAAAGAAGGTTGGCTTCTGCGGTCCGACACGGGTCATATCAGCATCCAAATGCGCACGGGACATTTGCGTATTAATCCCCGGGGATACGGATTTGTGATGAGTCCAGATTATCCCCAGAATGATGTCTTTGTCCCGGCGCGGTGGTTTCAGGGTGCTCAGCATGATGACCAGGTTTTGATATGGTATCGTGAGACCTCTGACGGGTTGGAAGGGAGGGTGATGGATGTTGTTCAACGCGCAACCGTTTCTGTAACCGGACGGCTGGAACGAGGCCGGATTGGATGGCGGGTTATACCCGATGATCCCAGAAAGCCCTCTGTGGAAGTGGCGGTTCCCAAGGCGCTGAAAGTGCGGCCGGGAGACATGGTTCAGGCTGCTATTACCGAATGGCCGTTGGACCCTAAGAGAGCTGTGAAGGGCGAACTGACGACGAATTTGGGAAATCCTTTCCGGCCGGGAGTTGACGTTTCCGTTATTGCTTTGGAGCACCATTTGCCTTTGGATTTTCCTCCTGCTGTAAAACAACTTGCGGAAAGATTGCCGCGGGCGGTGAGAGAAGAAGATCAAAAGGAACGTCTGGACTTGACCAGCGATTTGATCGTAACTATTGACGGTGCCGATGCCAAGGATCTTGACGATGCTATTTCCGTCAAACGTTTGGATTTGGGGGGATTTGAAGTCGGTGTGCACATTGCCGATGTGAGTTATTATGTTGAAGAGAATTCCCCTCTGGACTTGGAAGCCATGGAACGGGGCACAAGCGTGTATCTTGTGGACCGGGTGATTCCCATGCTACCCGAACGCCTCTCCAACGGGATTGCCAGTTTAAACCCAGGGGTAGCCCGGTTGGCGGTTTCGGTCTTGATTACGCTGGATCGAACAGCGGAGATTGAACATGTTGAATTTCACCGTTCGGTAATTCGGTCAAAGTTTCGGCTTACATATGAAGGTGTCAATGCCGTGTTGAACGGACAACAGGATGATTTGCATCAATTGAAACCGTTGTTGGAAACGGCTTTGGCCGTCCGAAACATGTTACGGGCGAAGAGAATGGACAGAGGCGCTATCGATTTTGATATTCCGGAATCTAAAGTGATTCTTGACAGCAACGGGTTTGCAGTGGACGTGGTGCTACGACAACGGGGAGTTGCGGAAAGTATTATCGAAGAACTCATGCTTTTGGCCAATGAAGTGGTCGCACGAGAAATGATTGAAAAAAACCTTCCGGGACTTTTTCGCATACATGAATCCCCAGGCGAACGATTAGAACAATTTCGCGAGATGATCGGAGTACTCGGCTACCGTTTACCGGAAGCATTGAAACCCAAACATTTGCAGGATCTGATCACTCGTGTACAGGGGTTATCGGAAGAACGGGTCGTTAACACCGCTCTATTGCGCGCCATGAAACAAGCACGCTACCATAGTGAAAACATCGGGCATTTTGGATTGGCTGCTGATGAGTACACTCACTTTACCTCGCCGATCCGGCGCTACCCGGATCTTTGGGTGCACCGGGTACTCACATCATATTTGGAAGGAAAAGCAGACGATCAGGCACTAAACAGATGGCGATCGAAGGTGAGTATGGTGGGAGAATCGGCATCGCAACGGGAGCGAGAAGCTATGGATGCGGAACGCGACTCGGTTGCTTTAAAGGAGGCGCAATTTATGGCGGACAAACTGGGAGAACAGTATGAGGCCGTCATTTCCGGCGTCACCAATTTTGGCCTCTTTGTCGAATTGCCTAACTTAATAGAAGGACTGGTGCGATTAGAAGATTTGCCTTCGGATTACTGGATTTTCGATCCCTTGCATTATCGACTTAAGGGCCAGCGTACGGGCCGTGAATACCAATTGGGTCATACGGTTCAAGTTGAAGTAATACGAGTCGATGTGGCTTTAAAACGCATCGATTTTCGCTTGATCCAAGAACATCCCAGCCGTGTCCAGACCAGGCGAAGACAACGCGTTTAGCCTAAATTCGATTAATGTCTGGCGACAAGGCTTTTGGCCTTGCGCATAGATCGGATGAGAGAACCCACTCCCACAATCAACACGGTAAAGGCTACCAAAACAAATCCAATGCCGATGGTATGTAAATTGTGAACATGGAGGGGACTGATCCAAACGATGTTTTCCAGACCCGGAAAAACTAAACTCAAGATACCGGCGAGGGAGAAAGCCATGCCCCCATAAAGCAATGTAGCGCTAGCGGTGCTTTTAGCTACGTTTTTGGCCATTGCCGGGGGGATATGAGCTTTCGCCATCCAGTGCCCGAATAACGCTCCGGCGCTCGCTTGAATGGTCATTGTGCCCAAGCCAAAAAATGCGCCGGGGACCCATCCCAGCCAAACACTATTCATGCTAGGTGCGAGAACGGTATAGATAATGACAGCAAAAGCGCCAAAGCCCCATCCGGCTATGAACCCATGACCCATGGCCATCCAAGGTGAAATGTCCCGCATGGGCTCAAAGTCCTCGTGGTGATGGACCGTTTTCAGCCCATGAACGTGAAAAACCCGCCCCATTGAACGGATATACCATCCTGCCGCAAACATGGCGATTCCCACCGCAATATAGACGAGAGCATCAAGCCGGGGATTTTCCATCCACTTTGCCAAAGCCATATACGCGAGTTCGGAGACCACAGCACGCTGAACGGTAAAGGCAAAAGAAAATGATAACCCGGCCCTAAGACCACCCTGGGTTGAATAGGCGCCGATGGCGTAACTAAAAGTGATGGGCCAAGTGTGTTCATCGGGCGTGATGCCGTGAACCATGCCCAATAGGAATGCGGTCACAACGATCGCAGTAATGGGGAGCCCGGTATGAGGATTCCATAAATTGATGGCTGTAAGCAACAGAAAATCCCTCCTTCTTCATCCGACAGTATGGGCAAAAGCGGCGAATCGAAGTCACCATAAATTTTGGGGGCAAGAGAGTTGCAAGAAAGGTAGAAGATGAAACCTTTTTGCGTTGCCTGTCGTTAATTATGGTAGGGGTGAGTTCCATGAGACTATGGAGAGAATGGCATATCGGAAATCCCAAAAATGCCACAAGACCTTACAAGGCCCATATTCTGTTGAGGTTTGAGAGAACGCGCGTTCTGTGGACGGAATTCGGGTCAGCACCAATCTGGGCCGAGGGAAGAATTATCTGGAAAAAGGCATCTCCTTCGTGGCAACGTCTGCAATTCGAGGACAGCACTTGGTGGTTCGGGCAAAACGGGTTCACAGTAGCCATCGTTGGCCGCGGGCAGCGTCCTCCTACAGTGATTACACAAGGTGAGTGGCACGGAATTCTTCCTCCGGGACGAGGATCTTGCAGCGGAGTTTTGTCCTCCGATCGGTCCTGCACAGTAAGATTTCGGGAACCGAAACCTGATCGGCATCAACGGATTGCGCGTTAATCCATCCTTTAGACTGAGGGTCTAGGTCAAGATAGCTCCGATGAAACGAAGTGGGGTTTCATGACCATGATGATGTCGTCAGTTCGGAAGAAGTCATGGGTATGGTCTTTCTTTGTGGTGTTGTGATTTTCTTGCATTCTTATTAAGTTACGCAAAACCTTTCGGTTATGACTTGAGTTTAAATCTTAACCGTATCAATTTTTTGGAAGTTCCCTCCTCCTCGCACAAGTGGAGCGTGTATGCCAGGTATTGGACCATGGGTAGAATGAGGATCCTAAGCGCCAAACATACCTCCGGAAATGGTCAATGATTCGTTCGGGGGTCACCATCATGATTTTCGCGAACCCATTTGGAGAAAAACGGTTGCATGGTTTGCTAGCCAACTCACGCAAGGTGTCCATTGCGACCCTTTAGGTGATATCAATGTCTGCGGATGCCGGGGTTTTCAAGAAAGCGGTCCCAAACGCGAATCATTCATCCGATCTCACGGCGCGGAAATGGAAGTTGTTGTGGAGTGCGGATTACGCATTTTCAAGTGTCACCGTCGGGTTTCGTGTTAACCATGTGCTCTCCCTGCAAAAAATTGTGGGATCGACAGCCTGGGGCACATTGACCAGGCAAGCTTATGTTCCGTTCTTCCGGTGGTCCGGATCGAGAAGAAGAACCTGAAAGAGAATCTTCATTGATATTTTTCGCGAAGGGTTATATAATTTTAAGGCACTACGTGACGGGGGTTTGATTCTATGGCGAGAAATGAACGGCCCATTGCCGAAAACAGAAAAGCTCGTCACGACTATTTTATTGATGAAGTGATTGAGGCCGGCATAGTGCTGACCGGTACTGAGGTTAAGTCGCTTAGGGCGGGTCGGGTGAACCTGCGCGACAGTTTTGCCCGGTTCGATAAGGGAGAATTGTACCTTTTTAATTGCCATATTGCGCCTTACGATTATGGTAACCGCTATAACCACGATCCGTACCGTAACCGTAAGCTTTTGGTGCATCGGAAACAGTTGCGGGAACTGGCAGGGCGGGTAAAACAAGAGGGGATGACCCTGATCCCTGTTCGGTTGTATTTTGACCGAAAAGGACGGGCAAAGCTTGCCTTGGGTGTGGCCCGCGGGAAAAAGCACTATGATAAAAGGCAGACGATTGCGCAACGTGATGCCAATCGGCGCATAGAACGAGCACTAAAGCAACAAGTATAGATGTGCGGATGGAATATCACCTGGGGGCGAACTAGATTCGACGGGGATGAACGGGGTGTTGGAACGCGAGTCGAGGTCCTGTCCCTCGTTAAACAGCAGGAAAACAATAAGTGCCAATAACACTGAAGAAAACTACGCTTTAGCTGCTTAATCCCAGCTAACGCCTGAGTCCCGAGCTCCTACCTTCGGATTCGTGGCGTAAAAATGTAGGATACCGCAACATCTCGTCCGCGATGTTGAGGGAATACAAGGACTGGCCGTGCAGATTGCCGTGCTGTTGACGACACTGTAAGGCGAGATGAATTTCACAGCTACGCTCGTAGGGTTCCGCATGACGTATCTTCGGACGGGACGGGCAGCACGTCCCCGCCTCCACCAAGTTTTTCTCCCGCCAGTGGGTGGGAGTTTTTTTTAGACTGTTCGACGGGAGGAGTCTGTCTCATGATTCGGCGCCAGGACGGGCGAAGCAATGATGCCATTCGACCTGTAGAGTTTCAGTTGGGATTTAATGCCTGGGCAGAGGGTTCTTGCCTGATTTCGGTGGGCAATACCCGGGTTTTGGTGACGGCGACAGTGGAAGACAAAGTCCCGCCATTCGTTCGGGGAAGTGGTCAAGGATGGGTATCGGCCGAATATGGCATGCTACCCCGGGCCACCCATGAAAGAACTCTCCGAGAGGCCGCCAGAGGCCGTCAACAGGGAAGAACCGTTGAGATTCAACGACTTATCGGTCGCTCGTTGCGAGCGATTCTCAATCTGAAATCGATAGGCGAAAAAAGCATATTGCTTGATTGTGATGTCATTCAGGCGGACGGTGGTACCCGAACCGCGGCCATTACGGCCGGTTTTATGGCTTTGATTCAAGCCTTAACCAAGATCAACAAGACTTCGCCCTTTGCCGCCAAACCTTTGAAAGACTGGATGGCTGCCATTAGTGTGGGACTTCACGACGATGAAGTGTATTTGGATTTGAACTATCATGAA
The DNA here is from genome assembly GCA_021821465.1 of Bacillota bacterium. Lineage (GTDB taxonomy): Bacteria > Bacillota > Sulfobacillia > Sulfobacillales > Sulfobacillaceae > Sulfobacillus. The sequence continues at coordinate 6,923 of JAKACM010000006.1, forward strand.
GATTCGCAAATTGGTGTCGACATGAATGTGGTAATGACGGGTCAACACCAACTGATTGAACTGCAGGGGACAGCCGAACATGGTCTCTTTACGCGGCCTCAGTTGGATTTATTGCTGGATTTTGTGGAACCGGCTATAGATGAACTGATAGCATTGGAAAAGACGATGTTTCCTGAAGGAGCGCACTTGATTGGATAAGATCAAGACGGTCATCGTTTTGGCGACGCATAACCTCGGCAAGTTAGAAGAATTTCGCCGTCTTTTTGCACCCACGGGTGTACATCTACGTCTAGATGATGTTTCGACGGAAGAAATTGTTGAGGAAACCGGAACAACTTACCGGGAAAATGCCGAGTTGAAGGCTCAAGCAGTGGCAACAAGAACAGGACATTGGGCTTTGGCTGACGATTCAGGCTTGGAAGTCGATTGGCTGGGTGGATCACCGGGCGTTAAGTCGGCGCGTTTTGTCAGTGACGACAACTGGGAAAACACCCGGGAAATCTTGTTGCGTCTCATTGGAACTCCATGGAGCCAAAGGACGGCTATAATGCGGGCTGTTCTGTGTTTGGCCTCACCGCACGGCCTGGTGTTCTTCTCGGAAGGGGTAGTGGAAGGGCATATACTGACTTGGCCCAAGGGGCAGGGCGGATTTGGCGTTGACCCGATCTTTAGCATTGATGGTGAAACGTCATTTGCCGAATGGAGTCAGGAGTTAAAGGATAACGTGTCCCACCGTGGAATGGCGGTACAAGGCATTATTCCGATTATTCAACAAGTCATGGCACTCTAACCAAAATGCTTCTTGTACCCTGTCCCTCCACGCGAGTTCCGGGGGTATTCGTTCTCTTCTCTACGGAAATAGTGTCTTCCGTCCTCTTTCGTGGGAGTTTGCCGACACTGCGATGTAATCGGCCAGACGACTGGAAGCATGATTGCCCACGGCACTTAATGATCGGCATATCGATTGCGCATCCAGACAACCCGGGGAATTTGAAGGAATTCTATCTTGATGGAATGGATTGATTGAAGCATTATCTGAAATGTGAGGAATATGAGTATCGCAATTTTTTTGCAATGACAATGCAACAGAGAAAAGGAGGACGCCCGTGAATTTTTATGTTCTTGTCGCGTCTTTTCTTGCTTCGTCGGTAGAATTTATTGAAGCATTATCCATTGTCTTGGCCGCAGGTGTGGTTTATGGATTTCGCCCGGCTTTGCGGGGAGTGCTCTATGCTGTTATCACCTTAGCTGTTCTGGTTGCCATTTTAGGGGAAGGTATTTTGCGCATCGTGCCTCTTAATATTCTTCAAGGCATTGTGGGTATTTTGCTGTTGCTTTTTGGGCTGAAATGGATACGCAAGGCCATTTTGCGTTATTCCGGACTGAAATCGCTACATGATGAAGAAGAATCTTACCGCAATCAGATTAATCGGCTAAGATCGAGTAACCGAGGAAGTTTCGAGGCACAAGCTACGGCCTATAACGGAGTACTGCTGGAAGGATTGGAAGTCGTGGTGATCATTTTGACCATGGGATCCGGAGCACACGCATTTGGCAGCGCGATTGTGGGAGCGGCCATGGGACTGGTTGTGGTGTTGTCGCTTGGTGCGGCTTTACGGGCACCTTTGGCTAAAGTGCCGGAAAATACTTTGAAATTCGTGGTGGGGGTCATGCTGACTAGTTTTGGCAGTTACTGGGCGGGTCAAGCCATGGGCATTAGATGGCCTCTGTCCGATGCGACATTACTGCTTTTGATTGCGGGTTATGTTTTGCTCAGCGCATTTTTGGTGCGGATGTTGCAAAAAGGTGGTGTGAGAGCTTCGTGACCTTCAAACAATGGATCAAGAAAGTGTATGGACTATTTGTGGAAGACCCAGTTTTAGCGATATCGAGTCTTATTGCGTTGGCGGCCGTGTTTTTGATATCCCATGCGGGTTCGCCTCTGGTTGCAGGGTTGGTTTTGTTCATCCTCATATCCGCGTCAATCATATGGAGTGTATTGCGAGCATCAAAGATTCGAAGTCGGTAAGTTCCATGACGCGAAGAAGACATTGCAACCAAGCCGTGTGATTGATTCCGAGATCAACGCGGTCTATGGAAAGTTGTTGCAAGAAGTCTTCGTCCGGTTGGGTGATGCCGGACGTCAATTCTTCACGCTCAAATATTCAGGGATGTACATGCGTACAGAGGGCAAAATCTTCATTCTTCCCGTAGGCGGAAAAGGGCATTCCAAACCATTGCCCGACGTGCCGACCCGACTGAGCGAAGAACCACCGTGGCCGTTGTGCGAAGCAAGCATCACCAAGAATGCCGAGAGGCAGTATTATGCACTTTCTTCAAGACGTCTCGGATTCGCGTTTCCCGGCGGATGATGGCAGTGCTATTGCCGATGACATAAGTATTAAGACCTGGCTATGGGCTACAGCACCACCGGACTTCCTCTATATTGGGGGCTTTACCGACTATCGTTGGTACAATAAAGTTTTCTTCAAGCCGCTCATTGGGGCTCATTTCTTGTTCATTGACGACGAGCCAAAAGCGTGATATATTATCTTATGCTTCAATTCGGGGCGTGGCGCAGCTTGGTAGCGCACTTGCTTTGGGAGCAAGGGGTCGCAGGTTCAAATCCTGTCGCCCCGACCAGACGGAGGCGTCCCCGTAGCTCAGTTGGATAGAGCGCGGGACTTCTAATCCCGGCGTCGCAGGTTCAAGTCCTGCCGGGGACACCAGGAATTTTTGAGACGGTGGATGTAGCTCAGTTGGTTAGAGCACCAGGTTGTGGCCCTGGGGGTCGGGGGTTCAAGTCCCCTCATTCACCCCATTGTTGTTTCCCCGGTTATCCGGGATTTTTTGCGCCCGTAGCTCAGTGGATAGAGTGACGGACTTCGAATCCGCAGGTCGTAGGTTCGAATCCTACCGGGCGCACCAAGCGAGGGTGATGGAACGGCAGACATGCGAGACTTAGGATCTCGTGCCGAAAGGCGTAAGGGTTCAAATCCCTTCCCTCGCACCATTATTTGCGGAAGTAGCTCAGCGGTAGAGCATCGCCTTGCCAAGGCGAGGGTCGCGGGTTCAAGTCCCGTCTTCCGCTCCATTTGTCGAGGCGCGAAATGCGCCTCGTTTTTTGGGCTTGGACACCATGTTACGCTATGGTATAATACCTTTATTTGTAACGGGTATTGAGGAGGAATTACACAACAATGCAAGTCGCCTTACAACGGTTACCGAATTCAGTTGCCAGAATTACGGTGACTATTGATCCCAGCGACCTTTCCGTCGCCATGGATAAAGCCTTTCGAAGTGTCGTAGGTAAGTATAATGTGCCCGGATTTCGCCGTGGCAAGGTGCCGCGGCCTATATTTGAACGATTTGTGGGATCCGAAGTAATTCTTCAGGAAGCTGCTCAACAGTTGGTTCAGAACCGCTATCTTGAAGCATTAAGCGAAGCATCCGTCGAACCGGTGGCAGAACCCAAAATAAATATTGTAAAATTAGATGTTGGGGAGCCATTTGAATTCGATATTGAAGTGGAGTCCAAACCCGAATTGAACTTGCCGGCCTATCATGATCTGTTGCGAGAAGAACCCTTGGAGATTCCTGAGCCCACGGAAGAACAAATTGATCAAGAACTGGCAGCCGTGGCAAAGGAACAAGCACAAATGGTGCCGGCCGACGATGAACCGGTTTCCAAGGGAAACCGAGTGGTTCTAAACCTGGAGGGTTATTTGGAGACTGAGGACGAATCAGAAGATTCCGAGGCATTTGTGGAAGACGAATCCTACACTTTAGAAATCGGCTCAGGGACGGCGGTGGAAGGGTTGGAGGATCAGTTGATAGGCTTGAGAGTCAACGAGCCTCAAACTATCAGGCTCACTTACCCGGAAAATCATCCCGACGTGAATTTATCTGGAAAACCCGTTCGTTTTGAAATTACGGTAATTGAAAACAAGCGCCCCGATATTCCGGAAATCAACGATGAGTTGGCCAAAGCGGTAGGGTTGGAATCACTGCAGGAGTTGCATGAGCATGTGAAGGAAAATGTCAAGAACAGACTGGAAACACAAGCCAAAAATGATCGGTTGGCGCGTGTCATGGGTAAACTAAAAGAACGCGTGTCCGTTGACGTTCCCGAGAGCTTAGTGAGTGATGCGATTCATTCTCAGTTGCGCGAACTGGAATTGTCTTTGGCACAAATTGGTGCCAATACGCAGGAATTTCTGGATAGCCGACAAATGACTCCCGAGGCGTTGCATGAGCAATTGCGGCCCAGTGCCGAAGAACAAGTGAAAGAAGAGTTGCTCATGGAAGCAATTGCTAAGGCGGAAAAATTAGATGTGAGTGAAGAAGAGATAGCCGAGATTATCGCGTCCTTGGCTGATACCTACCGACAACCGGTAGACGATATGCTCCGCTATTACAAAAAAACCGGTGAGATGGAATTGTTGCGAGCCAGTGCATTGATATCCAAAACGAGAGATTATTTGGCGTCTACTGTACTCGACAAGGAAGGGGAGAGTGAAGAATGAGTTTTGGTTACCTCGTTCCTATGGTCGTTGAACAAACCAATCGGGGCGAGCGTTCCTACGACATTTATTCGCGTTTGTTAAAAGAGCGGATAATTTTTCTGGGGAATGCCATTGATGACGATGTCGCAAATTTGGTGGTAGCGCAGTTGCTGTTTTTAGAAAGCGACGATCCGGATCGCGACATACACCTTTATATTAATTCGCCTGGCGGGTCTGTTAGTGCGGGACTGGGAATTTATGATACGATGCAATATATTAAGCCTGATGTCTCTACCTATTGTGTGGGTATGGCAGCCAGCATGGGAGCTTTATTGCTCACCGGCGGAGCAGAAGGCAAACGGTTTGCCTTGCCGAATTCACGGGTGATGATTCATGAGCCGTGGATCAACAATCTCGGGGGTAAAACCACAGATGTTGAAATTCAGATGAAAGAGCTGTTAAGAAGCCGCGAGGCCTTGGCTGGAATTTTAGCCAAACACTCGAAACATTCAGTGGCGCAGATTTTGGAAGAGACGCAACGAGACTACTGGATGACATCTGAAGAAGCTAAGGCGTATCATCTGATTGATGAGGTTGCAGTGCCACGAAACAAGACGGGTTCTGAACCGAACTCTGAGGAATAACTTATGGTTAGCTTGGTGATTGTAGGGGTGTCGAAGAGGGGGGCTTATAATGTTCAAGTTCACCGATGAAAAGGGCCAGTTGAAATGCTCGTTTTGCGGTAAGTATCAGGACCAGGTGAAGAGGCTGATTGCTGGGCCTGGGGGAGTCTATATTTGTGACGAATGCGTCGAATTATGTTCCGAGATCATTGAAGAGGAACTTAGTGACGATGTTGAATTCGAACTCAAGGACATTCCCAAGCCGCAAGAAATTCGAGCAATACTAGATCAGTACGTCGTGGGACAAGACCGTGCCAAAAAGACCCTTGCGGTTGCGGTATATAACCACTATAAGCGGATCAATCTAGGGAGTAAAGTCGATGACGTTGAACTGCAAAAGTCCAATATCTTGATGTTAGGCCCTACCGGTTCAGGGAAGACACTTCTGGCGCAGACATTGGCCAAGATTCTCAATGTGCCCTTTGCCATTGCCGATGCCACGTCGTTGACTGAGGCTGGATATGTTGGTGAAGACGTCGAGAATATTCTACTTAAGCTCATCCAGGCTGCCGACTACGACGTGGAAAAAGCGGAAAAAGGCATTGTGTACATTGACGAAGTCGATAAAATTGCCCGAAAATCCGAAAACCCGTCGATTACCCGTGATGTGTCGGGGGAAGGTGTGCAGCAAGCTCTGTTGAAGATTTTAGAGGGGACGGTAGCATCGGTGCCGCCCCAAGGTGGTCGAAAACATCCGCATCAAGAGTTTATTCAGATTGATACGACCAACATTCTGTTCATTGTTGGTGGAGCCTTCGACGGCGTGGACAAAATCATTAAGCGGCGAATTGGGCGAAAAGGCTTAGGATTCAATGCGGAGATTGAGATGCCGGAAACCAATATTGGAGATGTCCTGGCCAAAATTATGCCGGAAGACTTGCTCAAATTCGGGTTAATTCCGGAATTTGTAGGTCGGTTGCCGATTTTGGTGACGTTGGATGCTCTGGACGAACCGGCTTTGGTCCAGATCTTAACCGAACCACGGAATGCATTGGTCAAACAATATCAGAAGATGTTGACCTTAGATAACGTAGAGCTGGAGTTTAAAGACGAAGCGGTTCGGGCCGTGGCACGGGAAGCCATGCGCCGGAATACCGGGGCCCGGGCTCTGCGGGCTATCATTGAAGATATCATGCTGAATGTCATGTACGATATTCCCAGCCGAACGGATATCGCGAAATGCATTATCACCCAAGATGTGGTGGAGAAGCATGATGAACCCCTGTTAGTAACCCAGGACCGAGCAAAACGTGGCAAGAAACAAAAGGAAGAAACGGCATAACTGTTGCGGAGAATAAAGAAACTCCCGGGAAAATCTCCCGGGAGTTTTTGCATAAGCATCACTATTTTTGGACATAATTCCCATAGGGAAGAGATCCATGATGTCCATGAATTGACTGTCTGCTCATCCCCGTTTTCGATCACCCTATCTGCGTGAGCTCAACCGCAAAAATTTTCGCCTCGGTGCGGAAGGAGGGAGGGGTACGGTGAACCTTACCAATATTGTCACATTTATTCAGTTCTTTTTTGCGATAGTCGTCGGATTATATTTCTGGAACCTCCTCAAGTCCCAGCAAGGCAACAAATTGGCTGTCGAACGTGAATCGAAAAGGGAAATGGAGAAGTTGCGACGTCTTCGCTCCATTCATCTCAGTGAACCTTTGTCGGAGAAAACTCGTCCTAATCGTTTTGGGGAGATCATAGGTCAGACCGAGGGTATCCGGGCTTTGAAAGCCGCCTTGTGCGGTCCCAATCCCCAGCATATCTTGGTCTACGGGCCACCTGGGGTAGGAAAAACAGCAGCTGCTCGATTGGTTTTAGAGGAAGCGAAAAAGACGCCATGGACACCTTTTCAACGCGATGCCAAATTCGTGGAACTGGACGCGACAACAGCACGATTCGACGAAAGAGGGATTGCAGACCCCTTAATTGGATCGGTGCACGATCCGATTTATCAGGGAGCTGGGCCGCTGGGGATGGCTGGAATTCCGCAACCCAAGCCGGGCGCGGTAACTAAAGCCCATGGAGGAATTCTCTTTATTGACGAGATTGGAGAACTTCATCCCATCCAATTAAACAAACTTCTTAAAGTGCTGGAAGATCGGAAGGTCATGTTGGAATCGGCCTATTACAGTTCTGAGGACAGTAATGTGCCTACTCATATACAGGATATCTTTGAAAACGGATTACCGGCGGACTTTCGCTTGATCGGTGCAACGACCCGTCAGCCACAAGAGATCCCTCCGGCGATTCGATCGCGTTGTGTCGAAGTATTTTTTCGGGGACTCTTACCCGATGAAATTCAGGAAATTGCCCGAAATTCCATCAATAAACTCGGCATGGAGGCAGAAACGGGGGCGGTGGACGTCGTCAAGCGGTACGCCACTAACGGACGGGAAGCTGTCAATTTGATCCAAATAGCTTGTGGCTTGGCGCTAACCGAAGGAAGACGGGTGATGACTCAAAACGATGTGGAGTGGGTGGTCACATCCGGGCAATACAATCCCCGTCCGGATAAAAAAGTTAGTAAGGAACCACAAATCGGAGTCGTCAATGGTTTGGCTGTGTACGGGCCGAATTTGGGAACACTGATTGATATTGAAGCGGTGGCCATGCCTGTCATGGAGGGTTCCGGCCGTCTCTTTGTGACGGGTATCGTGGACGAAGAAGAGATGGGGTCATCCGGACGCACGGTTCGGAGAAAGTCGATGGCTCGAGGATCTATCGAAAATGTACTCACGGTCTTGCGTAACCAATGTCATGTGGAACCGCATGATTTTGACCTCCATGTTAATTTTCCCGGAGGAATACCCTTGGATGGACCTTCGGCTGGTATTGCCGTGGCGGTTGCTATATACTCTGCGGTAACGGGTAAACCTTGTGATGGTCGTTTGGCTATGACTGGCGAGTTGTCTATCAGAGGTCTGGTCAAACCGGTCGGAGGAATTGTGGCTAAAATTGAGGCGGCTGCCCAGGCCGGCTGCGCCCAGGTTCTTGTACCCCGAGATAATTGGCAGCAATCTTTTGGTGAGAGAAATGACATTCGCATTATTGCTGTTGATTGCCTGCAAGACGTCATAGATCAGACATTTGTAGCGGAGCAGGCGAAGTTGCCCAAGCCGATGGTAACTACTGATTTGCTCACAGCTAGTCCTTCGGCTCCTATGCCCTAACAAAGAACCCTGGCAGTATCTTGCAAGTGGAACGCGGGATTATTAGATCTCAATTTTAGGGAACTCCCAGGACGGCAGTGGGCACAGATAACGTGAAAATGGTGGTCGGAGATTGCCATCACAAACAATTGTCCTCCTTTTGACTGACGTATAATCCATGATCAAGGATTTTGCGTACATATTTTCCAATTGAGTTGGCTCTTGATGTCCGAACTCTTTGTGGGCTTGATAGGCAAAGCCCCAACGGATCTTCAACGTGTCTAATTGTCCCAGAGCAAAATACCTATTTATGCTATCCCGGTCATCGCGACTTGGAGCACAATTCGGGAGAGGCGTTCGCCAGTAGGTGAACGCCTAATATTTCCCTTTTGGAGAGTCGGGTTTTACGGCCGAGTGCGATAAAATTGCGATCAACCTACAATGAATACGCTGAGATAAGGGACGGATGTCCGAATTCTGTCCGACCGGAAATGGATAAGTCCATCAGAACGGTCGTCTGTTTTGGTGTATTTGGGTATTATGGTTAGGATAGAGGAGAATAGGTCTACGGGACAGGAGGGTTGATGATGGAAACGCAATTGCCACTTTTGCCGCTTAGAGGGGTTTTGGTTTTTCCTTATATGGTTGTGCCGCTGGAAGTAGGAAGAGAACGCAGTCTCAATGCCTTGGAAAAGGCCATGCTGGGTCCTCAAGAACTTTTGTTTGTTGCTCAAAAAGATACGCGCACCGACGATCCCAACGAAGATGATCTATATCGGGTAGGTATCATCGGAGAGGTGAAACAAGTTCTAAAAATGCCCGCCGGTGGAGCTAAAGTTGTTGTGGAAGGTCGTTCCAGGGCTGTCATACATAAGATTACCGATGAGGGAACATATTTTGAGGCCGAGGTCGAATCAGTCGCAGAGGACAACGAGATGTCCGATGAGACAGAGGCGTTGATGCATGCAGTGATGGAATTATTTGAAGTGTATATCAAGAATTCCAAAAAAATGCCCGGGGAAGCTTCGGTGAGTATGAATGTGGACGATCCCGGACGTCTTGCCGATACGATTATCAGCTACCTTGACATCCGTACGGTCGAAAAGCAAGAAATTTTGGAAATATTTTCGGCCACCGATCGGTTGAAAAAAGTGTCCGATATCCTATCACGTCAGATGGAACTTTTAGAAATCGAAAAACGGATAAATGTCCGCGTCCGAAAGCAAATGGAACGCACCCAAAAGGAGTATTATCTCCGCGAACAGTTGAAAGCCATTCAACGAGAATTGGGGGAAACCGACGAACATACCGACGAAGTGCAAGAATTGCGACAGCGGTTGGCAGATACAGTGGGCTTGGCGGAGGATATTCGTGAAAAAATTTCGCGGGAGATTGATCGCTTAGCCAAAATGCCAACGATGTCAGCCGAGGCGGTCGTCGTTCGTAATTATGTTGACTGGCTTCTGAATCTACCTTGGGGTATTGAAACGAACGAACGGGTAGACGTTGAAGAAGCCGAACGGATTCTAAACGAAGACCATTACGGGCTGAAAAAAGTAAAAGACCGTATTTTGGAATATCTTGCAGTCCGCCAATTATCTCAAAGTCTCAAGGGACCTATTCTTTGTCTGGTAGGCCCGCCCGGTGTCGGTAAAACTTCCTTGGCACGTTCAATCGGCCGGGCGACAGAGAGGAATTTTGTTCGAGTGTCCTTGGGAGGGGTGCGGGATGAAGCCGAGATACGAGGGCATCGCCGCACATACGTGGGGGCTTTACCGGGAAGGATAATCCAAGGAATGAAACAAGCCGGATCCAACAACCCTTTATTTCTTCTGGATGAAGTGGATAAAATGGCCATGGATTTCCGAGGCGATCCCTCTGCCGCCTTGCTCGAAGTCTTGGATCCGGAACAAAACGCCCATTTTTCGGATCATTATATCGAGGTACCGTTCGATCTGTCCCAAGTCATGTTTATTACGACGGCTAATGTTTTGCACACCATTCCCAAACCCTTGCTGGATCGTATGGAAACCATTGTTATTCCTGGGTATACGGAAGAAGAGAAATTACACATTGGCTGGCAGTTTTTATGGCCCAAACAGATGCGCAGTCATGGGTTGAAACCTAACATGGTGGAGATTAGCCAGCATGCCATTTCGGATATTATTCGTCACTATACGCGGGAAGCAGGAGTGCGCCAATTGGAGCGGCAACTGGGAGCAGTTTGCCGCAAAGTTGCCAGAGAAATTGTTCAAGGCAAGCAACATACCATACGGGTGAGCGTTACTAATCTTGAGAAATACTTAGGTCCTCATCAAGTGCACCATGCGGCCAAGGAGTCCCAAGACGAAGTCGGCATCGTGACGGGGCTTGCGGTAACCGAAGCGGGTGGAGACGTTATGCCGTTAGAGGTCACTACCATGCCTGGCAAGGGACAACTGAATCTTACGGGGCAACTGGGTGATGTCATGCAAGAAAGTGCACGGGCCGCCTACAGTTATATTCGATCCCGCGCACGGGAATTTGGTATCGATCCAACTTTTCACGAGACCTTGGATCTTCACGTACATGTTCCCGAGGGGGCTATTCCTAAAGATGGCCCCTCCGCCGGCATTGCCATGGCTACGGCCATGGTGTCCGCACTGAGCAATATTCCCGTTAAATCACAGATTGCGATGACCGGTGAAATTACACTGCGTGGGCATGTTTTAGCGGTCGGCGGTATCAAAGAGAAAACCTTGGCAGCACATCGGGCCGGAATTCGCGAATTGATCTTGCCGAAGGACAACGAAAATGATTTGGACGATTTACCCCGTAACGTGAAACGCTCAATGACCATTCACCTTGTTAAGCACTTGGACAGTGTATTGGAATTTGCGCTGAGTGAAACGATTGTGAGGGAAAAAGTTGTCCCCAAAAAATAATTATCTGGTCGCTTCGGCTTTGACACCTGTGGAAATGCCCACCGACCACCAGAGTGAATTGGCCTTTTTGGGACGATCCAATGCCGGCAAATCTTCTCTGATTAACGCCTTAACCAGGACAAAAATGGCACATGTCAGCAACAATCCCGGCAAGACGCAACGAATACACTTTTACCGGATGAAGAATTGGTACCTGGTGGACCTGCCCGGATACGGTTATGCCAAGGTACCCAAATCTGTTCGCGATCAATTTGGCCAGGCCGTAGAGGGATATTTGATGTCTCGCCAGGAACTTATTGGCGGAATTTTGATTCAAGACATTCGGAGGGATCCGCAACTTGAAGAAAGGACGGTTCTGCGCTGGGCCTATGAAAAAAATTTGTTTATTGCAGTCGTGGGCACCAAGATTGATCGTCTCAACAAACACGAACAGAAAATGCGGATAGAAGAACTGCAGGATGCCTATAAATTGGACATCTACCCGATTTCCAGCCGAACGGGAGAAGGCATAGACAAACTCAAAGACGCTATAAAGGGACTGGGATTAACTATATGAACCATCGGTAACGTTTGGGATGTCCGAACCGAATCGAGGGTAATAAGGAGCCTCTGATCCGATGCTGTTGGTGCAGCATCGTGATCAGTAGGGACAAAAACCCTGCGTGGGAAACAATGGCGATGTGTTGATGCTCCTGAAAATATCCGCTCAGGTGGGCTATGGCCATTTCGGCACGTTGGCGGGAACGGACCTTGCCTTCGGGGCCTTGATCGCGAAACCAGTTGAGGCGAAGATAACTCCACCAAAATTCCTCGGGCCATCGACTTTTCAAAAACCTGGTAGACGTGTCAGGAAGCCGTACAGGAATTTCCCGAAAAGTCGGATCTACCAAAATGGGCACCGATCGGGCAAATAACTCGGCCGTTGCTTTAGCTCTCGGCAAATCCGAACAGATAACGACTTCGGGTACCGGATACTGCTGAAATAACAGAGTCAACCGTTTCGTTTCCATTCCGTTTAAGGCAGCCCGATCATAAGATTCTAAATATCGGTTAAACTGGTCGCGATCCATAAAAAATGGGTTACGTGGTAAGTCAGGGCGACCATGCCGCATAACCCAAAATGCGCGCAATGCACGAGTGTCCATGAATAAAAACTAGCGAATTGGATCCCCTCAGTCAAGGCTTTAGCGAAATCTTCCTGTAGAACTTCATTAGGGACTTCACGTGAGAAAGGCACCGTGTCTGAGCATTTCAAAGGACATTTACTCCAAAAACCTCACAGATTCGTCATGACATTCTTAAGCATGGAGGGAAAGTCGTGAAGACCTTCTCGTTGGCACAGTGCACATTGAGATAGTCAGGAGATTATGATAAAGGCGAAAAGAACATATAAACTGTCACTTCGCGGAAAGACCTGGAACACCGTTACCGCGTCAGTCATGAAAAATGTCACGCGAGTTTATCCGTGATGTGTAAATGTTCCGAACCTTGAGTTCAGTGGTAATGCTTTGGGCGTATCGTGAGGAAAAACTCTGGGATAACACTTTTCGTGGAGGATTCAAGGCTCAATTATCAGGAAGAACATAAGCCGATCCATCGGCCGTATCGTGGGTGAGGTTACGAGAGTTTATCGAAAAGGAACTGAGGGAATTTTCTGGAGTTTTTTCGCATGAGGCTCATATTTCCATTGTTGCCAAAAGAAATCACTTCTAAATCTAAAGGAGACGAGCTAGCTTTTGCCGAATTTACAGAGGTGATATGAAGACGAGGTGAGTAACCGGATGGTTTTGGATGTTAGCAGTCATTACCGATATATTCGCAAATTGCAGGACAGTGATTTGGCATCCATTGCGTTATGGGATCGAGACGATGAGGTGACACTTTTCAGCGGCAAGAAGTTTGGCGGCGATGCCGTCATGAATGCGGCATGGTGGCGCGATCTATTAACCAACCCCTTGCGCATCGGATTTGCGGTTCAAACCGTCAACGGTGTTCTCATCGGAGATGCTGAATTGGAACATATTACGTGGCGCAACGGTGAAGCTGAACTGCGAATCTCGATTGGAGACAAGCGACATTGGAATCAAGGCTATGGTTCAAGAGCCGTATGGGAGCTTTTAGATGTTGCCTATGAGCGCATCGGGCTCCAACGCATTTATTTACGGGTAAAAAAGGATAATCAGCGGGCCATCAGAGTCTATGAAAAATCCGGGTTTAAAAAAGTCGCGATGCTGTGTGCTACAGGGCATTTGGCGGGGGAAAGCGAATTGGTTCTCATGGAATCCTTGGCCTATCAGTACTCTACACTGAGAGCCTTACGAGACAATTGGATGTTAACGCCGTCGAAATAGGGGGGCCAAATGTTCCGACTGCCTAATCCATATAATGCCCGTCCTCGATTGTATTCTTGCGGAGAAATGAGGGTGGTCTGGGGCCATAAATTCAGACGAACGGCAGTTTTAATGGTCGACGGGAGGACAGGATTCTTGGAATTTCCGGCAACAACTTGGGCGATCTGACGCGGTGATGACGTGTGAATATACCACAGGGCGAGATTGATGGCCTTGAGAAACTGTACACTATGGTTGCTGTGACCCGAGACGGTAATGACAGGCATGGGGCCGGTGGATGCTCCCAACCAGTTTAGAATGAGGGTATTGGGATTTTTTTGCCGCAATGCGAAGTATTGCCTAAGACTTACCAGTGCCCATGGCACACGGTGTTCTGTCCACAAACTCTCCAAGTGTGGAAAAGAGACGGGGCGCAACGATGGAAAGGTGCGGTTAAGATGGAGAACGCCCTGGATCAGACCCAGAGACGGATAAAGATTGGCAGCATAAACCATAGGCAAATGGTTTAAATTTTTCAAGCGGAAATGCGGATCGGGAGCGGAAGACACTATCACCAGATCCGGGCGATTGGCGAGGTAGCCGATTACAGGCCATGAGGGAACAGATTCCGAGATTATCAGCTCGGCCCGAGAACGAGAAGAGCGTTTGAGTTGAAGGTGCTCATCTTGAAAGAAATGGAGCTTTAAGGCAACTTCAAGGGGCAAGGTTCCAACGGACGAGGAGGTATTTAGAGTGTAGCGAACGACCGGCAGCGAAGGTGATGAGATCTTGTCGGGAGTTTGTCCGCATCCCGTCAATACCACTAGCATGCCTGCTATTAAAGCCCATGTGCTCTTCCGAGCGAGCTGAATCATAAAGAACGTCCTCCCACTAAAGGCTTATCCTTTGCACTTTATGATTGGATTAACCCTTTAAGACCGGCTTTTGAACGCCATGCCCGCGCATTCCCCTTCCCAGGGGAAGCCGAGAGGGGGTCAAGCGGGCGGCGGCCTCTTGGCCGCTTTCCGGGATTTTTCTTTCGTCCCTTGAGCCTCGACGTAGCGTTTCACCGTCTCTAACGAGGCTCCGCCGACACTTCCGACGTAATAGGCACGGTGCCAAAAGTAAGGTTTCCAGTAGAACTTTCGTAAGTGATCCGCGAAGCGATTGCGCATGCGACGCGAACTGGCCGACTTGAGATTATTGATCAAGACAGAGATGTTTAAAGCTGGATGGATTGCCGCCAGCAAATGGACATGATCGGCTTCTCCCCCGAATTCGATCAGCGTGCAACGCCAATCCGCGAGGATCTCCGCGAAAGCATTTTGCAGGGCTTCAAGCAGTTCCGGGGTCAAAGTTTTACGCCGATATTTGGTCACAAAGACGATATGTAACCGAAGGGAATAGACGGCGTGTGAGGCCGACATCATTTCAGTGTCGCTCATAGTAGCTTAATGATATAATGGAAACAAGAACCAGCGCAAGGAGGAGAGCCATGCTCAACGGCTATAAATTTCGCTTGTATCCGAATAAAGCGCAAGCTCAAATCTTACTCCGCTGGATTGGCTGTCAGCGGCTCATCTACAACGCAAAAGTTTTAGAAGATCGCTATTACCGCCGCTTTCAGCGGCGGATGGTCGGAACGGCGGGCATGGCGGTACCCGTCGATCAACAGTACAGCCGGTTCATTAGCGATAACACAGCTTTTCTTAAAGAGGTGCCCTCGCAGATCTTGCGTAATGGGGCCGTCAAATTCCGCCAAGCCTACAGTCGCTTCTTTCAGAAACTGGGCGGGCGTCCCAAGATCAAGAAAAAATCGGGGAGGCAGGCGATGTGGCTGACGTCCGAGTTATTTGCGTTCATTCCGCGGGTTCATGAGGCAACCGATGAGGTTACTGGCTATCAGCTACATGTCGGCACCGACAAATTCCCGGTGGGAGTCATCCCTTATGTTGCACATCGGACGCATGCCGTGCCGTCTTCGATTCACATTGCCGTGGAAGGGGGCCGCTGGTGGCTCTCCTTTGCCGCAGAAGACTCTGCTGTGACGATACCAGCTCAGACAGTCGACGCCGCCACCGAGCAGATTGCGGAAGATTTGCGGCACTTATCCGCGGATCAATTAGCCGCGCACACGCGCGGCGGAGATCGGGGCGTGGCGAAACCGTTAACCCTGTCTGATGGACGCATCTTTGATCTGCAACCGGTGCATCAGACCCGCATCCAGAAAAACCGGCAGCATGGCAATACCTGGCAACGGAAGGCCAGCCGTCGCAAAAAGGGATCGAAAAATCAACGCAAAGCCTATCAGAAAGTGGCTCACTATCAGCAATACGAAAAGAATGTCCGATACGAATACGCCCATCAAACCTCTCATGCTTTGGTCACAAACCCGACAGCGGATCTGTATGTCTTTGAGGATCTGAAAATTCCTCAGATGACCCAACGCCCCAAAGCAAAAAACGATGCGTCAGGGCGGTTTCTGGCCAACCAAGCCCAGGCAAAAGCCAGTCTGAACCGCGCTATTTTGTCGTCAGCCTGGGGGCAAGTCGTTTCGTTCACCCGGTATAAAGCGTTACGGGCAGGCAAACTCGTTATCCTGGTTCCGCCTCAATACAGTTCACAAGAATGTGCGGTCTGCACATTCACTTCCTCGGACAATCGGCTCAACCAAGCCGAATTCGTCTGCCAAGACTGTGGGCACCAGGACAATGCCGATCACAATGCGGCGTGTGTCATTGCCCAACGCGGCATCAAAAAACTTCTTGCTGGAGATCCGCTCACTAAGAAACGCAAACCGACGCGGATTTTTCGGAAGCTAGGGCCGGAGCGGTCCGAAGTTACGCCTGGGGACGATTGCTGTAAGACGCCGGGAGCCATGGGCCTCGGTGCGGGGATCAATGAGCCAGGAACGTCCGGGAGCGATCCCGGAAACCCCCGCCTTGGCCTGGTAGAGGCCAGGCGGAGGGAGAGTTCATTTCATTGACAGTCGTAAGCGGTACGGTATAATGTTACTTGCCACCATTGTTGTGGGATTACAGATACACCATCCAAGGGGGATTTTTTCAATGCAAGTCAAGCCGTTAGGAGACCGCGTTCTGGTAAAATTGGTAGAGGAACAAGAACGGACTCAAAGTGGGATTTACATACCCGATACCGCTAAAGACAAACCCCAGACCGGTCTCATTGTAGCAGTCGGCGATGGTGAAGAGATCAAGGTTAAAGAAGGGCAACGTGTGCTATTTGCAAAATTTGCCGGCACCGAAATTAAGATCGGCACTGAGGAGCACCTTATCTTGTCGACTGACGACATTCTGGCGGTAGTGGAAGACTAATAGCAAATTCGGTAATCACAGTGGGAACTCTTAATCGAGTGGGAAGTTTTTCGGCCCACGACGGTGTTCCTTTGGTTAACGAGTTTTGCTTGTAGTCATTACAGTCTTTGGCGTACCGGATTATGGGACCAAGGTCATTCTTATTTACCGACAGAACCCAGATAAATAGATTATGCTGATGACGGGAAGAAGCAGGACCCACGCGCTAAAGAGAACGAAGTAACGAGGGGTGAGAGCTTCGTGCGCGATGGCTTGCGGGTGAACCTTGAGGTGGTGTGGAGAGCGCCAAAGGTTATCCATACTCGGGCATGCCCGTTATCGCAATATGAGACCCGAATATGATTCAGGGTGAATTAAGGTGGTACCGCGAAAGAGACTCTTTTCGCCCTTAGCGAAGAGGGTCTCTTGTTATAAGCTCAATCAATTATGATTGCGCTGGCGTAAAGAGGAGGAATTGACGTGAGTGAACTGAGTGCCCAATATTCTCATCACCAAGTGGAAAACAAATGGTACGCGTTTTGGAAGGACCATGGTTATTTCACACCTAACATGAAAAGTGATGCACCGACCTTTAGTATCGTCATGCCTCCTCCCAATGTTACCGGAATATTGCATGTGGGTCATGCTTTGAATAGCACCTGGCAAGATATTCTCATCCGGTTTCACCGGATGTTGGGTGACAATACATTGTGGCTTCCAGGGACCGATCATGCCGGGATTCATACCCAAATGAAAGTAGAAGAATTGTTGCGCAGTCAGAATATTGAAAGGCGGGCGATGGATCGTGACGCCTTTATCCAAGAAGTTTGGCGATGGAAGGAAAAATATGGCAACGAGATTTTAAGACAGATGGAAAAATTGGGAGCTTCCGTGGATTGGGAGCGGTTGCGCTTTACAATGGATGCCGGATTGTCTAAGGCCGTAACAGAGGTCTTCGTGCGGCTTTATGAAGAAGGACTCATTTACCGGGGAAATTATATCACCAACTGGTGTGTTTCCTGCCGCACAGCTTTGTCGGATATAGAAGTGGAACATGAAGATGAGACGGGGAGACTCAGTTTTATTCGCTATCCTATGGTTGATGGCACGGGTTATATTACGGTTGCGACGACTCGACCCGAAACCATGCTGGGAGACACCGGGGTGGCTGTTCATCCCGAGGATCCGCGCTGGAAGAATTTTATAGGCAAAAATGTCCGGATTCCTCTTATTGACCGTATTGTGCCGATTATTGCTGATAGCTATGTGGATCCGAAGTATGGCACAGGTGCGGTGAAAGTCACACCCGCGCATGATCCGAATGATTTTCAAATGGGTGAGCGTCATCATCTGCCACAGGTTCAGGTAATTGGCGAAGATGGGAGGATGACAGAATTTGCCGGAAAGTATAAAGGACTCGATCGCTATGAGGCACGCAGGGTTGTAATCCGAGATTTGGAGAGTCTTGGCTTGATAGAGAAGCAAGAAGAGTTGGTTCATTCGGTTGGCCATTGCGAAAAATGCGGTACCGTTATTGAGCCCATTGTGTCACTGCAGTGGTTTGTTAAAATCGAATCTTTAGCCAAGCCTGCCCTGGAGGCCGTTAAACGACGAGAAATCCGACTTGTTCCCGAACGCTTCGAAAAAATCTACACCAACTGGATGGAAAATATTCGGGACTGGTGTATTTCCCGTCAAATTTGGTGGGGGCACCGCATTCCCGCCTACTATTGCGAAGACTGTAATGCTGTCACGGTGTCCCGCCAACAGCCATCCGGGTGCGATCAGTGCGGAGGAAGAGTGCATCAGGATGAGGATGTGTTGGACACATGGTTCTCTTCTGCGTTATGGCCGTTTTCGACTTTGGGGTGGCCGGAACAAACTCAGGATTTGCTTACATTTTACCCCACTTCGGTATTGTCAACGGGTTATGATATCATATTTTTCTGGGTCTCGCGAATGATTATGCAAGGGATTCATTTCACTGGCGAGAAACCCTTTGAAACGGTGCTCCTACATGGATTGGTCCGTGATAGCCAAGGACGTAAGATGAGCAAGTCGTTGGGTAACGGTGTTGATCCCATGGAGATTATTGAAGAGTATGGGGCTGACGCATTGCGCATGGCACTCGTATTGAGCTCGGCACCCGGAAACGACCAGCGGTACAGTCGTGATCGAGTTGAAGCGGCCGGCCATTTTGCCAACAAAATTTATAACGCCGTACGCTATGTGCGGATGAATCTGCCCGAGGGTTTTGTCCCTGAGCCCGTGGAGATTGATACAGCCAACATTGAAGACGTGTGGATTTTGCATAAACTCAATCAAACCGTAGAGACAATGACTGACTGGCTTAAGGAATTTGAATTCGGACAGGCGGCCAGAGCGGTATATGACTTTCTATGGGATGACTATTGTGATTGGTATATTGAATTAAGCAAGATTCGGATGCGAGAAGATCCGAGCCAAAAGCCATGGGTGTTGAACACATTAGTTCATGTGGCCGAGAGGTCGTTGAAACTCTTGCACCCTTTCATGCCGTTTGTGACTGAAGAATTATGGCAGTCGATTCCTCATGAAGGGGAAAGCATTGTGGTATCAATTTGGCCTCATGCGATATCCTTGACAGGGCAGGAGCGGGCGATTGAAATTATGACAGGTGTAAAGGACCTTATCCGCACCGGACGCAACTTGCGGGCTGAGCTTAACCTATCTCCAGCGCAGCGTGTTGAGTTTTTTGCAGTGGCCGACAGTTTGTCGGTTGTGGAAGACTGGCAAAAGGAAGAAGCGGCAATTCGAGAACTGGTGCGCGCTTCCACGATTGGCTGGCATATAAAGGGTGAGGGTACAGAAAAGCCGCGACACGCGTTAACCGGGGTGTCTCTGGGAGGCAGTCTCTCCTTATTATTGGAGGGCACGGTGGATCTGAAGAGTGAGTCGAATCGTGTGAAAAAGTTATGGGAGCAGGCACAAAATGATCTGCAACGGGTGGAACGGCAACTAAACGATAATCAATTCCGGGAACGCGCGCCAGAACACGTTGTGGCCAAGGCGATTGCACAACGAGAAGAATTCGCTGCCCGGGTAATGCGCCTAAAGGAGCGCTGGGAGGATTTGCAGTGAAGGAAAACTGGTGGGAAGGGTTGGAGCGTTTGCGGATCCGTCCCGGGTTAGAGCGGATCCGACAGCTTTTGGAGGCGTTGGGGGACCCGCAAAAAGGGTATCCCATTGTGCATGTAGCAGGCACAAACGGCAAAGGGTCGACAGCGGCCTTGATCGCAGAGGCATTGCAATCCCAAGGCCTTCGAGTGGGATTAACGGTGTCTCCGGATATGGGAAATATTAACGAGCGTGTTATGCTAAATCGGCAACCGATTCCGGAGGCTTTGTGGGATCGTTTAGGTGAACTGGTCGAACGGGCTGGCCGCACTCTGCCGGATGTTCCCACATTTTTTGAAGCGGTCACAGCCTTGGCCTTTCTTGCCTTTCGTCATTGGCAGGTTGACGTCGCCGTCGTGGAAGTGGGCTTGGGTGGACGGTTGGATGCTACCAATGTGATTGATGCTCCCTGTTTGTCGGTGATAACGCCGGTAGCTTTTGACCACATGGACCGTTTAGGGAATACGATTGAAGCCATAGCCAGCGAGAAGGCGGGGATCATCAAGCACGGTTCTTCTGTGGTGATAGGGCGTCAACCCTATTCTCAAGCCCGAACGGTGATTAAGGACACGGCGCAGCGCCGTGGTGCCAGGGTAGTCGAACCCTCATGGTTTCCTGATGTCGGCGAACGAGGTGTCTTTGGTCAAAGTCCTGCCGGGTTCTTGTCGGTTCCCTTGCTGGGAGCTTATCAAAGGGACAATGTGGCGTTGGCGTATGCGGCATCCGAAGAATTAGCGCGTCTAGGGTTTATCCATGACTGGCGGTCAATCCTTATGGCATGGTCCCGATTCTCCTGGCCGGGTCGTTTTCAAATTATTCATCGTCGGCCATTATGGGTGATTGATGGGGCTCATAATCCTCATGGCATTCAGGGGGTAGTTCAAACTCTAAACCTGGAATTTTACCAAGATTTCAAGTGGACTCTGGTATTCGGTTCATTATCTGATAAACCTGCGGCCGAGATGTTGAATTTGCTCAACCCTTACGTCAGCCGCGTGATATTGACCCATGTTCCGACCCAGCGAGGTGTCGATCCTCATACGTTGCAACAGGGTATGCCGGATGCGGAAATTATTGACGATCCCTGGCAGGCCATACAAAAAGCCTTTTTGGTGACGGGTGAGGATGAGGCCATTTTGACCACGGGCTCTTTGGCTCTTTTGGGCTATATTTTGGAACAAAGGCAGAAACATATGGGAAACGTCGTAAATTAGAGTCGCAAAGGATAGTTGATGGAGAACTGCCCTCGGCATTTTTCTATCACAGGCAAAGAGACACCCACCTCTAAGTATCGCGAAGGTGGGGAGGTGAATCGCTAAAACGGCTGAACACAAGCCCTGTTCCGAGTCAAAACACTGTGACCGTAAGAGAAGAAGGTGAGAGTGCTTGGCAGATCAAGAACCATACTACCGTGCCTACCAGATCCGTGTGAAGAAGGGCCATCGGTTGTACGACTACTTTATGGAACAGAGTGGTCCGGCGAAAAACCTGTATAACCACCGCCAATTTCTTCATCCGGCAGGCGTACACGGCGCTGAGGCAAGAAAAGTCACGGGAAGCCCATCAGAAAGCAGTGATGGACACCATCGCGAAATACCGGCCGATCATCAACGAGAATCAGCAAAAGGCTTGGGAGAAACGTGAAGCGGAAGTGAAGGCAGGCACGAGACGTCAACCTAACCCAAAGAAACCGAAGCTATTTTCTGCACCAACAAAGAAGAAATCCTACCTGGGGTACGCGTTTGTGGATGCTTTGTTTCGCACGATGCAGGAAGAAAACTATACCGCGATCTCGGCCCAAGCCGCGCAAGGGGTGCTAAAGAACCTGAACCAGAATTGGCAGTCCTTTTTTGCCTCTCAAAAAGAGTATGAGAAACATCCCGACAAGTATCTCAGAAAGCCCAAGATCTCTGGTTATATGGATAAGGAAGGATTCAAGGAAGTCACGTTCACGAATCAAGATTGCCACGTGATAGATGAGAAGCATCTCAAGTTCCCGGGGACAAAAGAGCGCTTGAACATTGGGAAAGTGGCCACGATGCCGGGCACGTTGCAGGAAGTCAGAGTGATCCCGAAATACGACGACTGTACGGCAGAAGTCGTGAGGAAGATTGATCCGCCAAAAGAAACTCCGGAAGACAACGGGCGTTACATGGCGCTGGACTTAGGCACAGTGAACTTAGTCACCATCGTGACGAACGTCTTAGGGCTCACACCCATTTTGATTCTTGGCGGAAAGATCAAGGCACTGAATCAGCTTTATAACAAGCTCAATGCGCAATATTTCTCCATCTTGCGAAAAGGTCACGAACCCCAAGAAGGTCAGCAGACTTCGAAGCGATTGCAAAAACTCGCGGGAAAACGTCACGACCGCATCCAGAATGCCTTTCACAAGATCAGCCGCTACGTGGTGGACTTTGCGGTGGCCCATCACATCCATACGATGGTGATCGGTCACAATGTGGCGTGGAAACAAGCATCAAAGATGGGATCAGTGAACAACCAAAATTTCGTATTCTTGCCTCACTCGCTGTTGATTCGGATGATTGAGTACAAGGCGAAGGTGGCGGGAATTCAAGTCATCATCAACGAAGAAAGCTATACATCGCAAGCCAGCGCGCTGGACGACGATTTCATTCCAACTTACGGAGCGATCCCAGGGGATGACAAGCCAGTGTTTTCCGGCAGGCGAGTGAAACGTGGCTTGTACGTGGCGAAAGATGGCACGAAGATCAATGCGGATGTGAATGAAGCCGCGAACATTCTGAGAAAAGTATTCCCCAAAGCATTTGCCAAGGGGATAGCGGGGTGCGTGAAGACTCCACTGGTAGTGAAACTGTACTCCAGAAACTCCGACCTCAACGCGCCGGCGTAGGTGGGAGAGATTCATGAATAGGAAGTATTTCCCGTGATTGCGAGGAGCATTGGAGCAATGTTATGCTGAACAAGGTCGTGTGTTTTTGTCGAGCCGACAAATGAGACGTCACTAAATGGCGGGAACCAAAGGACTTTGTTATGCACGGTCGAAAATGATCAGGATGCATGGGATTAATTAGCATCTTGGTTGGAGGATTGATAGGTTCATTGATTGAACACTTTGTTTCGCCTGTTTGGCCGCTTCCGGAGCATTCCTATTTTCAATTGGGTACAGCACCTGAACCATGGACATTGAATGGGGATGTCTTGGGTTTTGGTGTGGGAATCTGGCTTGATTTCACCCTTATGGGAGTTGTCGGATTACTAGCCGGAGTGCAGTGGTTCAAACGGCGGAAGGTGTAGGAATGGGAAGATGCATTGTGCTGGCCTCAAGCTCTCCGCGCCGCCGAGAATTGTTGGCGAAGATGGGTTTATTCTTTCGCATAGAACCTGCAAATATCGACGAAGGTGTTAGACTTGAGGAATCCCCTTACAATTTGGTCAGGCGGCTGGCGACCAGTAAGGCCGTAGTCGTTGGGACTCGTCATCCTGAATGTCTCATTATCGGTGCGGATACGGTGGTTGTTTACCAAGGGCACATTTTCGGCAAACCGACATCACGCGAAAATGCTCGCGAGATGTTGTCGCGGTTATCCGGCCAACGCCATCAGGTTTTCACGGCTCTGGCCGTGTGGGAGCCCAAACAAGGACTGGGCCGTGTTCAGGTTGATCAGGTTGAGATCGAATTCGTATCTTTTAGCGAAGAGGACGTGGAGCAATATTTGCATACCGATGAACCCTGGGACAAGGCTGGGGCCTATGCCATACAAGGGTATGCCCAAAGGTGGGTCAAAAACATTGCTGGTGACGTACAAACAGTGATTGGTCTGCCAACCCGTTTGCTGACAGGTATGCTATCACGCTCGAACAAGGGGAGACAACAGTGAAAGGGGTCAAAGAACTGCCCCAAGAGGAACGACCTCGTGAGCGGCTTGTGCGCCATGGTGCATCGGTTTTGGGGGACAGAGAATTATTGGCAGTTATTTTGGGAACAGGTTCTTCCGGTCAAAATGTTTTGGAATTGAGCAGTTTGTTGCTGAAAGACGGATGGCAAGCATTGACCCGTCGCCCGGCCCAAGAGTTGCTGCAGATAAAAGGGTTGGGACAAGCAAAGGTGGCTCTTTTATTAGCAGCACTGGAAATCGGCAATCGTGTAAGGCGCCAAGAACTAAGAAATCAGATTGGCGGACCAAACGATGTGATTACCCTGGTCGAGGATATGATGCGGCTAAACCAAGAAGAATTTCGTGTATTGTTTTTGAATACCAAAAATCAGGTTCTTGCCGTGGAGACAGTTTTTCTGGGCGGCCTAGACCAGGTTGAAGTTTTTCCCCGCGAAATCTTTCATCGGGCTATAGGCTGGTCCAGTGCTTCCATTATTGTGGCACATAACCATCCCAGTGGCGATCCCGATCCCTCCCAAGCCGACCGGTTATTAACGGTGCGCTTGGAAGAGGCAGGTGATCTGTTGGGTATTCCCGTTTTAGATCACATCATTGTGGGCAAGACGGCTCATGTGAGTATTCACAAGGGCAGATTAACCAAACTCAGAAATTCGGTGCAAATTCCTGGATAGAAATCAACGGATTAAAGGGAGGACTACTTCGGTGCCCATAAGAAGTTTATTTGGGTCTTTTGCGAAAGACATGGGAATTGACTTGGGAACGGCGAATACAGTGGTTTATGTAAAGGGGAAAGGCATTGTTCTGCAAGAACCCTCGGTCGTGGCCATTGATACCCTGACAGGCGAAATCATTGCGGTTGGGCAAGAAGCCAAACAAATGGTAGGAAGAACGCCCGGAAACATCCGGGCGGTAAGACCTTTGAAGGATGGGGTTATTGCAGATTTTGACACGACGCAAGCCATGTTAAAATATTTTATGAAGAAAGCATCTAATAGCTCTCGCGTGATGCATCCAACCGTCGTGATTGGGGTCCCGTCAGGTGTGACAGGAGTAGAAGAACGGGCTGTTAAGGATGCCGCTATGCAAGCAGGTGCCAAGGAGGCCCTTGTGGTGGAAGAGCCTATGGCTGCCGCAATAGGCGCCGGCCTGCCGGTTAACGAACCGACAGGGAATATGATTGTGGACGTAGGTGGGGGAACTTGTGAAGTCGCCATTATTTCCTTGGACGGAATTGTCGCGTCTCAATCTATTCGGGTAGCGGGAGACGAGATGGACGATGCTATCGTTAATCATATCAAACGGACATATAATATGATGATTGGCGAGCGAACGGCAGAGGAAATCAAGATCAATATCGGATCCGCATATCCTCCGGACCACGAAGAGACGTTGGATGTTCGCGGCCGTGACTTGGTAACGGGTTTGCCTAAAACTTTGAAAATTAATTCAACGGAAATTCAACGATCGCTGAGTGAAACCGTGAACACAATTGTTGAGGCAATCAAGGCCACTTTGGAAAAATCGCCACCGGAACTGGCAGCAGATATTATGGACAGGGGTATTGTTATGACCGGAGGCGGATCTTTGTTACGCAATTTTGATAAATTGGTGAGTTCCGAAACCGGGATGCCTGTGCATCAAGCCGAGGAACCTTTGCTCACCGTGGTCCGTGGTACCGGGATGGTACTGGAAGATGCGCATCATCTGGAAGCGCTGCGGCGGCGCAACCGACATTAATGGGAAGAAGTGGTTGTTAGGTTTTGTCTCAGTGTGTAAAACGGATGAACTTTCACAGGTTTCCGCGAGTTGTTTAGATCAGAGAAAATGCCTCGCGATGAGGTACAGATATTTGTCCAATATCACTGAACGTGACATCTCCGGAACCATTTGCGGGGACACCTCTTGAGCTAGTCGGTATGCCGGGATCTCTTGGTGTTTTGCATAGGGGTCGATGATGGTTTGTGATATTGGCCGCGAAAAACGTTCTCAAACAATTATGGTGTGTTTAGGGCGTTTTCCGGAAGGTACTGTGTACTGCGTGACACCTTGAATTTGAAACGTTTACCCATGTTTAGAAAGGCAGGAATCGAAAGTGGGCGGATTTATATCCCGTTGGCGACGGTTGTTCATCACAGTGTTGGTTATCATGGTTGTCACGGTGAGTCTAAGCTTGACCGCCCGCATTCGCGGCAGGGTTGTCGGGTTAAGCACCCTGATCAATACAGTAGTTTCTCCTGCGGAATCCAGCATGGCCTTTATAGGCCATGAAACGGGAATAGGGATTAGCACGGTGGGGGATGTCTTTACCTTGCAGCAACGAAATCGGGCACTGGAGCAAAAATTGTTGAAGTATAAAAGCATGAAGCTGGAACTGGCTCAAGTTCTGGCTGAAAATGGCCGGTTAAGGGGATTATTGGGACTGGAGCATACCTTAGGCAAATGGAAACTGGATCCGGCGAGTATTATATCCAGAAATCCCGATAGCTGGTTTGATACGGTTGTGATCGATCAGGGCACCCGCAATGGGGTGCAAAATGGCATGGCCGTGATTGTGCCCCAGGGTGTTGTGGGCCGTGTCATATCGGCAGGGCCCAACACCTCTACAGTCATGTTGATATTAGATCCGAAGAGCGGCATTGGTGCTCTTGATGTTCGCTCGCAGTCTACAGGCGTGGTACTGGGTCAGAATCCGGTAGCCGGATTGCTGAAATTTCAATTGTTCTCCAGTAAGGCCAATATTGTGCCTGGGGATGTTGTCACCACTTCGGGTCTCAGCCAGTACTATCCCAAAGGACTGTTAATAGGCCAAATTATGTCTGTGAAGCATAATCAGTATGGGCTGACGGAAACCGCAACCATTCAACCCGCCGTGGATTTCAATCGTTTGGAAACAGTCATGGTCGTACAGTCTCATCCATCGGGAGCAAGTATCCCCCCGATTTTTGGAGGGGGGAAAACTTGATGGATCGATTGCGAATCGGAACATGGCTTGTTCTTTATCTTCTTGTGCTATTAATCCAGGTGGGGCTATTGCCTCAGATTTTTCCGATGGGGTATGTGCCCCAGGCCGTATTATCCCTCACTGTCTTAATTGCCTTGCATGAAACCCCTAAACGTGGGATGTGGGCCGGTTTGTTGGGGGGGCTCATGCAGGATTTGTGGGCGGGTCGGTTGATTGGTCTTAATGCTCTGACATTTGCGCTATTGGGATATGGAGTTGCGTGGGTTCAGCAAAAAATTGTCCGTGACCCTATTTTCGTTCCGGGGCTCATCGCCGGATTGAGTCAGGTTGTGGTGGTACCGTTTCAATGGGCTTTGTTATATGTTTTTGGTTACCATTTCTCCTGGCTGATTTTTTCTCGTCCACTTCCGGTGTGGATTTTGTTCTCCATGCTGTTTACGCCGGCGTTAGGTGGCATCGTGGGTTTCAGTGCCAGACGCAACAGAAGGCGACCGGGCTATCGTAGCTTATCCCTGTGACCGTCAGGAAAAAGAGGGACTCTCAAGGGTGTCGCAGAGGGCAATTCGGAGTGATTTTGTGACGCAAATTTTACTTCTATCAGTTAGAGAAGCGGGATCTGCCGGCCCTAGTCTGGTGAAAAAGAATCTTGTGTGCGACCGAATGACCACAAAATTTATACTGGCAATGCCCGACACCATAGCCCACGGACCGACTGCACAGCCAATGCTTGAGGTCGGTTTCTGTCCATTTGCCGCGATTTTTGACCGAACACCAAGACAAAATCTTCTGGTCCGAGTCGAACAAATGGCAGGAATCCAGACATGGATAGAGAATCTGTAAGGTGCTGAGTGAAAAAGGGGAGGGAAACACTGTGGCACACCGGTTGTTTCCAGATGCCGCGTCTCGCGACAGCAATGGTGAGTCAAAGGGCATTTTTGGAGTCAATCGCAACGATCCGCAACTCAACGCATTGTCGCCTGATTCCCGTCGAGCAGGGTTATCAGAATTAGGGGGCGGAAGTATGCCAAATGGACAGGAACCGTCGGCCGTTGAACATTATGTGGTTCGTCGTAATGCCAAAGATTGGGAGGAGGAGGCGCGAAGGCATCCGACATTATTAATCCGGAAAACCTTGAGATCTGGGCAGCATGTACGTTTTCACGGGAATGTAGTAGTATTGGGAGACGTGAATCCTGGGGCAGAAATTACGGCTGGTGGTGACATTATTGTGATGGGATGGCTAAGGGGCTTGGCGCATGCCGGTGCAGGCGGAAATCAAGAAGCCGTCGTGGCGGCGTTCCGACTAAGTCCCACCCAAATTCGCATTGCCCATTTTATTGGTCGTGCGCCCGACAGTGATCACGGGGCCGTGCCCCAAGTGCCCGAGATTGCCGAAGTGCGAGATGGACAATTGGTTATCGATCAGTGGCAGCGTAGCACGCTTTAAAAGTTCAGTAAGGGGGAGCCTGTAGATATGGGGGAAGCCATCGTCATTACCTCTGGGAAGGGAGGTGTGGGGAAAACCACGACGACCGCCAATTTAGGCGCCGGGTTAGCGCAAGCTGGTGAACGGGTTGCATTGATTGATGCTGATATCGGCTTGAGAAATTTGGATGTGGTAATGGGACTGGAAAACCGTATTGTCTATGATTTGGTGGATGTGGTGGAAGGGTTTGCCAAAATGAAGCACGCTTTAATTAAGGACAAGCGGTTTGAGAATTTGTATTTGCTTCCGGCAGCCCAAACCAGAGACAAGACCGCTGTGTCACCCGAACAAATGCGGGAGTTGATCTCGCAGATGAAAGAAGACTTTGATTATGTGTTGATCGATTCGCCCGCAGGAATTGAGCAGGGGTTCAAAAATGCCGTGGCAGGAGCGGACAAGGCTTTGGTGGTAGCCACTCCCGAAGTGGCATCTGTGCGGGATGCGGATCGCATCATCGGATTACTCGAAGCACAAGAAAAACATAAACCCTCCTTGATTATTAATCGAATTCGTGCCAGCATGGTTAAAAAAGGCGATATGATGGACATTGACGACATGATTGAAATCTTGGCGATTGAATTGCTGGGAGTCGTTCCCGATGATGAATCTATCGTCGTTTCAACCAATCGCGGAGAACCCGCGGTCTTAAACACACAATCGAGGGCGGGGGAAGCGTACCGCAATATCACACGACGTCTTCGGGGAGAGAATGTGCCGATCATGAAACTTGATGATGGGTCAGGATTGTTCAACAAATTGCGGAAAATTATGGGGTTTAAGGTATGAGTAGGGGGGGGCGATCCATGTTTGATTTGATCGCACGGGTTTTTGGACGTGAGGATGCGAGCAAAGATGTGGCGAAAGAGCGTCTGCGTTTAGTTTTGGTGCATGACCGTGCGAGCCTCTCACCCCAAGCCCTGGAAAACCTGAAAAACGATTTGCTCAAAGTCATTTCTGAATACATGGATATTGATGACCAGGGATTTCGGGTGGACTTTTCAAGACACGACGATGCGATGGCTCTGGTGGCAAACATTCCGATTCGCAAGGCAAAGAATCACTCGCTTTGAATTCTCTGAGAGATCTCTCATGATAGACTGCACACAACTGTAGTCATTTGAAGAACGGTAACGAGTGAGTGCAGTGATTTCATGGGGCAGGATTAATTATGAGAATAGCTATAGCTTAGGATGGCGGCTTTTGTGGCGATTTATGCTACGAAAGCCCATTTTTGTAGAATGTTTGAGGTGAGCACTCGCGGACAATGTGACGCATGTTGGGCGGGAGGCGTTTTTCACGGGCGCACAGCCCGGATCTTGTCGGCTTGGAAACCTGTGTGGTGAAAATATCGCGGTGTTCCCGAAGACAGTTTGGGTTGAACCCATTTTCCTCACACGATATCATAATAATGTGTATTCTTAGAGTTAAGCAGCAGGCAATCAAAAAATAATTTACGCCCCATCATATGAGCTGACTGAGAATAATCAAATTGGTGCCGGGTTATATCGCGTGAGATACCAGGGTTGATGGATTGAAGCGAGGTTACTTATTTTATGCGTGCAAAAAGCGTCTGGAAAAATGTCGATATTCTCACGATCTTGATTATGCTGTTATTGTCGGTGCTGAGCCTATTCATTATCGGCAGTGCTACCAAACCTTTGCTGCCGCAAGGCTCTCAACTGTATTTCGTCCACAGGCAAATCGCGTGGATTTTCTTGGGTTTGATTACCATAGGCATAGTGAGTTCGATTCCTTATGAAAAGTTTCGTGTTTTGAGCCCTTATCTGTATTGGGGTTCGGTGCTGTTGCTCGCTTTTGTTTTGGTAAAAGGACATACGGCATTAGGGGCCCAAAGATGGATTAACGTCGGGCCTTTTCAACTGCAGCCTTCGGAATTTGCGCAAGTGGCCGTAATCGTGACGTTGGCTACACACCTTAGCCGAAAAGAGCGCATTACCCGGTGGCGTGATTTCCTTTCCCCAGGCTTTCACGTATTGTTGCCGATGTTGTTGATCCTCAAGCAACCGGATTTGGGCACCACCTTAGTGTTTGTTGCCATTACCGCTGGTATGTTGTTTATGACGTCTTCGTGGTGGAAATGGGTCCTTATTTTTCCTGTGGGATTTCTTACGGTGGTATTGTGGGTCTATCTTCATTTTCAGTTTCACATACCCATCCCTATGCATCAATATCAGTTAAATCGTTTATTGGTCTTTATCAACCCCCAGCGAGCGCCCTTAGGCGCCGGTTTTAATGAAATCCAGTCCCGAATTGCTGTGGGAAGCGGTGGACTTTTGGGGACCGGCATTTTTACAGCGCACTTTAATCAATTGAGCTTTTTGCCCGAATCGTATACAGATTTCATCTATGCTGTTGTCGGCGAGGAACTGGGATTTGTCGGATCGATTGCGTTGTTGGGGATCTATCTCTTGCTGTTGGCTCGAGTTCTTTATATTGCAAACCGGGCGAAGGATCGCTATGGCATGTTGCTTGTCGTGGGAGTCGTTTCGATGTTCGCATTTCAGGTCATTGAAAGTGCGGGGATGGTTTCGGGTGTTATGCCGGTAGCCGGTATTCCTCTGCCGTTTATGACCTACGGCGGTTCGGCCTTTATTACCGATGCGGCGGCTATCGGAATTGTCATAAATGTGTATATGCGCCGCGGTGATCCATCCTATAAGCGGGTGGCTAGTGTAACCCAAGTCGTGCAGTGAGATTTCCCATCTCCTGGGAGTCCCTAGTTGTCGGCATGAACCGAATTCCGACCACATTAATGGTGATCGGGATCCCCGGACCCGAAGTAGGTAAAAGGAGAGGAACGCACGGTCGTTGCCTCGCGGTTTTTCCTTTATGTTTAGGGAGTGATTGAGCGAGTCCTTGGCCTAGAGCCAGTGGTTGCGAGATTCTGAGCGGTTGTCACGGGACATAATGGCCTCGGAGGAAAGTCTTCGAAAAGATGCTCATAATGAGATTAGCAAGACGAGAGTATAGGCTTGATCATATCAAGGTTAGCATCAGCCAAGTGTAGGATTGCCACGGGGCTCTTGCACCGGCGGGCTCGCCAGAGCGTTGTCTATGAGGCGTTCTGTTTCCAGAACAAATTGAGAGATAAAGGCAAGTGTTACATTACATAATCATCATTTGGCGCCAAAGTATTGGGGATCATGTGTGCGTAATTTTTGCGATACCGGAATGCAAAGGAGATCGGTATGACAGGCAATGGTATGGAAGGACTTTTGGTTCCCAGGGACTCGCCACCGGGAGATCAATGGAGCCATGAATCTACCAGAGCTCGGTACCCGAGTCGCCCTAGCTGTTTGCGATACCGACGCCAGGATCTAATATTTTGTCCAGACACACATCTCTGGGGGAAAGTCACACCTGTCAGATTCCAAGACCCATGGGCATATCAGTTTCTTGGGCAGGAAGAAGTCGGTGCGCCGAAGTGCACATCCATTTCATAGCAATGCATTGAACCCAAATTGCATGAAAACTGTGCTATAATCGGTAACGCATCGCGGCATTGTGGTTGGTTGCGTTGTTTTTTGCTGTCCCGAGAATCACCGCAGCAAAGGACAGCAACACAATAACAAGTTGTTGCCTCCCTTGCGGAGAAAGGCGCACAAAACAGTGAAAATCCCCCGGAGCGATCGGCGAGATCAGACGCAGAATTGTGAGCCAATGCCCATAGGCGCATAGGGAAAAAGTCGAGTCGACATTGCGGTTTTTGCCAAAGAGGGTTTAAAATATGATAACTTGGATTATGGTATTGTTGGCTGTAGACGGAGCATTTCTTCTTGCCATATTTTCGCTCTTGGCTCGAATCGAACAACGCCTCACACGTTTGGAACGAAAAAAGGCACGGAGCCCGAAGCGCCGCGCCGAGAATAAGGAGTCTTCCAAATCTTTAAAGATGTGATGGTCGTTGCTGGACGAGTCCGTATTAATCGCTAATCTCTCAATCTTCCTTGCAGGCTTTCTCCCAATCCGCTTGCCGTCCGCCTAGGAAGCCTATAGCTGTGCCATATATAGGAGATACCCAGCCATATCCGGTCACCGAAGGAAACCCCAGGAGGACAATGGTAACCAGCATTAATGAGTAGCGAACCCAACTTTTTTCCAGGTATCGGGGCATTTGCCACACTTGGAAGGCCCGCTTTTGTAAATATGTTCCTACGAATACGAAGGCTAATGCAATTGCCAAGGCTAACCATGGTGCCATACATATCTTCCCTTTCTATTTCCGATCATACCATCTGCATCATTCGGTGATCAATCTGATTCTCCGGTTCATTGTCTGCTCACGCCCGATTGACACGTGCCGCTCGTAAGTACCCGAGTTTTTGTCTCATCTCGGCGACCATATGGTCCTATGAATTCCATATTCGGAGCCAAATTCACCCAAACGAGTCCAAGTTCTGAGACCGGATCCCCTTTCAGGAGAGCAAAAGAGGCCAGAACAAGCGAGTGTGAGTTGTCCCATGCTATTAACATGATAAGGGACGACTCAGAAATTTCGCGCGACGCCGTGACGGGTATGGGATCGGTGCATGCATGAATGTGTGAAGAAGGCATAAGTATGTATGTATGGATCAGACGGACAAGGGGTGACGCAATGCACAAAGTCTCGTTATCGGTACAAAGGACCCTTGGCCCTCGACCGAAAAGGTGGCGGTGGTGGGTCGTGTTAGGCTGTTTGAGCATAGTTTATATTATCGGTCATTTACCCTTTCATGTCTCCAATGGCTTACAACAGGAGCAGTCTCCAGCCAAAACATCAGCTCATAACTCTATATCGAACCCCGCAAGTCAATCTCCTTGGACGAAGCCGTTGAGAGTCAAAGGGACAATTATTCAATTTTTTGGGTGGCATCGAGAACATGGATCCATGGTCTTTTCATCCGGCATCCAGATTCATGTTCCGAAACCGGCGAATGTCTTTGCTCCTGTGCGGGGTCAGGTGTCTTCGCTTACCCGGCACGGGTTTATTCTGAATTTATCGGATACCCAGGTAGAATTCGAGGGATTGTCAAGAATTTTCGTGCACCGTAATCAGAAGCTGACCCTTAATCAAATAGTGGGCCAAACATCGAACGATTTGACGATTGTGGTCAGACGCGGCAGTTTTCCCGTCAATCCCTTAGCCGTGCAGTACTTCGGTCGTCGTTGGTTACACCTTTAAGGGCGGGGAGGGCTGTTAGCGCATGCTCCTTTTCCGCAGAATATCCATTAATCCCTTATTTGGGGTACTTCTCGTGATTTATGTCCTTGGGGGACAAGGACTCAAAATTCTTTTGGATTTTTTTGTGGTAACGCTTCATGAATTAACTCATGCTGCAATAGCAGAGAGCTATGGCACGAGTGTGGAACGCATTGAAATTTGGCCGTTTGGCGGTGTGGCGCGGATATCCGGGATAAATCATGAAGAGCCGTATGTCGAGGCGATGATTGCGGTAGCAGGACCCTTGCAAAATTTCATATTGGCATCGGTCGCATGGTTGAGTGTGCCCTGGCTTCCCATAAGTACCTATTGGATTCATAGATTTGTGTGGGATAATTTGGCCATTGGCCTTCTGAATCTGGCCCCGGTGGCACCTTTGGACGGTGGGCGGTTGGCAGGACTATTTTTGGCACGACGCATGGGATACGAACAAGCGCACAAATGGGTGACCCAAGGCGGATTGTGGTTTGCTCGGGTACTGTTTGTCGTGACAATTATTTCATTCTTAACGACAAGACCTCTCTTGAGTCTGGCAATTTTTTCGGTGTTTCTTTACTGGGGGGCTCTCAATACCTATGACTCTTCTCCCTATCTTATCGTGCGAGATTTACACTTAAGATCTCTGTGGTTTCACAAGAAACCGGTATGGGCGCTCGACGACTTTGCGGTGCACGGTGACACGGCACTCAGGGAAGTTTTGCGAGTTATGAGACCCATGAAATATCACCGGGTTGTCGTTCTCTCGGCGGAGATGAAAAAAATGGGCATTATATATGAAGAGGATTTGTTACAGGCGTTAAAAGACTATGGGCCGGGGATCAGTCTGAGGGAATTGTTGTATCGTCGTTGATCCGTTACCAGGTCATGGTATGATAGATATAAGGCAT
This sequence comes from Bacillota bacterium, assembly GCA_021821465.1. Taxonomy (GTDB): domain Bacteria; phylum Bacillota; class Sulfobacillia; order Sulfobacillales; family Sulfobacillaceae; genus Sulfobacillus. Next base: position 41,424 of record JAKACM010000006.1, read on the forward strand.
ATGGTGATCTGTAAGCGAATGCCTAAGATTTTTATTTTTTTTGTTACTGTGGAAAGGGGTCCATGCATGACACGGCGCAAACGTCGCCGTTGGGGGATTCTTCCTGCGGAGTCAGTAGATTCGGCGGGATCGGCTAACAGGGATGTCGGCGTCGAATCCCCAGGGGCCGCCGCATCGTTGATTCAGGATGATAGCGCTCCTCTGGCGCCGGAACCAAAGGTTTTTAAAGAATTGTTGGTAAATTATGAGCCTCATGAAAGTCGTTTAGCCATTTTGGAAGCCGGACAATTGGTTGAATTTTATATCGAACATGATGACGAGGATCAGTCGGCGGGAAATATTTACAAAGGCAAAGTGGAAAATGTGTTGCCGGGTATGCGTGCGGCATTCGTTAATCTTGGATTGGAAAAGAATGGATTCCTTTATGTTGACGATGCGCACGCCGAAGAGAGGGATCACAAAAGAGCTCGCCCCATTCAAGATGTGCTGAAAACAGGACAGGACATTGTGGTTCAAATTGTCAAAGAGGCGATTGGCAATAAGGGAGCCAGAGTTACAACCAATATCAGTTTGCCCGGGAGGTATTTGGTCCTCACACCCTATTCGGAGACCATCGGCGTTTCACGGCGAATTGAGTCGGAACGGGAACGGGAACGGCTCAGGTCGATTGCCGAAAGGATTCGTCCTAAAGGAATGGGGTTAATTGTCCGAACGGTGGCGGATGGGTCATCCCAAAAGGCACTTCTTCGCGACTTGATCTATCTGAGGCGTATGTGGACAAGAATTAAGCACAAAGCCCGCGTAATGCGTTCACCCGCTTTGTTGCACCGAGAAGCCAGCCTTATAGCCCGGACTATTCGTGATCACCTGGACGAGTCCGTAGACCGGTTTGTCATTGACGACGAACACGCCTATCATCGTGCCAAAGAAATTGCCGACACTATTTCTCCAAGTCTTAAGAACCGCATTGAATGGGATAACGGGGTGATTCCCCTCTTTGAATTGCGCGGTATTGAACAGGAACTGGATCGTGCGGTTAAGCGGCGGGTATGGTTAAAATGCGGCGGTTATTTGGTTATTGACGAAACGGAAGCTTTGAGTGTTATCGATGTGAATACAGGGAAGAATGTGGGATCCACCGATTTGTCCGATACAGTCTTGAGCACCAATAAAGAGGCGGCAATCGAAATTGCTCGTCAACTGCGATTAAGGGATATCAGTGGAATCATCATTGTCGATTTCATCGATATGGAGAATGAAGCAGACCAAGCCGAGGTGCTAAAAACATTACAAAAAGCGTTGCGTCACGACCGTACCCGCGTCACGGTTTTGGGCTTGACCCAACTGGGACTTTTGGAGATGACCAGAAAGAAAGTGCGGGAATCTCTTTTAAATCAATTAACCCGTGTGTGTCCCCAGTGTGACGGCCGTGGTCACGTGCTGTCGGATGAAGTCATTGCTCGCCGTCTTCGTCAACGGATTATAGAACGTCTGAAAGAATCAGGAGCGGAGGCTTTGCTGGTTGAAGCCAATCCAGCCATAGCCAGCCATTTGATTGGGCCCGGGGGGACAAATCTGAAAGAATTGGAGCATCTGACGGGGCGGGCCGTTTATGTGCGCGGCAACGACGAGTGTGCCATGGAAGATATACGTTTTATTCAAGTAGGTACTCGCGAAGAAGTGGAACGTTTAGGCATACCCGTCGTTGAAGGGCAAATATTGGAAGTTCTGGTGCAAGAGCGCCACGCCAGCAATGCCAAGGACGGCATTGCACGTCTTGAGGGCTATGTTTTAGACATTGAGGCTGGTGGCGATAGAGTCGGGGATAATGTGCGTGTTGAAGTGGTGCGAGCCCTGCGCACATTTGCCACGGCGCGCATTATTCCGGCTAGAGACGCGGAAAGGGATCAGGACTTAGCTCAAACCTTGAGCTTCGATTCCTTGCCCTTGACGAACGAAAAGAGTTATTCACATATGTTGCCCCCGGCCGGGTCTTCTGGTCCTGAGGTTTGATCGATACTGACTTTTGTGGTAACATCAATAGGATTGCTGCCACGGTGCAGTGGTGGAATAGGGGGATTTAGAGTGTACGCGGTAATTGAAACAGGGGGTAAACAATACCGGGTGATTCCGGGACAAGAACTTTTGATAGAAAAGTTACCCCTGGATGAAGGCAGTGAATATACGTTTGATCGTTTGCTGCTGGTGGTCGATGATAATGGGCAACCTGTGGTCGGGTCACCCTATGTATCGGGGGCAACCGCCACCGGAAGGATTGTCCGTCAGGAACGGGCTAAGAAAATTCAGGTATTCAAATATAAACCTAAAAGCAATTATCGCCGCCATCAAGGACACAGGCAATACCTGACACGAGTGCGCATTGAACGTATTGAGTCTGCGGTTTAAAGAACGAGACCGTGATTAGGGCTCGTATCACCCGCAATCATAGAGGCGAAGTTCAAGACATTACTGTGACAGGACATGCCGGGAAGGGTCCTTACGGTTATGATATTGTCTGTGCGGCAGTGTCGGCCTTGGCCGAAACCCTAGTCTTAGGATTGACGCATGTGGCTCCCGTGGCTATGGACCATCATTTGGACGAGGGAAATCTGACAATCAGGTTGCAGGAATGTCCATCGGAACGAACACAAGCTGTGCTTGAGACATTTTGTTTAGGTTTACAGGATCTAGCCCATAGTGAGCCCAGATTTGTCAAATATGGCGAGTCGATAACGGATCGCCCAGGAGATGGGAGGGGATAGAATGCGCTTACAGCTTTTTGCCCATAAAAAAGGGGGCGGCAGTTCGCGTAACGGGCGTGACTCCAAGCCCAAAATGTTAGGTGTCAAGAGCCACCAAGGCCAGTTGGTAACCGCTGGGAGCATTATTGTGCGCCAGCGCGGCTCAAAGTTTCATCCGGGTGACAATGTCGGAATGGGGCGGGATTTCACGCTATATGCAAAAGTTAGCGGCACTGTAGCATTTGTGCAAAAAGGGCATGACCGGCGCGAGGTCCGTATCTTGCCTGTTAATGAAGGGTAAAGGCAATATTAAACGACGGAGTGTTGCGTACGACTTAGTTGTGCGTATTGTAATCCTCATGGCGCTAGGAGCGGGGGCGTTTGCCAGTCCCCCCTCTTGGCGTATTCTTTTTCTAATGCTGTTCGGCATATATATCATGCTGTGGGTGAGGCTGTCCTCTCAAGCTCAGTCGGTGGAAATTGTTAGACGATACCGACACCGCTATGCCAATCATCTCCAAGTCGTTTTAGGATGGTTGCAACTTCAGCAGAGCGAGCGGGCCGAGCAATATGTGACAGAACATGCACTCAGCAGTCTACACCCTGGAATTTTCCGAGGAGTGCCCTTGCGATGGACGTACCAGATGATTGCTCTGGACGCGTATGCGGAATCCTTGGGTCATATGATTTTCTGGGTCAATCCCGAACAAATTTCGGGAAGCTATACAATGTTATGGAAAATGCGCTCGGTATTGCGAACCTTGATACCTCAAGCCTCCGGTAATATTACGGTTCGTTTCGAATCTCGACGTTTTGTGGTAGAAGTGGGTGATGAAGGGATGGATCGTTTTCCCCAAAAACATATTAAGGGGGTAAGATGGGTGCATCGCAACGGCAAATTCACTGCCTTATGGGGAAGCGTGAAAGGGGAATAACGACATGTTTGTGGATGAAGTGAGGATTTTCGTCCGGGCTGGAAAAGGAGGGAACGGCGCAATCGCATTTCGGCGGGAAAAGTTTGTGCCCAACGGAGGACCTGCCGGAGGAGATGGGGGAAAGGGCGGAAGTGTGATTTTTGAGGCGGATACCGGGATCAATACGCTCATGGACTTACGCCATCAGAAGCACTATCGTGCGGCGGACGGAGAACCGGGTGGATCCAATAATATGTTCGGAAAAAATGGGGAAGACGTCGTCATTCACGTGCCCCCCGGGACGATTGTGCGAACAGATCAAGGTGAAATGTTGGCCGATCTGACTGAGAGCCAAGACCGGATCGTTATTGCCCGTGGTGGGCGGGGAGGCAAAGGCAATTCGCACTTCACTTCCTCTAGACATCAAGCCCCTAAAATGGCTGAACGCGGCCAGACTGGACAGGCCTTTTGGGTTACTCTTGAACTGAACTTGTTGGCGGATGTAGGATTGCTTGGATTTCCCAACGCCGGAAAGTCGACCTTGATCACCGTAATTTCCGAGGCCCGTCCCAAAATCGCCGATTATCCCTTCACAACGCTCATTCCTCATTTAGGAGTGGTGACTCTATATGGATCACCCTTTGTCATTGCAGACGTACCGGGACTGATAGAAGGCGCGCATGAAGGATCTGGGCTTGGGGATAGATTTTTGCGCCACTTGAATCGAACCCGAGTGTTGTTGCATCTCGTGGACATGGATCCCACAACCGGGAGAGACGTCGTTAATGATTTTTGCATCATACAGCACGAGGTTCAGGCCTTTTCTCCGGAATTGGAACAACGTCCGCGCATGATTGTTGCGACTAAGATGGATATGCCCGGCAGCTTGGATAACTTGCGACGACTCACAGAGTATGTCGCTCCCGTATCTGTCTGGCCGATTTCTTCGGTGCAGCGCAGAGGTATTGATGAGTTGATGTGGGAGGTGCGGACACTCTTGAACAGAACGCCAAAACCTGACTTTGATCACCCGCAACCGGTAATTAGACCAACAGTCCGGGGATTTTCACTGGCACCGGAGGCAAATGGCATACGGGTTAAAGGAGACGTTGAAGAACGAGCCGATATGACGATGTGGGGAAATCGGTACGCCGAAGAATATTTTGTAGAATATTTGCGGCGCCGAGGAATCGAACACTTGTTACGGCGGGAAAATCTTCCGGAAGGAACCCAGGTTTTGGTGGGCGAAGGGACATTATATTGGAGGGAGGGGGAACTCGTGTTAGAATGACAATACTAGTTGGAGGAAATTTGTGGTTTGACGGGGTTCGAGCAGGAATTTCCCTTCGAATCGCGAATTCAATATGAAGAATGGGTAAAGAGACACGAGCCATTGGGCTCATGGGAGGAACGTTTAACCCGATTCACTACGGACACCTGGTTACCGCAGAAGCGGCCCGGGATGCATTCCATTTGGATCGGGTCATTTTTATCCCTTCCGGACAGCCGCCACACAAGCCGCCATCCCTCTTGGCCAGTGCGGAGCATCGGTTCTTGATGACGTTTCTCGCGATTGCTCCGAATATGCACTTCGAATTGTCTCGTGTAGAAATTGAGCGTCAGGGCCCGTCTTATACGAGTGAAACTCTTGCCTATTTTCACCGGCTAGATGCGGATGTTGGTTGGTATTTCATCAGCGGTGCCGATGCCATTCTCGAAATCGCCTCTTGGCATTATCCGGAGGATATCTTTCGTTATGCGCATCTTATTGCCGCTAGCCGGCCGGGATATTCTCTATCACGGATCCATGCTTTGACTCATGATCTCGGTGAGGAAAAAGTAGAACGCATACATCAACTGGAGGTACCGGCTCTCGCTATTTCATCGAGTCAAATTCGTGAACGATTGCGTTTGGGGCTGTCGATTAAATACCTTGTGCCTGAGGCCGTAGAACATTACATTGAGAAAAATCGCCTGTACGAACAAGGTTCATAGGTTGGTCACATGTTTCTTGCTTGGGCGGTTTATAATAGCACTTGATCGTTAGAGGCTTCCCAGCATCACGGGGTCGGTTTCGTTGAGTAGTATTCCGGGTGCCTGGGTCCCTGGTCAGGTACCTTTGCAGATATACAGGGAGGAAGAATTATGTCGAAAACATTATATGTCGGTAATTTACCTTGGGGAACAACGGAAGATGAGTTGGCCCAAGCATTTTCTCAGCATGCGCATGTGATTAGTGCCCGCATTATAGTAGACCGCGAAACCGGACGTTCCAGGGGTTTTGGGTTTGTCGAGATTTCGGACGAGGACGTGAATCGTGCGGTGGAGGCCATGCATGGAACGCAGTTAAATGGGCGCGACATTATTGTCAATGAAGCACGCCCTCGGCAGAACCGTTACTAGGTGTTCAAGGCAGAGCTGAAGAAAAATGGCACCTCTTCAGCTTTGCTATTTTTGCTCACGAGGCCATCGGACGACTCTCAGTCCATCTAAAATCTACAACTTACTGGATATTCCCCAGGGGACCAAGAGAGGCTGTCTTCAAGCGAGGAAAGCGACTTTTAGGGCAGAATTGGCACGAAGAAAGGATCATCCGAAAAAGGATTGAAAGAGGCGGGATTGGATGGTGATTTCCTTGGGAATTCTCGCGAGTAGGTTCGGTGCGCGAGGCCTGCTATAACCAAGACAGCATGTGGACAAGAGGCGAATTTCGCACTTCCCAGCTCTCAGTCGTGTTACATCTGATTGAACCCCCTCGCCGACACGGTTCATGTGGTGACGGAACAAAAGAACCCTGCTCTGGTCTCTTGTAGATTGCCCTTTTGGGAAAGATTAGTGGTCTTGAGTTTTTCAAGATCAGGTGACAAGGGATTCGGTGCCATTTACGTCCGTTGAAAGAAAGTATTGGTGGAACACAAAGCCTGCGAGGTAGTCTTCAAAGCACCGGATTTTCACAACTATTTGGTTGCAGAAGACAGCCGTCGTATAAGGGTTGAATCCGGGCTATCCATTTTCAAGCCCATGCAAAATGCTCCCGAGGAACAAGGGATCCAAACCTGGTCATGAGCTCAGGATGAAAATCCAGTACCCTGCCTTAAAGGGCGGAGTCCCGCGCCGCAAATCTTGGATAGCAGGCAGGTGATGATATTGGGGATCATAGAATATCGGTTTGCGCAATTGTCTAAGCATCGACAACAGCATATTTTGCGCGTGGCAGAGATGATGACGCAACTCGCCATGATTCATAGTTTGTCTGTTGAAAGTGGCCGTCTGGCTGCTATGGGTCACGATTTGGCACGGGAACTGTCTCGTGATGCTTTAATGGCGGAGGCCAAGAGGTTGGGTCTCGAACCGTCTCTTCCCGAGAAGAACGAACCTGTGCTTCTGCATGGACCCGTTGCGGCTTTGTGGCTTGAAGAAAAAAATGTTGGCGGGCCGGATGTGTGGGAGGCGATACGCTATCACACCACAGCCGCACCAAGATTGTCGGCTTTAGCGAAAGCCCTGTTCATTGCCGACGGGATTGAACCGGGGAGACAATTTGAAGGTCGGGTCGGTTTAGAAAGGGCGGCCAAGGAAAAATCACTGGATGAAGCGTATATATTAATGCTAAAAGAAACTGTGAAATACCTTAAGTCAAGGGGACTGAAGCCACACCCGTTAATGATTGAGGCTCTTGAGGTGTCTGATAATGCTGTGTAATGGGCATGGCTGTCCCCCAAAAATGGTTTTGCCGATCAAATAAGGGAGGGATCACTAATTTTCGAAGAGGCGCGGAATTGGGCGGAATTAGCCGGAAAAACGGCGCAGGAACGCCAGGGCGAAAACACCGTAATATTGGATATGCGTCAAGTCACATTAGTCGCCGATTATTTTGTGATTGTTTCCGGTCACACTATTATCCAAGTGGCTGCGTTGGCGGATCATATCGAGAAGGCTCTGAAAAATGCGGGTATTTCTTTGCTTCAACGCGTCGGGGGAGATAAGTCTCACTGGATTCTTTTGGATTATGGGCAAGTGGTCGTCCACATTTTTACCGAAGAAGAGCGCAGCTACTATGATTTGGAGCGGCTGTGGGGAGATGCCGAGTTGATAACCTTAGAGGAATAAGTGCTCATGCCTTAGCAGAACTTTTGCAGTGAGCGGCCAAGAAAAGTGAAAACCCCTTGCGTAGCAAGGGGTTAGCCTATTTTTCCTGTATGATTATTGGGGGGGCGGGAGACGAATGGCCCAATGACCGAGGAGTTGTTGTTGACGGGGGCCGATCTGTCGGCATTAATTGAGGCGCCGTCTTTGATCCGAGGCGGGAACACCCGGAGGACTTCTTGAATGGCCGTGAGTTCTTTGAGCAAGGTCGGCAAGCTGAGATGCAGGCCGGCTTGGACATATTTCCGCCCGTAAAAGATGGGGCAGGGTCACGGCTAACACACATAGGAAGCTACGTACGAATTTTCTGATCGGTGTTCTGAATAGCGGAATTTAAGGTGTCAGGGGGTAAAATTAAGACACAGCGAATGGATTTGGGAGAAAATCCTTTCGCCGTGCGCTATCTTTCGTGATTTTGTCCCCCTGGGTATTTAAGAATTGACTGCTCGGGATGTGAAGGGAATCGTGTCATCCGAAATGGATTCCAGACTGCGGCCTTTGGGTTCCGGCAAAAGCAGAGTCAAAAAGAATCCGGCCACCGCGAAGACAAAGGTAATCAATAACGTGCCTTTGATTCCGAAGGCGCTCGTTAAAGTGGGGAATATAAACACGCCGAGGAAAGCGCCGAATTTGGCAATTCCTGCCGAAATGCCGTGGCCGGTTGTCCGCATACTTACGGGGTATAACTCAGAGGAGAGAACAAACGTCGTCGTATTGGGTCCAAATTCCGCGAAGAAGTAACTGGCTCCGAACACCAACAAGAAGGGGATAATCATGTGAGTCAGATGAGGGACGAGTCCAATGACTCCAAAGGCCAGTCCCATAAAAACGAACCCTATCAATTGCAGTCTTTTGTGACCGATTTTGTCCATTTTGCTGACCGCGAGAAAGTATCCGGGAACGGCGGCCACCACAAAAACGATCAGGGACCAGGCCATGCTCGTCAGGTCGGAGGCATGAGGAGCCACCGTTTTTAAGACGAGCGGCATAGAAATGGAATTGCCGTAGTAAGCATAGTCAAATACAAACCAGGTACCGGCGGTGCCAATCAAGGTGAGAAGATACTTACGATTGGTGATGAATTCCCAAAAACCGAGGCGCGTAACATGTTGGTCTTGGACCGTCACGGGGGCGCGTGTGCCGGCAAACCGTGACAGGTTATCGTATGCCTCGCGGGCCTGTCCCCGGACCAGAGCCGTATAACGCGGGGATTCAGGCATGCGGCGTCGGAGCATGACGACGGTTAGAGCGGGTATCGCTCCCAATCCCAACATAAGTCTCCAAGCAATGTTGTGAGGAATGCCCGAACCCAATAGAGTAAGAGCCACTACAGGCCCTGCTACCAAACCCAGAGCTTGCATCGAAAATACCAATCCGACTAATTTCCCACGGTCTTGCTTATTAGAATATTCACTCATGATGACGGCACTGACGGGATAATCGCCGCCGATTCCCAATCCCATGATGAAGCGAAACACCAAAAGCCAAATCATATTGGGAGCAAATGCCGAAGCCAGGGCGCCCACACCCATAATAGCGGCTTCCAATCCATAAATCTTTTTGCGCCCCAACATATCGGCCAAGCGGCCAAATACAAATGCGCCGACAAAGGCCGCAATCAACGCTGTAGATCCGAGTAAGCCGAGCATTTCTTTGCTCGGAGAAAATTGTGCTTTGATAAGAACCAAGGCCGCGCCAATAATGAAAAGGTCATAAGCGTCGGTGAAAAAGCCCATTCCTGCGGTGACGACAGCCCGCAAATGAAAGAGGCTTAAAGGCGAATCGTTAAGTGTGTCGAGTAGGCCGGATTTATCGGTATCCATACTCATCCTCCTGTGTAGATTGTTAAATCTTTACCGTTATTGTGACAGCCGGCTTTTAAGAGGGAGTAAAGATCAGATTAACATGAGATTAACGTTGTGTTATGAAAAGATTAAGAACACGTAAGCAGGAGAGAGGCAAAGGCACCGCGGATGAATTTTTCATCGGCGGTGCCTCTTTTGTCTAATCGAAAAGAATCTTGGGGAATTGGAGAGATTCACGTTTTAAGACGGTGGAGACCCGCCGGGTTCCGGAGTGCCTGGCAATTCGGTTACGGTCGCTTGTTGCAGTTGTTGAAGAGCAGGGAGGATTCCTTCGGGATCGGTGACGGGGGCAGAACAGGTTTGCCCTTGGCAGATATACAAAGCCGGAACGGGAATTTCAGGATATCCGCTTTGAGCAAATTCCGGGGTGCCCACCGGCCAAGTTCGCACGATACGGTTACGGTCAAAGAGACCATAAATGGCCTGACGCAATTGGGTGCCGGGACGATGATGCGACTGGACGAGCGTGGCCGCTAGAAGAGGGGCATGAACACGGTCCGCCACCGTTGCCCACAAGGATCCGAATACACCTTGCTCTTCAGCCATCGGAGAAAATTCTGCAATGAGATTCCGTCCGCGAGCACTCCACGACTCATCGTCGAGAACTGCCCCCAGTCTCAGAAAAGCCCGTGCCATCATCGCGTTCTCATTCAAGGGCTGCTGCCGGTGTTTGAGGCGGCCGGCGGCATCCGGAGTATCAAGATGATCGTAAAAACCTCCATTGTCTGCCTTTAACACTTGGTCGGCATAACCAATAAGAGATTGGGCTCTTTCCAGGTATAGGGGATCGCCGGTGAATTCATATCCGTCAATGAGAGTATTGGTGAGATGACAGATGTCAATGAGTTGCCCGGGCACTTTGGCTTCCCCGTCGTCGTCATAATGGAATAATCCTGCGCCCTCCTCCCACATCCGGTCCCATATCGCCTCCAAGGCGGTCAAGGCAATGGGGGCATATCCTGTGGGATTAATAAGGGATGCGGCCAAAAGTTGTGCGGAAATCATTTGTGCATTGGCATGGGTGTACAGGATGGGATCTACGAAAGGAGCCTCTCTCTTTTCGCGATCTTCTTGAGACAATCCATAATATTCTTCGTCGGCGTCTTGAGACCCGCCCCACAGGCCACTCAGATTGAGAAGGTTTTTATTAGCCCATGTTAATGTTGCGTCAGCTATCTGCCGGTAGGTCTCGTCTCCCAGCACCTGATAGGCATGAAGGTATAATTTAATGAGTTGAGCATTGTCGTCCAACATTTTTTCAAAATGGGGAATGGTCCATTCCCTGGTGGTCGAATAACGAAAAAATCCACCGCCAATGCCGTCAAATAAAGCTGATCCAGCCATGGCATCCAACGTGCGTGCTGCCATTCCCGCCGACCACCCGTCACCGCTTGCGGTAAAATAGGTAAGGCACAAGTCCCAGATATCAGGTTGGGGAAATTTGGGGGCGATGCCGAGACCGCCATAGGCTCGATCAAATTGGTCTCTGACGGCTTCCATAATTTTGGTAACGGATTCAGGTGTTGGACTGTCGGCTTGGGGATTAATGTTGGGCTCTCCCGGGGGATTGAGTGTGTCGCCCATTTCGGTTTTGTGCTCACGCCAATAATCCAGGACCTGGTCGAGAAGTGGAGTCATTTGCTCAGGGGTGATATAAGTGCCGCCCGTAATAATTTCACCGGCAGGGGATAAGAAAGCGGTGGTCGGCCATCCACCCATGTTGTAGCGTTGATTGACATCGGGTCGTTGATCATTGTCAATGCGAACGGGAATAAAGTCAGAATTTATGCGGGAAATGATTTGGGGATCGGAATAGGTCGTTTCATCCATGACATGACACCAATGACACCAGACTGCCGAAATAGACAACAGTATCGGCTTATCTTCATCCTTCGCTCTCTGAAACGCCTGGGGTGCCCATTGATGCCAACGAATTTCCTGAGCCCGATTCGGGCGCGGACTAAAACGGAAAGTAGGTTCTGCCATGATATTCATCCTTTCTCGATATCAACAACACACTGGCTATCATACCAATCTTTGCCCGGGATTGGCGAGAATATGCTGAGGAGGCAGATATTGTGAATCATGAGTCACGTGTTCTTTTGGCGACTGGTCTTAGTGGAGCCATAGGTCAAGCCTTGGTCGATCTAATTGATCCATCGTGGCATATCATAGGAATTCGGCGCTCTTCCGTCAATGTGGGGGAGAGGGTGGAATGGATTCAGGCGGACCTAAGAGATCCCCTGAGCCTAGCCGAAAAAGTCTCCAGAGGGTTGCGTCAACTTCATGTCCGGGAGATTAGTGGGGTAGTACATTTGGCGGGAGTAATTTATAGCGACACTGCACTCAATTCAACTGCTTCAGAGTGGGAACAGACGATGAATGTGAACCTCCGATCGGCATTCGAACTGGCTAAGATCGTGAAACCCATCCTCCGTGCTCCAGCGAGCATTGTTTTCGTTTCCAGTGTCGACGCTTTCATGGCCAGTGCCGGGGGACCTGCTGCCGTCTATGGCGCATCAAAAGCGGGATTGGAAGGCCTGATGCGGCATTTGGCAGTAGAATGGGGAAAAGACGGAGTGCGTGTGAATACAATCATGGTGGGAGCCTTGGCCGACGGAATGGGGGTTGCAGATTCCCATTGGGCACAAGAGATTCAGAACAACATCATCCTAGGACGTTTGGGACGAGCCAAAGAGATTGCTCCGGTGATTCGCTTCCTATTGGAGGACCAAGAGTCGGCTTATATTACCGGCCATACACTCAGGGTTGACGGAGGGCTGAACCTCCGGTATTGAGAGAGAACCAGGGAACGTTTGAGGAAGGGAAGATCCAGTAATGACGCATGTCGAACGGAGCATGCCCCGTCTATTTCACCCGAAATGGGAGCCATGGGCAGTCACGGGCCTGGCTATAGTCACGGGAGTTGTGGGAGGGTTAGGCGCCATTTTATTTCGCTTAATGATCCAAGCAGTTCATTTCGTCCTGATTGCGGACACGCTCCAGCATGGCCCGCATCTTTTGTTAGTCGCAGGGCCAGTCGTAGGTCTTATCATCGTGAGTTTGATTACGCGCTACGGGGCCAAAGAAGTCAAGGGGCATGGTGTGCCGCAAATTCTCGAATCGATGGCACTTTCCGGAGGGAAAATTCGTCCACGAGTCGGTATATTGGGAATCATTGCTCCCGCCGTCACCATCGGAAGTGGGGGATCGGTCGGCCGTGAAGGCCCTATTGCCCTAATTGGCGCTGCGTTTGGTTCGAGTTTGGGGCAGATTTTCGCTTTACCGGCAAAATACATGTCATTGCTGTTGGCGGCAGGCGCGGCAGCCGGTATTGCCGCCACCTTTAATGCTCCCATTGCCGGCGGTTTTTTTGGATTGGAAATTGTGCTCGGCAGTTATCAAATCGGGGCTGTGGTGCCGATTTTTTTGGCTGCGGCGACTGGAGTCACGGTCTTTAATACGATAATGGGCAGCCGTGCCGTATTAGCCACGCCGCCCTATCATGTGATCAATCACTTTGCCATGTTGTTTATGATTGCACTGGGCTTGTTAATGGCCTTGGTGGGGGTCATGTATACCAAAGGTCTTACGGCATCCGAGGATTTTTTCAACCGACTCTCCCTGCCTTTTTGGGTCAAGGCAGCCATTGGAGGACTGATGGTGGGCCTTATCGGGCTCATGATGCCCCAGGTCTTAGGCGTAGGTTACCCTACTATGCATCTCGCTTTGACCAACCAGATCGTTTGGGGCCTTTTGGCAGTGTTGTTTATATTGAAGTATATTGCTACTCTCATCACGATTGGCGCCGGAGGTTCCGGGGGAGTCTTCGCCCCTTCTTTGTTTTTGGGCGGCATGGTCGGAGGAACTTTCGGAAATTTACTGTACCATATTTCTCCCAGTTTGGCACCTCATCCCTCGATCTATGCCATTGCCGGGATGGCAGCCTTGTTTGCGGCCTCGGCCCAAGCCCCTTTTGTAGCCATTACCATTCTTCTGGAGATCACGGGCGATTACCGTCTCACGGCTCCGGTCATGGCATGCGCCGTAGTCAGTTATTTGACTTACAATCTCTTTACCCGGGATTCTATGTATACAGTGAGACTCGTTCGCCGGGGAATTAAAATTCTGCGGGGGGATGAGGTTCGTCCCATGAAGGTCATATCTGTGCAATCCGCTTTGGAGCCATTGCAAAACAGTGTTTTTCCGTATACTCCGCTCAGAACGGCATGGAAAAAATTGACTGAGCTCAACCGGAGTTTTTTGCCCGTTGTCCGTTCTAACGGCGGCCTGGATGGCATTATTACTTTGCCTGACATTGCGTCTGTCATCCAACATGGTGAGGAGGATCGCGAATATACCATTGCTTCGATTGTTCGGCCCTTGCCCAAGCCCATTTTTACGAACCAATCCTTGGATGAGGCGATCCGCTATTTGTCTTTATATGATGTGGACGTGCTTTCGGTCCAAGATCCCGAAACCCATAAAATTGTTGGGGTGATTACCCGATCAGGTATATTAAAAGCATACAATGCTTCCTGGGTGCATGCCGTCGATACGCGGCATAAGGTGGAAAAACTTCACCGAAATATCTCTGATGGGGTTTTTATAGAAATGCAAATTGCGGGTAATTCTTCTTTGGTGGGAAAGCAACTGAAAGACGTAACCTTGTCTTCCGATGCCTTGATTGTCTCGGTGACACGAAACGAAGGGAATCTGATTCCTCACGGAAATTTTGTTATTCAGGCCCAAGACCGGTTGTTAGTTTACGTTGCTCCTGCATCTCACCGCCAGAAAGTCATTGACCAACTCGGATCCGGTGAAATTGTATCTTTTTATCAGAATGAGCCGTAAAATTTCGCCTTTCAGGTCGGAGGTATCGGGTGTTGGCGCCTTTCCCAATAGCGATCCCGCCTTATCGACCGGAAATAACAATTGTTCGTAAGAAATTGGCTGTTATAGTCCCCAATCGTGATCACCAGCGAGTGGCTGCGGTGCTTTTTGTGAATCCCCTGCGGATAAAGATCGTGCAGGGGTTTTCCTCAAAAAAATTCTCTCCCTGTAAGAGAGAGGCACGTGAACAAGACAAGGCATAAATCCGATCAAAGTGTTCTCTTCCGAACCTCACGCCGGACAATTCTATACCTTGGCCAGAATTTCAAGACAGCCAGAACCCTTGTGATGCAGTGTTAAATCGGCGAGTTTTAGCACAGATTCAAAAGGCACGTCCCTCAGCCGTGATACAAAGACATACTTAATAAGATAGGTCAGGTCGATCCCTCTAAGTGGAGGAAATATGGTAGAATGAGAAGAAAATACGAGGAAAAATGGAAGGGATGGCCCATGAACCTTCTCAGCTGGACGCAGAAATTTGGGACGGACGAGGCCTGTCGTCAGTATTTGTTGAATCAGCGATGGCCGCAAGGATTTGTCTGCCCGCAGCCGGATTGTGGGGGACGCGAGTATTGGAAGATCCAGCGATCGGATCGCACCGATGTCCTCTATGAATGCACCCAGTGCCACCACCAAGTGTCCCTGACGGCCGGCACGCTGTTTCATCGGACCAAGGTGGCGCTCCCGGTCTGGTTTCTGGCCATTTACCGCGTGGCCGTGGACAAAGGCGGGGTCTCGGCTGTGGAGTTAGCCCGCGAACTGGGGGTGTCCTATCCGACCGCCTGGTTGATGCACCACAAGATTCAGCGCGCCATGGGCGATCGCAATGGCCGCTATCAACTGGGCGGGTTGGTCGAGCTCGATGACGCCTATTTTGGGGGCGTCAGTCATGGCCCTGGCAAGCGGGGCCGCGGGACGGACCAAGACCCGGTGGTGGTGGGGGTCAGTTTGACCGACCACGGACATCCGCAGTATGTCTTTTTGGAAGCCGTTGAATCGTTACAGAAGGAACCCGTCTTAGAGGTCTTGCAACGCCGGGTCGACCTGTACGGGGTCTGGCGCAGTGATGGAGCGGACATTTATGCGGCCGGAGCGCAAGCGCATCAAGCCGATCACCGAGTCACCCTGAGTCGGGATCCCGAGGCTCCTGAAGTGTTTCATTGGGTGAATACCGTGATTAGTCTGGCGAAGACATTTATTGATGGGACCTATCACGGGCGCGGACGCGCCCGGCGCCAACTCTATCTCGAAGAATTTATGTACCGGTTTAACCGCCGCTTTTTTGGCACCCGCATTGCCGACCGGTTGCTCGCCGCGTGTGTCGCAACCGTGCCGCATCCCTATGGGGCGTAATCCGGCGAGAAAAACGGGCAATCTCGGGAATGGGGATCAACCATGGCGAGAGCAGTCCCCGCGTTTGTCTCGGCTCACGACTGACCTGTCCCGGTAAAATGGCCACGACCTCATCTACAGACCGACGCCAACAGAGGGGGCGTAGAGCATTACACTATTCCTGAGACACATTTAACCAATAATGGTAGTCCCTAGGATATGAGTTATCTTATTAAGTATGTACAAAGATGCCAACCCACCTCAGGCCAAGCGGCGATTCATCCACAAGTTCGGGGATTTGTTCTTCCAGCGCCTCAAGACTGATTTGAGGATAAAGAACCATGAATTTATCCCCACCGATTCGTCCCGCAATGCCTTCATGCCTTACGGCATTATGGAGATAGTGGGCTAATTGAACCAATTGCTTCGTGCCGACATTTTCGCCCAAATTATGATTAACCTGGGATAAGTCGACAACATCAAAGAGAACACAGCCGACCTCGCCGTGTTCACCTTCGGCCGCATGCTGTAGTTTGCGGTAGAAGACTTCAAGACCCAGTTGATTGGGGAGATGAGTGAGAATATCGGTTTGTGCCTGGCCTTCGTGTTGCCTTTGCATTGTAATCCTCTTGTAGATTGATTCCGCGAAAGACACAAGAATCTGCATGAGCTGCTGCTGATGTTTTGAAAAGCCGGGGTTCCGGCTGAGTACTAAGAGAAAGCCCTCCTCATCCATTTCCGGAAAAGCAAAGTGGAAACCCAAGACTCTGGTTATTCCCTCTTCTCTTAGAGAGAGGGGTATTTCACTCGCACCGAGCATGAAGGGAGAAGGCTTTTGTTGCCCGGGTTGTAATAGGCACGAGACGTAATCGGGAACCTGACCGAAGATTAAGGCCGGCACCATGAAGTTCTTTGTGTTCACAAGCCATCCACCTTCGACTCCGATTTGATGGACCAGCACCTGTGTCACATGTTCCCATAAAGCCCGCGGATTTTTGACAGCGGCAAGATTTCTGATCGAACTCAACATTCCGTCCATTTGTTGCTGTTCTTGTGCAATTTGACTTTGAAGCACATTCTTGGACAAGGCTTGACCCATGGCCCGAGTAAAGGACTCCAGTTCCGGTAATGCCGGAACCAGTGACTCGGTGTCATGGGCAAAAAGGACCACAGCCGTGTCAAGAATCCCTAAAGGTATCACGGCATAGGACTGGAATTCATGGCGATTGGAAAAATGAGTCAGGGCATCCTGTCGGTAGCGACCGGACACGACATAAAGACTGCGATCGGACCTTAACGCTTTCAAGACGGCATGATCGTCACCATAAGGCAGGCACAGTCTCATTTGGCTTTCTTCTTCATCGTTGTCAGGAAACACCGGCACAAAGACTCCCCCATCCCGGACCAGTACTAAAGCCAGCGGAAAGGGGCCATAACGAATCAGAGTGTTTGTCAGGAGCGAAAAAATTTCGTGTTGCGATTTAGCATAATTCATCCGAGAAAGGGATTGTGCCAGCAAACTTTGGCGCCGGATCCGCTCATTGAACGCAAGAGCATTGAGAGAACGCTCAATTAAGGCCGTCGCCAGACTGCTTAACGCGTAAAGACGGCGCACGCGTCCGGAAGTAAATCCGCCGATCCGGCTATGATACACTTTTAGAATACCTAAAAGATGACTGCCCGAGATCAGCGGAATGCCGGCGGCGGATTGGATCCCGGCTTCTGTTAACGCACTGAGCCAAGGCGCAAGGGAGGGGTCGTTCATAATGTTGGGAATAATGCGCGCCGAACGGGTTTGCAGCACTTGTCCGACCGGCCCCCGTCCGTCGTCACTGGTCGGATCAAACAAGTCTTGGCGCGGCACATCAAAGGATTTGCCGTCATGGCGCACACAGTGCAGAACATAATCATGAAGAATCCCGATCCATCCTTCGTGTCCGCCGGTCACGGCCAGAGCGGCGGCGGTGGTTTTAGCCAGTAAATGCTCCAGATCGGCACTTTCGGCTAAGCTTGAGATGGCTTCAAACAAAGGCTCACCTAACATGTCCTGTTCGCTGACTGCTTCTTCCTTTTGCGAATATCCGAGAGCTAAGGTAAACAAAGCCGCGATACTCTCGACCAGATGAATAGTGTCGGAGCGAATCTGGTTGGGTTCGTGGTACCCGACATGCAATACTCCCCAACAGCCCAAGTTATCGCAGATTGGAGCCACAATAACCGATGCCAAATGTTCCGACCAAAGATGGGGATCCGTGGCGGATTTTTGTTGGAAAATGGCGGGCTCGCGAGTCACAATCGCGTGGTACAAAGCCGACATTTGATCAATGACCATATCGTGGAACATTGGGCTTTTCGGCAATGGGGACTCCTGACTCGAAGCGACATACCGAAAATGCGTATTCTCCAGTTTGAATAATGCCGCAGTATCGGCCCCCGTTAGCTTTTTTGCCAGTGAGGTTAAGGAGTTGTAGACCCCTTCTCCTTGGGCTAAGCCGCGAACCATTTGGCGGGTTGTCGTTAATAACGTGTCTAACTGATAGTTCACGGGAGGCTTGGACGAGACCAATGTCTTGAAATCCGAAGAATTTAAGCTGGCATGGAATTCTTGGTTGGGTTTTCCCAAGAGATATCCTTGTCCAAACTCTACTCCGATTTCTTTGAGTGTATATAACTCGGCAAACGTCTCAATTCCTTCTGCAATCAGGGAGGTTGCAGCGGTTTTTTTGGCGAAACGTGCGGTACTTTCCAACAACGCGAATTTAATGGCGTTCTTGTCGATATCTCGGACCAAGGTCAGATCAATTTTGGCAAAGTCCGGTTGCAATTCAATGAGACGGGTCAGGCCCGAATACCCTGATCCCATGTCGTCCAAGGCAATGCGGATGCCCATGTTGCGAAAAGGGGCAAGATATTCCCGAAGTTTTGCGTCGCCTTCTGCAATGGTTTCTCGCTCCGAGATTTCGAGAACGATTTGCTCTGCCTTCAATCCCGATTCTTGTAAGGCTTGTAAAAATGGCGCCGGTGTCAAAAGACTTTTGGGGAGAATATTAATGAATAGTTGAGAGGTATCCCGAACCGGGCTTTGACAAAACGCCGCAATGATTCCTTGAAAGGCGAGTTGGTCAAAAGTCAGCAAGCTGTCATGCTGTTCAGCCGAGGTTATTAAATCCAACACCGGAACAGGTTCTCCCCAGGGCAACAGAGGCCGGCTAAGTCCTTCAAAAGCCAGAACATAACCGTCTCTAAGAGAGACGATTGGCTGAAAAGCTGCTTCCAATAAACGCTCACGAATCCACCTGGGCCATACATCACCCGGGCGGGCATCTGTCACCGGATCCATATTCGACGCCTCCAACACGTCCATCACACGTGGACATTATAACTATGTGACAATTCGAGACGAAATAGAAAAACCCTTTATCGACGAACAAGAAAATTGTTGGCGAATCACGGAACGGTCGGAAGATTTAGTGGGCTCTATTTGCATTTGATGAGAATTTCGAGGTAAAATTGTTGGTACATAAAATCTAACCCAATCTTTAGAGCTTAATGATCGCGGTTATCGGGGGAATTTATAGGGCCACAGAGAGCTAGCGGCCGGTGCGAGCTAGACCGAATATGTTCCCTTACTCACCGTGTGAGAGTGCGGGTCGGCCCGTTATTGCCGAATTAAGTGAGTGTCATTGTGGCACTAAACTGGGTGGTACCGCGGGTCCATGACTCGTCCCTGTTGGCAGACTGGGACTTTTTTTATTGGAGGGAAGACCATGACGATCAAGGAAGAACAGTCTTCCGCGATGTCCACGCTCGATCGCTACAACGTGCGGGCAGTCGAAAAAAAATGGCAAAAGGCGTGGGAAAAGGAACGGTTGTATGAAGCTCAAGACTCAACCCGGAAGAAGTTTTATTGTCTGGAGCAATTTCCGTATCCCTCAGGGCACTTGCATATGGGACATGTGCGGGTGTACACCTTGGGCGACGTCATTGCCCGCTACCGGCGGATGGCGGGATACAATGTTTTACATCCCATGGGTTGGGACGCCTTTGGCATGCCCGCGGAAAACGCTGCCATTAAAAGCGGCATTCCGCCCCGTACCTCCACTATGGCTAATATTGCTTATATGAAGACACAAATGAAGCAAATGGGACTGTCTTTGGACTGGTCTCGCGAGGTGACGACCTCGGAACCGGAATATTACCGCTTTACTCAAGAACTGTTTCTGCTTTTTTATGAACGTCAATTGGCTTATCGCAAAGAAGGAGCGGTTAACTGGTGTCCTAGTTGCGAAACCGTTTTGGCTAATGAACAAGTTGAGGACGGATTGTGTTGGCGATGTGATTCCATTGTAATCAAAAAAGATCTAACCCAGTGGTATTTTCGGATAACCGAGTATGCGGACCGATTGCTGTCTTCTCTGGACTCCCTGGACTGGCCTCAGGAGATTAAGACCCAGCAGTTTAACTGGATCGGGAAGAGTGTGGGTGCAGAGATCGTGTTCGATGTGCCGGAGATTAACCGACATATCACCGTATTTACAACTCGTCCGGATACACTCTATGGAGCGAGCTATGTGGTCTTAGCCCCCGAGCATCCGCTCGTGGAACTCATTATCGCGTCCTATGCTCATAGGGATGAAGTGCGCCGATTTATTGCTGCCGAACGTATTCACAGCGATATCGAACGAACCCGGGAAAACACGGAGAAAAGAGGAATTTTCACCGGCGGCTATGCTATACACCCCTTGACCAAAGAGCGGTTGCCTATTTGGATCGCCAATTATGTTCTAGTCGATTACGGAACGGGGGCGGTAATGGGAGTGCCCGCTCATGATCACCGTGATTTTGCTTATGCGCACAAGTATCAATTGCCAATTAAAGTGGTGGTGCAACCTGAGAATCCGAGCGAGGATTTTGGCCGGACGGCATATACAGGCCCGGGGGTTTTGATTGAGTCCGGCGCATTTACGGGAATGTCCAACGAAAAGGCAAAAGAAGCCATTGCCCGGGCATTGAAGGAAGAAGGGAAGGGCGGAGTCAGGGTAAGTTACCGCATGCGGGACTGGCTGATTTCCAGGCAACGCTATTGGGGAGCGCCCATTCCGATTATTCATTGTCCCCATTGCGGTGCCATTCCTGTTCCCAAGGACCAACTTCCTGTATTGCTGCCTCAAGAGGTGGAATTTACTGGTCAAGGAGCATCTCCTTTAGCCGGAGTCAAGGAGTGGATCGAGACATCGTGTCCCGAGTGTCATGGCTTGGCTTACCGAGAAACCGATACGATGGACACATTTGTGGATTCTTCATGGTACTATTACCGCTATACATCCCGTCATGCGGCCCAACCGTTTCTTAAAACCGGTGTAGATTATTGGATGCCTGTGGATGAATATGTGGGCGGAAAAGAACACGCAGTTTTGCACTTGCTCTATTCGCGATTTTTCACCAAAGTGCTATATGACGCCGAATTGGTTCCTGTTGACGAACCCTTTAAACGTCTCTTGGCACAAGGCATGGTGATTTACGGCGGAAAGAAAATGTCCAAATCCAAAGGCAATACCTTAAGCCCCGAAAATATCATGACGCAACGAGGCTCAGATGCGATGCGAGTGTTCATGTTGTTTGCCGCGCCTCCGGACAAAGACTTTGAATGGTCACAGGAGGGTGTCGAGGGAGCCTATCGCTTTTTGCAACGCGTATACCGTCTCATCGTTAAACCCCATTCGGGCAGGGTATCGGAAGAAGCTCGCATCCGTGTCTATAAAGGGGTTAACCGAGCCATTAAGAAAATCAGTGAGGATATTGCGGAACGGCGGGCTTTTAACACCGCGATCAGTGCATTGATGGAACTGACCAACACCTTATATCAAGACATTGAGGGCATTCCTTCGGAAGAGCAAAGCCAAATCATGGGAGTTCTTATCCGCCTGTTGGCTCCTTTTGCACCGCATCTGGCCGAAGAACTCTGGCATCGTCTGGGTCATGAGGACAGTGTGCATGTGTCCGAGTGGCCTCGACACGAGGAGAAATGGCTTGAAGATGACGAAGTGACGATTGCCTTGCAAATCAATGGGAAAGTACGAAGCCGTCTGACGGTGGCTAAGGATATCCATCCCGATCAATTGCGGGAATTGACGCTGGCCGAGGAAAAAATTCAAGCATTGACCCAGGGCCGAACTATCCTCAAGGTGATTTCCGTTCCCGGCAGCCTGGTTAACGTGGTTGTCCGTTGAAGACTGTTCTGGCATTAGCTATTGCGGCAAGTTCGGCAATCATCGGAGGGATTTTGGGCCGATCCCGCCGGCCTCGAGGTCCGGTACATGTGGTATGGACGATGATTGTGGCCGCGATCGGGGCACTGGTGGCGGAGACGGCTTCCATTTTGTGGGTCGGTCCGCCGGCACAGGGATGGCAGCCTTTGGTGGGCGGGTTGTTTATTGGAGTTATGGCGGGGGTCTTTTCGGGGAAAAAGCCGGATCCTCCGGATAAGTGAAGCAAGGGGCCCGATAGGCCCCTTAGGTGTTTTTCAATGGGCGTTAATGCTAATTTTTTTTCGTCGTGCCATGGATTTGTACGCGGTGATCCGGAGCAGTCCGAATTGATAGTCTGCCGTAGCCGTCTCGGGATCAATCTCCGTGGGGAATCCCACCACAGCGTGAAATTCTTCCCCCTGACGCGTGTCTTTTTCCAATGCGGATGCAGGAAATGCGCCTTTGACTGAGATGGATTCTTCCCCCACTTCAATGTTAACTTCATCGGGATTGACTCCCGGCAGTTCGAATTCTGCGAGATACCCATTTTCGATTTGATGCAAATGGGTGCGTGGTTTCGTGTCGTCGAGATTCCAGTCCTCCCGCATGCGACTCCAAACGTGGGACATGTCATTGCGGAAATGCTGGATGTCCTGTGGATCCCATCGCATTAACATAATCTTCACCTCCGCTTAGGAGTATGCCCTCTCTATTCGTTTTTCTTGTGGGAATCGAAGTGTTCATCAACAATTTGCTGGTCTGTGCTCAGATACAGCATTTCGGTGTCGGGATCGTAGTGAAAGAACTCGGTAAACCGTCCCCAGTTTATGGCTGTGGTCAGCTGGCGTTCGGCTTCCTTGACAGAAAAGTGCTCTTCGAGGATCTCATTAAAAAATTCCTTAGGCATGGCATGGTTGGCCTTGTTTTGCAAAACGCGCTCAATAAGGTTGAACAGCGAAACATCTTTCAACTGTTCACGAATTATGCGCTTGCGCTCCGTCACCTCTCCCTGTGCAAATTGCTTGCCTAAATCTGTGAGCACCAGATCGCCCTCTCTCACTTCAGCCAAATGAAAAAGTTCGGCTGTTTCCGTTACCGGCAGCAAATCGTCCACTTCCAAAAACAACTCGGAACCCAGATGATATAAATCATCTCGGTTTCCGCGGTCGGCCACCAATTCCAAGAGTCCGCTTAACATGGATATGTGACCATAGGGGATAGGAGCCAGGCGGGTTTTCTGGGAAGGAGCGGGTGCTTTGTCCAATGTTTTTTGAGAGATGGCTTCTTGTTCGTCATTGCGGCCCGTGACAACTTTATAGACATAGTCCACAAGCTCAATAAATTGCGGGGATTTGCGGTTGCGCGGATAAGGGAGCGGTACTGAGAAGTCAGCCACAATCCGCGCCGGGTTTTTCGACAAGATCACAATGCGATCAGCCATAAACACAGCTTCTTCAATTCCATGGGTGACCATGAGAATAGTCTCGGTAGGAATTTTCGATTTGAGCCAGAGATCTAACAGTTCCGAACGCAAATTTTCGGCGGTGAGGAAATCGAGTGCCGAAAAGGGTTCATCCATGCACAAAAGTTCAGGATCGACAGCCAGTGCCCGGGCGAAGCCCACGCGTTGACGCATGCCCCCGGAGAGCTCCTTGGGGAAAGCGTCTTCATATCCGCTTAGGCCAATAAGATCCAAAAGCCCCAAGGATTTGTCGCGCCGCCTGGAGCGTTCGATTCCTTTGGCAACGAGACCGAGTTCCACGTTTTGTAAAATGGTTAACCAGGGATAGAGGGCAAAAGACTGAAAAACCATGGCTGCCTGGGGATTGGGCCCCATGACCGGACGTTCACGATACAATACGGTACCGTAAGAGGGGCGAGACAGACCGGTAATGATACGCAGGAGGGTTGATTTTCCGGACCCCGAAGGCCCTAAAAGCGCGATGAATTCACCGGCGCGGATATCTAAGGTAATGTCGTCGAGGACTCGAATATCGTATTTATCGGGTTGTGGATAAGTTTTGGTTACGCCTAAGAGACGGATGAATCGGCTTTTCTCTTCGTATGGTGTTCGAATCATGGATCTCAAAACCCCCTGGCTTACAAAGAATAGCGTTTGGATGCCCGGTTGTAGAGTGAACGCCAGACAAAACGGTTAATGAACACGACAATGACAGCCAAGCTGGCTGTGGCTAAAAGAAGCAAGGAAAACTGGCCCTTTTGTGAGCTTTGGGCAATCATGGATCCGACCCCGAAGGTCGTATAGGTGTGGTTGTGATAACTGACATATTCCGCCACGATACTGGCATTCCAGGCTCCTCCGGAGGCCGTGATTAAACCGGTTATTAAATAGGGATAAATAGCAGGTAAAATCAAGGTTTTCCATGTCTGCCACCGTTTTAATCCAAAGATGGTCGCGGCTTCTCGCAAATCTGTGGGAATAGCGGAAGCTCCGGCAATGACGTTGAATAAAATATACCATTGTGTGCCCAAAACCATCAGCAAAATGGAGGCTGTATTTAATCCACCACCCACTCCGATTAGCAAGGCTACGAGACCCGGAAATAGGGCTGTGGCAGGGATTGAGGCCGCAATCTGAGTCAAAGGAGTGAGTGTTTCGGCCCATTTGGGATGAGAGCCGATGAACACTCCCAATGGCACTGTCCACAACACGGAAATTAAAAGAGCGGCTAAGACGCGGGTCAATGTCGAACCGACGGCCATCATGACCGTGAATATTTGCAACCAGGTCCAGTGAGCCATGAGATGCACGGTTCCTTGCCAAGCCGTAAAGACAGCGAAGAGGAAAAGGGTCAGTAAAAGAGCACGAATAATACCGGAAAAAGTGGCAATCGGCGGCTTCTCTGTCAATTGAGGAAGAGTATGGCCAAAGAGGTGATCGGCCCATTGTGTTGCCGGGGATATGACATGGCTGCCCAGCCACTCGACTATGATGGAACGTCTCAGCACCATGAGTATGGCTGAACGGGGACGGACGGCACCTTCGGTGATTTCCATCTTGAATTTATCTGCCCAGGCCAATAACGGACGCCAGACCAACTGATCCATTCCCACAATGACGAAGATTAACACGATGAGGCCCCACACTTCTTTTAGCCAGTTTCCTTGGTTGGCTGCCGTCTGCAAATAGGAACCTAATCCCCGCAATTGATAATTACGGTTGCCTAAAGAGAACATTTCGGCCGCCATCAAAAAGAACCACCCCCCCGCCCATGACATCATGGAATTCCAAACCAAACCGACCATGGAAAAGGGAAGTTCAAGCAGGCGAAAACGTTGCCAAGCCGAGAGGTTGAAGGATCGTGCAGATTCTTTGAGGTCGGCGGGAATGGTAATGAGCCCATTATAGAGTCCAAAGACCATGTTCCAAACTTGACCCGTAAAGATTAACACA
The DNA here is from genome assembly GCA_021821465.1 of Bacillota bacterium. GTDB lineage: Bacteria > Bacillota > Sulfobacillia > Sulfobacillales > Sulfobacillaceae > Sulfobacillus. The sequence goes on from JAKACM010000006.1 coordinate 66,978, forward strand.
ATGGAGGCGAGATTGACCCCTAGGCTGGAGTGGGGAAATAGGGCGATAAAAGCGAGCAAGATCACAGGCAAAAAGGACAGAACCGGAATAGATTGAAGAATGTCCAGAAGCGGAATCAAAATCCTTTCAGCGCGTTTGTTATAAGCAGCCAGATAGGCATATCCAAAGGTAAAAATGAGCGAAATGACATAAGCAGCAAACATCCGCAACCATGAATACAACGCGTAGAGAGGAAGCTTTGTCAAAGACAGGGAAATGCCGCCCGTTTCCGGATAATAGTGGTGGGCATGTGTTGCCCATGTGATTAAAAAATATAACACGGTGATGATGACGGCACCCACCAATATGTCGGCATAACCTAATCCTGTACGTTTGCTTGTGCTGTTGGTCATTGACTCACTCCTTGGTGCTGGATGCAATAAGCGTCAAGCGATCACTTGTGTCTCACGTGTCCTCTATCGTACTCTATTTAACAGGCTCCCGGAAGCAAGAGCGGCTTTGCCCAGATTCGGTGGGCACAAGCAGGAATTTTTCTAGACGTGGAAGAAATATCAAAGTTATCATAATGATGTCTTTCTGATGAATGCATAGGACAGGAGATGCACAAGTTGTCTCATACCTTTTCCATCTTGCCCCATATACACTTGACTAATGACTTTTTGGTTAACAAGGAGATTTTGAACCATCTTCCTTTGCCTTTATTATACGTAGCGCCGAGTCGTCAAATCTTATGGCGCAATCGATATGCCGGATGGTTTCATGCCGGTCGCAAATCCGTAAGAGCCTTGTTGCGGCAAGTTGTACAAAAAGAGGAGCATCAACGGATTGCTCCTGTCGTTCTGTCCTCGGGAGTGCAGGTTGCGGTCGAGAGCCAGCCGGTGCGAAATCTTGCCGGAAATGTAGAAGGATATCTGTTGTGGGTCTCGGATAACCTTTCGGGTATGGTTGGCGACTTTTTGCAAGTGGGTGTCGCGATAGCCCAAGATGGCCATTTCATCCTGGGAAATTATACGGCGCGAGTGCTTTTGGACGAAGATATTGTGGGACGGTCCTGGAATTCCGTGGAGTGGTTGCCTCCGTGGCATGTCGTGCTACGCCGGGGCCATCAGGTTTTTTTTACTTTAACCCAAAGCCAGTATGAGATCCGAATTCATACCCATTATCCCTGGGCGATAATCGAGGCGATTCCTCAACGTCTGGTAGAGGACCAGCGCATCGGGGTGCAATTTGCCTCGGCCATGATGCATGAAGTGAGAAATCCGCTTACGGCATTGTCCGGTTATGTCGAACTGGCATTGATGCAGAGTTCCGACGAAGACGCCAAAAAACAGTTAACTCAGGCCATGGTCGAAATCGATCGACTGTCGCGACTCACATCGGATTTGATGTGGTTGTCCGAGAGCCGGGAGATCCGCAAGGAATGGTGCGACGTTCAACCCCTCGTGGAAAAGGCGTGGTCTGTGATCCAAACCGGAATGCCGCAAAAATTAGCGATTGACATGACATTGCATGACGACTGGATTTATGTGGATCCGGATAGATTTGCACAAATTTTCATTAACTTGTTCAAAAATTCTGCCGAGGCTACTCCGAATGGGGTTAAGGTAAAAGTTTGGGTTCGGCAAGATGAAAAGGCGCATTATGTATTTATTGAGGACGATGGTCCGGGAATTCCCGATGAGGTTCTGCGCACGTTGTTTGTGGAAAGACGCACAACCAAGTCCCAGGGCCACGGGCTGGGCTTGCTTATTGTCAAACAATTGGTGGATGCACACGGGGCTCGTTTGGAAATTTCATCTTCTCCACACAAGGGCACATTTGTCAGCATTGCCCTGCCTTATCCTGATTCGGACTAAAAAGCCATGCTCTTCGGTAAAGGTGTTTGTCATGTTTTTCTCTTTTTTGGTTCTTTGGTACAATATGGCCACATAAGAACGAGGTGGATAGATTGGCACGGGGAGATTAGGCTGTGAATATTGTGGACGCGTTGGAAGAGCTGGAACAGGGGCATCTTGGGACTTGTTATCTATTGGGTGGAGAAAACAGTTATTGGGGCAGACAGTGGATTCACCGGGCAAGAAAGCGCTTTCTGGGTGATGGTTATGATGATGGATTTGTATTTAAGGAAGCGGTGGCTAACTGGCCCGAACTGGAGATGGAGTTGCGTACCATCGGATTTTTTAATAAGCGGCGTATGATTGTGGTAAAGGATGCGCAGTGGTCCAAGAGAGACGAAAGCCTCGATACTTATCTTCAGCACCCGGATCCGGAGGCTTTGCTAATTATATGGGACACCAAAGCCAACCTATCTTCGGCAAAAATTTTTGGACCGCAACGCACGATTGAATTGAAGGCTCTGCCTCCCAATCTCTATCGCCGTTTTGTCCAACGAGAAGTTAAGGCTCGGCATTTGGTTGTAACTCCCGCTGCTCTTGATTTAATATCCGATGCGGTATTGCGCGATGAACAGCAACTGATTTTTGAACTGGATAAAATGATGTTGTATGCCCCTAAGAGGAAATGGGACGAGGACAGTGTTCGTGACTTCGTGGTCCCTATGCCCCATGATACCGAGTTGTGGCGGATAACGGAACCTTTGGCTCAGCGCGACTCTCGCCGAAGCATTACGCAAACTTGGGAATTGCTCGGTGAAGGCAAGGCGCCGTTGCTAATTTTTATCGTAGCGGTCCGGCAGTTAATCAAACTAAACCATGCCTTGAAAGCAAAGGAAAACGGAATCACATGGCAAGAATTCGCACGAAAGGAAGGAATTAAGGAATTTCCGGCCAAGAAACTTTGGCAGTATGCGCAATATTGGTCATTGCAGGAGATTGCAGAGCTTTTGCAACGTGCTTCTTTTGTGGACCAGTCCCTAAAAACCGGGTTCGGTGACAGCGCGACATGGGTCGTAATGTATATGGCTGCAATTGGAAAAAAGACAACCACGTAAAAAAACCCCGAATCAGCGGGGTTTTTCTCGTGATTATGCGGACTCCGACTTACTTTTGTTCAATCGCTCCGTCAGGCGGGATTTTTTGCGTGCCGCAGCATTGCGGTGAATGGAGCCTTTTTGTGCCGCCCGATCCAGACGCGCATAACAAAACCGCAACGCCAATTCAGCGGACTCAAAATCCTTTTGATTTAGAGCGCTTTCAAAACGCCGTACGGACGTTTTGACCATAGTTTTACGAATTTTGTTACGCAGGGTTCGCGCTTCGGTTTGCCTGATTCGCTTTTTGGCTGACTTAATATTGGCCAAGGTGTCATACCTCCTGAACAAAAATTATACCATGGTCGGTGAGCGGGGTAAACTTTGCGAATATTCCACCATATACAGGGAATGAACTATTTATCAAAATGCTGTGCGGAGGATGCGTCGACCTTAAGCCGGCAAGAAGCAGCGTGCGTGGATCCCTCTTGGGTTAGATTATTACTGATGAAAAGGTTTCAGTGAATTTTTTCGCCGAGCCCCACTCAACCATCGATCCGAAGGCCGTTTTTGGTGTTCCGGGCCTTCCTCCGTCTTCAATGAGGCGCGGTTAACACTCTCCCTTGCTTTGGGGCGTGGAATTGATGGACACAGGAATCATGCTTTGAAATCCGCAGCAAAAGGATTCCTTTTCGAGTCTGAGGGCGTGAAATGCCAACATGTGGAGAAATTAGGGAAGAAGTTTTTCGCCTAGACACTTCATCCGATATTCGTCTGTCGTTCGCAAGCATCTGCTTTGTCCTTTTTATATTTCGGTTTGTTCCTTTGTCGCAAGCAGGATCGAAATTGAAGGAATTTCCTGAGCGATTCTTATCGGTGAAGGGAGTAAACACCTTGGTCTAACTGCCCAATATTTACCATATAAATCGATGAAGGAGGCGAGAGTTATGCGGCGACGATTTTTCCTGCGTTTTCCGAAGGTGATTTGGTTCAGGTGGTCCCAATCCGAGCGCATTTTGAATCACGAAGGTGACGACAACCCGTCGACAAGGCATGCGCATAAACCTCTTCGTCCTTTTTTTCCTAGGAGATTTCCGTGGACAAGTCTGGTTTTCTACTTAAGCATTCTCGGGGTGACGAGTACCATATTCTTGGGTCTGCCTGCCAAAAAAGGCGGGATGTTACCAGTTTCAGGTCATATCGGAATTCCCACCAAGCGATCATGGTTGAGCATCACATTAAATAGATGGCATGCTACTCCGGGGACATTTTTGAACTGGATCGATTTAGGGTTACCCCTTCTGAAACTATCGACTCGACATCGTGGATCATTTCATGCGCATGTTCGGTCGGTGATTATGATGGCACTGACCGATATTTCCGGTGTCGAGTTGAACAGTTTGCAAAAGATATTGCAAATCGAGATTCCGAGTTTAAGTCTTGTTCCGTCGGCCAGAAGCGATAAGACGTCTTCTTCGGGACCGCCTACCCGTCATAAGTCCGCACGTTTGGCTGTGAACCCGACATTACCCGGGGATGGGGGCCGTATTTGGGCTCAATTGGGTCAACGTCCTTTGGTGGGGATATACCAAACACACAGTCGCGAAGCGTTTTGGCCCGTTTTACCGAAAAATTCTTCCGCAGCCTATTCGACAGACTGGTCCAAAACCGTGGTTCAGGTCGGGTGGTGGCTGGCAGAAGATCTCCAGGGCTTGGGAATTCCGGTCATTCAGTCCCGGGTTGACAATATGTCACACGGGTTATTAGCGAGTTATAGCGAGTCGTATAATACCGCAAAAGACCTCTTAAAGTGGTATCCAAGTGTGCATATCATTTTAGATATCCACCGCAGCGACAAGTCCTTTAATACCACCACGGCAGTTGTTCACGGAATCAAGACCGCGCGTATTCTCTTGGTTGTGGGCAGTAACAAGTTGCTTCCCAATCCTTATGGGCAACAAAATCTTACGTTCGCGAAACACATGGCCTACGATTTGAGGCAAATCTCTCCCAAAATCTTGCGCGGTAATGGCATCGACCAGGTTCCGTACCGGTACAATCAGCAGTTGGCTCCGGGCGATGTCCTGATCGAGATTGGTGGGGTGCACAACACGCTTGCACAAGAGCGCAATGCCGTTAACGACTTGGCCCAAGCCATCAGCCGAATAGTCAAAAATCACCAATATCCATAAAAATTAAAGATTTGTGTGTCAGTGCAGATCTTGTGCAGATGCTAATCTTTCTCGATGTGTATAAACGCTCATTTCATTGTTTCGGACAAAGCCCACTACAGTTATGCCTAGCTGGTCCGCCAAATCCAATCCCATGGTAGTCGGAGCCGCATTAGAAATCAGGACGGGAACGCCCATACGTCCGGTTTTGACGATGACTTCCGCCGATAGCCGTCCCGAAAAGATAATCACTTTGTCATCACGAGACATGTGGTGCAATAGTGTATGCCCGTAGAGTTTGTCCAACGCATTATGGCGTCCCGCATCAAAGCGCACCGCCAACATTTGCAGTCGATCGGCGATGCCGGCGGCATGCAGACCCCCTGAATGCTGCTGGCGCGTATGACGGCTCAAAATCTGAAACAATTGACGTATTCTGTCTACACTCAAATCGTAAGGAAAAGTTGAGATGCGCAAAACTTGGAGGTCGACGTCGTCCATAAAGTACAATCCCGGACGTCCCCGTCCGCAACATGCACTGAGGTAGCGCTTACCGAATTGGTTAAGCCGTTCGGGTTTCAATCCCGGAATTCGAACCCAGACCTGTCCTTCTTCTGAATGGTACTGAAACACACTCAGATCGCTGTCATTTTGGATCAATCCTTCGGCAGCCAAAAACCCTATGATGAGTTCGTGAATATCTGTCGGAGTTACCACCATCGTGACGAATTCACGCCCATTGACGAATAGTGTCAGAGCTTCCTCCACCACGACTTCGGCAGTTTCCTGACGCCAATGTCCGTGAGTGTAATGATGGCGCGGGAACATACGTATAGCATTGTCAAAGAGATGATCTGCCGATTGTACCATAATAAGTCCTCCCGTCTCATTTCTCTCCATACTTTACAGTATACGCAAAGTCTTGAGAAATCTCATATTTTCTCTAACGGTGTCAAACGATATTGTTGGGATAAAATTGGAGGAATTCACGGATGTAGTGCCTATTGGCTGCGACTTTCAAGTGGGCACATTATCATTCTTTTGGGTGAATCACTCGCGTTTGAAAAAAATATTCTTTCACCGGGCAACGAATGCAATGACCCTCCGTTCTTACTCACGAATATTGTGAGGGTTATTTGAGGATCGTAAGGTTGTCATGACCACTCATTAATACAAGCCACAACCATGGGACTAGGTGTGTAGGTTGGTGCACACCTTCACTGAACTTTCCGTTATCCGCCTTCGCTTATCTTTATGCCCACTCTTGTATGAAACCTAGGTGATATCACTTTTATATCCTTTGGCGTCCGTCTCGTGTTCGGGCATTTTTCCCTTTCCCCTACGAATTTTATGGAATTTTTATGCATTATTTAGGACATTTTTACAGACGGCAGATTGACAGAATGGTAATCTAACGTCGCATTGATTGTAAAAAACCATCATGCTATTGATTCCTGTCATCGAGAGGAATCGCAGGAATCGCCGTATGGTTTTAACAAGAATTTCTAAAATCTTACGCGTTTTACATGCAAGGAGCGTTAGCAATAAAACCGAAACCGAGGTGCAGCCATGTTGACGGCGGAATTAGTCGTCTTGATGATACTGGTTTTCATGGGAATTGTCTGGCTCATGTATCTGTTGGAACGGTTGTGAGGAGGGTGAACCGTGCAGAATCTTATTCTTCTCATCATTTCGATCATCATGATGGGATATTTGCTTTACGTGATCATTCATCCTGAACACTTTTGAAGGAGGAGAAACCCGGATGACGTTAAGCACGGTCATAACCTGGGCGGTGGTTATTGGCGGTTTACTGCTTTTGCTAAAACCCGTGGGCATTTATATGTACAAGGTGTTTACCTTTCAGCCAACGTGGCTGGATAAACCGATGAAACCCGTTGAAGGGCTGATTTTTCGCATGCTCAAGGTCTCTACCGAGAGCACCATGAATGCGCTGGAATACGGGGTAGCATTTGTTCTCACCAACATGGTGTGGGGCTTGATGGCCTTTGCCCTGCTTCGTGTCCAAGGGGCGTTGCCTTTTAACCCCAATCATTTCGGTAATGTGAATCCCCAGCTGGCGTTTAATACCGCGTCCAGCTTTGTGACGAATACGAACTGGCAGGCTTACAGCGGAGAAAACACCATGTCTTATTTCTCTGCCTTTGCGGTCCTCCAGTTTTTGCAATTTGTTACGCCGGCCAGTGGTGCGGCGGCTGGTCTCGCCTTTGTGCGGGCATTGTCGGGCCGTGCCTTGGGTAACTTTTTTGTGGACTTGACCTTGGTGTTAACGCGGGTGCTTTTGCCTCTGGCTGTTATTTTCGGGTTGATTTTCGTGGCATTGGGTGTACCGGAGACATTGGGACCCTATCTGCATATCCACACCCTAAACCACCAGACACAAATCGTTCCGCGAGGGCCTATTGCATCATGGGAGGCTATTGAACATCTCGGACAAAACGGTGGGGGTTTTACCAATGCGAATAGTGCCAATCCTTTAGAAAATCCTTCGGCCTTGAGCAACATCTTTCAAGCTGTGGCCATGGGGTTGGTACCTTCAGCATTTTTCTACCTTTTTGGAATGTTTACGGGTAAAAAACGTTTGGCTTGGACATTGATTGCCGTAGCGGAAACATTATTTGTGGTGATGTTGGCCATGATTTATTTTCCGGAAATTCACGGCAATCCTATCATTACGGCGTTGGGACTCTCTGGGCACGCCAATATGGTTGGCAAAGAGCTGAGATTCGGCATGGGAGGCACCTCCATTTTTGAAACCAGCACCATGGCCTTTACTACCGGGTCCGTGGCCAGCGCTCATGATAGCTTTCTTCCTATTTCCAGCATGGCCTTTTTCCTCGGCATGTTTCTCAACATGGTGTTTGGCGGAAAAGGCGTCGGGCTTATAAACATGCTGATGTTTGTGATCATCACCATCTTTTTGATGGGGCTAATGGTGGGCCGCACTCCGGAATTCTTAGGCAAGAAAATTGAAGCGAAAGAGGTTTCATTGGCCTCCATTGCCTTTTTACTGCATCCTTTGCTGATCTTGGTGGGAACGGCCTTGGCTACAGCGACACCGCAAGGCATGGCGGGAGTTTTTAACCCCGGCCCGCAAGGGCTCAGTGAAATTCTCTATGGATTTACTTCGGCGGCGGCCAATAACGGTTCCGCGATGGGGGGGTTGGGAGCTTCCTTGCCTTTTTATGAAGTGGCCTTGGGCATTGTGGTGATTATTGGGCGCTACGCGTCGATTATCGCGATGTTATTAGTCGGCGAATCTTTGCTGCGAAAAAAAAGAGTACCGGAGACAAGCGGAACGATGCGGACCGACACCCCGTTATTTTGGGGTATTCTATTGGGATCCATCGTGATATTGAACGCCTTGACTTTTTTCCCGGTTATGGCCTTGGGACCCATTGCGGAACAGTATTTAATGGCTGCCCATCACTTGTTCTTTTCGTAAATCACACTCGCGTTTTTTCGCGGAATTTTGCTTCATGAGTGATGAGCTAAATATGGAGGAGTTGGTTGCATGGCCAGGGAAATGGTGTCTTCCGCAATCCACACGCGTGAAGACGGAGTGCGAGGATATCGCATCTTAGATGTTTTAGGCGAGACCTTTGCCAAACTCAATCCGAAAGAAATGATTCACAATCCTGTTATGTTTGTGGTGGAAGTGGGGACCTTGGTGACGTTATGGTTGACCCTGAGTACATCAAGCACGTCAAGCCGGGTATATGACGGACTTGTCACAGTTGTCTTGTTTGTGACGATTTTGTTTGCCACCTTTGCCGAAGCTTATGCCGAAGCCAGAGGACGGGCCCAAGCCGAATCATTGAAAAGGAATCGGGCATCGTTACGGGGGAAAGTTCTGAATGCCAATGGCACTTGGAATTGGGTCGATGCACCCCTTCTCAATAAAGGAATGCACGTTCTAGTCGAGGTTCAAGACACAATGCCCGGAGACGGGGTTGTGGTGGACGGCATCGGCGCTATGGATGAATCCGTCATCACCGGGGAGTCGGCCTCGGTGATTAAGGCACCGGGTGATGCCGTGACGGGGGGGACGGTTTTGTTGTCCGATCGTCTGGTGGTAGAAATCACCCATGAGCCCGGGAAGACCTTTCTCGACCGGATGATTGCGCTCGTTGAAGGTGCCGAGCGGCAGAAGACACCCAATGAAATTGCCCTATCCGCCTTGTTGGGAGTCTTGACCTTTATCTTTCTTCTCGTGGTGGTTACGTTGGGACCGATTACTCACTATTACGGGAAACATGTGGTTAATACCACGACATTGGTTGCGTTATTGGTTTGTCTAATTCCCACTACGATTGGGGCCTTGTTATCAGCAATAGGTATTGCAGGCATGAACCGGGTGGCCAAAATCAATGTCGTGGCCAAAAGTGGGCGAGCCGTTGAAGCGGCAGGTGATGTGGATACCTTGATTTTGGATAAGACCGGAACCATTACCGTGGGGAATCGCATGGCCACTCATTTTCGACCAATGCCCGGTATCAGTATGGAGGAGGTGGCCCATTTTGCTTTGATCTCGTCGATGGGCGATACCACTCCCGAAGGCCGTTCAATTGTGGAACTGGCACAGAAGGTACTGGGCACCGATAGGATGGGGGATGTAGAAGGAGAGGTAGTGCCTTTTTCGGCCAATACGCGGATGAGTGGCATTGATTTGTCCAATGGTCAGGTGGTACGCAAGGGTGCGGTCAGTGCCATCAAACTTCTGCTTCATGATGTTCCGGACGAGTTAGAGAGCAATGCCGAAGATGTAGCCATCCAAGGGGGCACTCCCTTAGCCATTGCCCGGGATACCGAAGCTTTGGGAATCATCGTGCTGCAAGATGTGGTGAAGCCGGGGCTGAAAGCACGTTTTTCCCAATTTCGCACAATGGGTATTCGCACGGTGATGGCGACAGGAGATAATCGAATTACCGCGTCGGTCATTGCCCAGGAAGCGGGCGTCGACGAATTTGTGGCGGAAGTGAACCCGGAAGCCAAATTAAAGTTGATCCGACAAGAGCAAAAAGAGGGACGTTTGGTCGCCATGACCGGAGACGGAACCAATGATGCTCCGGCGTTAGCTCAAGCCGACGTCGGGTTAGCCATGAATACCGGGACAATGGCGGCCAAAGAAGCGGGCAACATGTTGGATTTGGAGTCGAATCCGACCAAGCTCTTGGATGTCATCATGGTTGGTAAGCAGCTGTTGATTACGCGCGGGGCCTTGACGACATTTTCCGTGGCCAATGATGTGGCCAAATATTTTGCGATTATTCCCGCGATGTTTGCGACTGTGCCGATCCTTCGGGGCTTATCAGGATTGAACATTATGGGATTGAAAACACCCCATGGCGCCATTTTGTCTGCGCTTATTTTCAATGCACTGATTATTCCGGTTCTGATCCCTTTCGCGGTCAGAGGCGTACGCTATCAACCCCAATCGGCTGATCGGCTCTTGGCACGCAATATCTTCAATTGGGGTGTTCTGGGTGTGATTATTCCTTTTATTGGGATCTGGGCCATTGACCATTTTCTGGGGATTTTTGGGTTGGCCTAATGAGAAAAAACATCCAGGTATATGCATTAAGATCAACGCTATTGAAGGAGGAGAGCACATGGCATTGACGCTTAAACGCGCGGTACTCAGTACCATCGCTTTGTGGATCATTTTTGCATGGGGATATACATTCTTGATGGTGGGCTTAGGCCAATTATTCTTTCCTCATCAAGCTAATGGCAGTGTCGTGCGCCTTGGTAACCGCGTCATTGGGGCAAGACATGTCGGGCAATATTTCGGCAATAACCCGGATTATTTTTGGGGACGGCCGTCGGACACGGTATCCGTTGCGACGGGCAAGCCCCAACCCTACAATGCTTTCGCTTCGGCCCCCAGCAATTACGGGCCCACGAACGCGACCTTGGTGCAAGACATCCGAGGACGTATTCATCAATATCTTCGAAGCACACCGGGTTTGAAGGTCTCACAAATTCCTGTCAGCCTTGTGGAAAGTTCCGGGTCGGGATTAGATCCCGACATTACCGTGCAAAGTGCGATGATTCAAATTCCCCGTATCGCCGAGCATACCCATCTGAGCCAAGAGACTTTGCGGAAATTGGTGCAAACCCACATTCTTGCCCCGGATTTAGGGGTATTGGGTCCGCGCCGCATCAACGTCCTGCTGTTGAATCGTGCTTTATACCAAACACTACATCCATAGTTTGACCAAGGGACACCAAAATCGGCCCAATCGTGTCGGAAGCAGGACCGGGTAGAGAGGAGGTGTTTGTCATCAATAGCGAACACAATTTTCCCAGATTCGTGCATGTGATTATTTTGTCGAGTGTCACCACATATGGAAAGATTTTGGTCAATCGGCTGCAGCGTCTCGGATTTGACTGTTATACACCTCAAAGGGAGGCACTGCCAAATAGAACAACTTTGGCGTTTTCTCCCCGGCTCATTGTTTGGGCTCTGTCTCCCTTTGACGACGTATACTGGGGCGCTAAATGGTTTCAGGCATGGCCGAATGTTCCGGTTTTGCTTTGTCAGCCCTACAAACCGGTTTGGATGAGGGAAGTCAATCAGCAAGCCAGGACTCTCGAGATTGTGGCGAATCCTTACGACCGCGAAGCGATTGTCCAAAAAATCCATCAGATGATCGACGGGTCAGAGACTACGGGTTACGACGGACTCTCGATGATGCAGTATGGGGATATGATCTTGCACCAAGATACGCGTATGGTGCAGATCAAACAGAACAAATGCCAATTGAGCCATCAGGAATGTCGGCTTCTGGAGGTGTTAATCCGAAGCGGTGGGGATTATGTGACCAGTCGCGACTTGCTGTTAAGCTCATGGGGTCCCGGGGCGGCACACCATCCTGAGTACGTGCGCATCTATGCTAGGCGTTTACGTCTTCGCCTGAGTACTTTGGGACTGGATGGCTATCGTCTGATCGAATCGTCTTCGGCCGGGTATCGGCTCAATCATGACGCTGTGACGGACTCATGATATATCGTCATTGAAAAACATTTATGGTGAATTGTTGGTAAATTGTGGAGTTTGCTCGTGCCATCTTTAACACGAACGGGTGTTCATTATCCATACCCCGGCATTCAAGAGAAGTTCGATTATCTATTTGAAGGCAAGGGGGGTATCGCGCCCGTCGCCCGACTCGTAGATGTTGCCGAGAAAACCATCTGGATCTTTCTGCAAGCGTATTGGGTGGCGGAACCCGGGTGTACCTCACTTTTGTGAGCTAATATGTGGTAATAAACGCGTGCAAGACATTCTTGTACTCTGAGGGCGCGTCCTCAGCGTGTGGGAAGACATGTTAGTGATTCCGTGCCGCTTATTCTAACGTTTCCTTCCCGGGTGATAGCCCGCTGTCATGCCTGTTCGTTCTTCTTCTTGTCTCTAGGGTAGTGGAATGATTGTATAGACAAAGGCTCGGGCCGCCTGATCGTACAAGGTGGTGTCGAAGGGCTGAACTGCATACGTGGCGGACGTTTTCTTGGCGCAGCGCTAAGGGCCCAGAGAGTCTCAGGGGCCGTCCCCCGGCCCCGCCCGATTGATGGCCGGACAGCATGGCGGCCATATACACTTTAACACCTGGCCCTGCCCATCCCCGGTCAATCCGCCCATAATGGGGCGCAAATCGGGGCGATTCTTGACAACGGTCGCCGTCGTTGAGTGGAAGCGTAGTTGTCGGTTATAATGGGATGAGGGTAGAAAAGGGAGCGGATGAGATTGGGAAAGTTGCTCAGCCCGCAGGTGGATTTCGTCTTTAAGCGGATTTTTGGCGCGGAAG